>JBBRUG010000182.1:0-12056 GCA_038247995.1 Chloroflexales bacterium | reverse complement strand
TACCAAGAGCCAGATCGGCGGCGCCGGCCAGCAGGGGCGCAATGAGCAAGCCGATCTCTTCCGGCACGAAGCTGCCGTCGCCGTCCATAAACACCAGCAGATCGCCGCGTGCTGCGGCCACGCCAGCGGCGCAGGCATAGCCATACCCCCGGTGCGGCTCGATCACAACCGTCGCCCCGGCCCGGCGGGCCACCTCGGCGGTGGCGTCGGTAGAGCCGTTATCGACGATGATCAGTTCGTGGATCGCCTCAGGCGGGATCTCGGCGAGCAATCCGGGGAGGCACGCCGCTTCGTTGAGCGCCGGAATGATCAGCGTAATCTGCATTAGGTCGCCTCCTGCTGCTGGGGCGTTACAAGCAGTCGTGATTGGGTTGCGCGCGGGCGGCGCAGCCAGGCCAATGCAAGCAGCGGCGGCCCGTAAAGTAGGGCGAGGATCAGCGCCTGCCAGGGCGCTTCCTTGAGCGGCCAATTCAGCCAGGGTTGCAGCGCGGCGAAGGCCGGGTAAGTGAGCAATGCGCCCAGGCTCAGTGCGCCCAACAGCCCGCCGAGTTGGCCGACGCGGGGATGCAACGCCGCCAGCGCCAGCGGCCAGGTCAGGTACCACGGCTGGAACCAGGCCGTACCAACGCTCTGGAACCAGAGCAACAGGCCGCAGCCGATCAGCGTGGTCGCTTGTGGACGGCGGGCGGACAGCCAGGTAGCCGCCGCAACGCCGAGCACCAGGAGGGTTGTCGTCATCCGCCCGATCCGCTCCAGCAAGACGTCGTGCGGGATGTGTTCGCGCACGAATGCGCGGTAGAGGGCGAACGGGGTGTTGCTGACCAGTTCGCGCCGCGCCGCGAATTGCTCCAGGGTGGCGCTGCCGGCCCACCAGGGCGCATAGGCGATCAGCACGAGCGCCGCCGAAACCAGGCCGGCTTGCACGGTCAGGCTCAGCCGCTCACGCCACCCCGGCGTCTGCGCGAGGATTGCGGCCAGGGCCGGCAGCCAGAGCAGCGCAGCGACATATTTGAACAGCGCCGCAACGGTGATCAGGGTCAGCGCAAGCAGCGGCCGGCGGCGCAAGCAGGCCATGGCGATCATAATCCAGGCGAGCATGACGCCGTCGTTGTGGCCGGCGCCCGCCAGTTCCCAGAGCGCTAGCGGGTTCCACAGCCAGAGATACAGGCCGAGCAGGCGTACACCCGGCGGCGTGGCCACGGCGATCGCGCCCGCCGTTGCCAGCCAGCCGGCGAACGAAACGAGCTTGAAGCCCAGGATCAGGTTAAACAGGTTTGGCCCGGCAATCCGCGCTACACCGACGCTAATCAGTTCCCACAGCGGCCCGTAGGCCGTAGGCGAGCGCCGCCACGCTGTGTACCAGTAGAGCCGATCCAGGCTGCGCAGATCCTCCGGCGTCTGCACGAAAGAATTGGCGCCGTACTGCGCGGCCATATGCCCGCGATACAGGTAGTCGTAGAGATCGAGCGAACTGGTGGGGTGGATGAACAGCAGCGCGAACCCGCTGGCAAGCGGCGGAATGAGTACGCAGGCGATCAGCAGTGTGTGGCGACCGTGCGGTTCAGCTTGTCGCAACGCCAGGTAGCCTGCGACGTAACTGCCGAACGCCAGCCCGATCCCCAGCGTCAGCGCCGGCCCCAGCGTCGGCTGGGCGACAACCTGCTCCTCTAGGGTCAGAATCTGGACATTGTAGGTTTCCAGCAGTGGAAAGCGCAGCAGGGCGGCTGCGGCGATTGCAAACAAGACCATCCCGCTTCCCGCAAGCACCAGTGCGGTCTCGCGGTTCCTGGCGCTCCAGTTCATAGTTCCTGGTTCCTGACACTCGGTTCGCAGTTCGTAGTTCTTGGTTCTCGGTGCTTGGTTTTTAGTTCGCAGTTCTTGCGCTAAACTCCGCCATACAGGAACCTTCGCGTATGCACTGCTGTTGTGGGCGGCGCCTCGACCAGTTCGGCGCGCAGTCGTTCAAGTTCGGCGACCGTGTCGATGTCGTACCAGGTTGGCAGGAGCGCCGTGCGCAAGCCCAGTTCGGCGGCGAGCGCCAGCGTATCGCGCAGCACAAACGGCGTGCTCATCGGCACCTCGCGCAGCAGGCGCGGCTGCGGGCGGCGCAAGCCGATCAGGTAGTAGCCGCCGTCGTCGCACGGCCCCAGCACAACATCATGGGTGTCCAGTTCGCGAAACGCCTGAGCGACATAATCTGCCGGCAGCGTCGGGCTGTCGCTGTCCATCACCACGGCCTTCGGCGCGCCGGCCGCCAGCGCTGTGGTCAGCAGGTGATCGAGCCGCTCGCCAAGGTTTGCGCCGTACTGAAGCTGAAGATCCAGATCAGACGCGAGAGCCGCGAAGTAGGCCCGCGCCTCGGTGGGCAAATACCCGATCGTGCGTTGGACATCGGGCACCTGGCGCATGATAGCCAGCGTGTCGCGCAGGAAACCCTCGTACAGATCGGCCGCGCGTTGTGCGTCGAGCGGCGGGCAGAGCCGGGTTTTGGTCTGGCCGGGTGCGGGCTGTTTGGCCACCACAAGCAGCGTATTCTGCATAGATCCTCTTATGTCAACCAGGCTAATCCGCCGGCGAGCCGGTTGCCCTGTGCAGCGGCGGCCAGCAAACGCGGGCGGATGCGCGCGTCGATGCCGAAGATGCGACCGGGCGCGAAGGCGAACGCGACAAGCGCCAGCACTACTATGTTGGTGTAGGCCCACTCCCACTCGTACGGGTTGCCGATCCCACCCAGGCCAATCATCAGTTGGGCGCTCATCGCAATGGCGACGAGGCCGCCGAGCCGGCTGAACAGCCCGAAGAACAGGCTGACGAAGATGAAGGCTTCGGCGGCCCAGATCAGGTAGCCGAACCATGCGATGTTGGGTTGCACCACGTTGGTGATGAAGGCGCCGTTGAGTTGAGCCAGCCAGCCCAGGTCAATTGCGATCTCCGGCGCGCCGCGATTGTCGAGGTTGGCGACGAAGAAGGGGCGCGGCTGGGTGGCATACACGGTCTCGATGCCGATCCAATCGCATAACCCGCTGCTGCGTTGCAGTTGCTGGGGCGTGCCGGTGGTGAAGCGGAAGTCGGCCGGGCAACCGAAGTCGGGCGGGGTTTTCCACCAGAGCTGAGTGAAGAACAGGTAGGCCAGCGCGATCCGCAGCACCACCAGGGCGATCTGTTGCACGCGATGTTCCCAGCGCGAAGCGGCGAAGCTATGCGCGGCGGGAGTGCGGGCGGTCGCGCGCTGGTCGCCGGCGTAGGGGGATGAAGATGCAGCCATTACGTGCTCCTTCCACGGTGCGGCCGGCCCTGTTGCGCCCGCTGCCAGGCGGCGAAGAGGACGGCGATAACGGTCATGCCGTCGCGGATCTCGCTGCGCAGCACCAGGTCGAGCGCTTCGTCGAAGGGCACCACGGCCTGTTCAAAAAACTCGGTTTCGTCGGGCGGCAGGGCCTGGGGCGTCAGATCAAAACCGAGGTAGAGGTGGGCCGTCTCTTCAAGGATGCTTTTGGAGGTGTAGTAGGTACACACCGGTTCGAGCCGGGCGGCGCTGTAGCCCGCTTCCTCGCCAAGTTCGCGCTGGGCGGCCTGTTCGGGCGTTTCGCCGGGGTAGATGCCGCCGGTCGGCATTTCCCAGCGCTGGTTCTCGCCGAACACATACCGGTACTGGCGCACCAGCAGTACGTGGTCGGCATCGACGAACGGCAAGACGCCGACGCACGGGCCGGTGGTAACGACACCATACAGCGTGGTATTGCCGTCGGGTAGTTCGGCGATGTCTTCGCGCAAACGCATCCACTTGTTGCGGTAGATCGTCTTGCTGGAGCGAGTCTTCCAGGGTCGGGGCGGCATAGAAACCTCATTGGCGGCTGCCAGGACGCACGCAGGAGGCACGCGACCGGAGGCAGGCCGTACAGCGCGTGTCGGTGCGATACACGTACGCCCTATGCCCAAAGCGGTCGCTTGTTTATGCAATCGCAAACGGCGTGCAACCGGAAAGAAGCCCACGCGACGTGCAATTCCGTGCGGGGCGGTTGTTCGCGGTAGCCTACCAGACCACGAGTTGTGTTTCAGTACGTCGGACGCCCACGGCGCCCGCTATGCCTGTAGTCACTCAGTTGCCGAGCGATTGGAGATCCGGGCTTTCAACGAAGGCGATCATGTCGTAGCGCCCGGTAACGGCGTGGATCTGCTTGATCACCGAGCCGTCGAGTTCCATATCGCGCAGTTCGGCAATCAGTTCCTGGACGCGGGTTGGTTCGGCTTCGATCAGGACATAGGCGTAAATCATCGGGTTCCTCTCCTTGCTCACTGAGCGGTCTGATAAAGCCACTGAGCGTATTGAACGATGCGGCTCGCTGCGCTTACACCAGGTGCATGTGATATGTTAAACAAGGCTCCGCACGAGAGCCGGGTGACTAGCCTCAGGTAAAGGTCATGCTCGGCGCGACGCCGGTGCGCGCCATCACGTCGAGCTGTTGCTTGACGCGATCATAAGCAGTGGACAGCGGAAAGAGCTGTTTACGGACTTGCAGGTCGGCGTCGGTGGAGAGCGGGTGCCAGAAGATGCCATCGAGGTTGGCGGTGAGTTCAGGCACGAGGTTGGCCATGCCTACCTCGATCCCCTCTTTGGCGTAGCCGCGTTTGGCGAGCGGACGCACAAAATGGTCTTCTTCGGGGATGCCGAGCGAGCGGTGGAAGGCGCAGATGTCGTCGAGGCGAGCGCTATTCGCGGGGGTCTCGGTGGTGGAGAGGCGGACGCGGAAGCCGTGCTCTTGGAGCAGCTTAATCCCTTCGACCGTCTTCGTCCAGGAACCGGCGCCGCGGTAGGCGTCGTGATCAGCTGGGTTGGCGCCGTCCAGGCTCACCTGGATCACCAAATTCTCGTTCGCCACGGCAACCAGTTGTTCCAAGCGTTTGCCGCGCAGAAGCATCGCATTGGTGAGCACAGTGGTCTTCACGCGCGCCGAGGCGTAGGCGAGCATGGCATAAATCTCGTTGAGGATGAAGGGTTCGCCGCCGGTGAAAAAGACCTCGGTAAAGCCGATCGCAACCGCCTCATCGACGAGGCGTTGCACATTGGCCAGGCCGATCGCGCGGCGCGGGGCGTTGGGGCTAGAGCGGGCGACGCAGTATGAACAGCGCAGATTACAATCGTAGTTGGTGTAGATCCAGAGCTTCCATTGCAGATCCGGGGCGTGTGCCGCAACGTATTCGTTCATCAGCACCTCGATCGAGTTTGTTGATAAGTTTTTTCAGTATGCACCAGTAATCTTACAGAGTGCTAACGCAGGTAGTGTCGTTAGGCATGGTTCACCGGCACTTGACAGTTCCGGCGAACTGCCGGCGGCCAGAGTGACAGGCAAAAACACCCGCTCTGTAAGCTTACTTTACAACGGCGCGTGTTGTAAGATCTGTGCAAGTATCTGCTGCTACGCTGTGGATCCGGGTTGATGGGAGCTGTGCCGATGCAGAACGTATTGATTCTGATTGTAGAAGACGAGCCGACAATCGTCGAGGTGGTGGTGCGCTATCTGGAGCGCGAAGGCTTTCGGACGGCGACGGCGAGCGATGGTGTCGGCGCGTTGTTGGCCGTGGCCCGCGAACAGCCGGCGCTGCTCATCCTTGACTTAATGCTGCCCGGCGTCGATGGATTCGACCTGCTCAAACGGTTGCGCGCCGACAGCAATTTGCCGGTGGTGATGCTCACGGCGCGGAGCGATGAGGCTGACCGGGTGATTGGCCTCGAACTTGGCGCCGATGACTATGTGACCAAGCCGTTCAGCCCGCGCGAACTGGTGGCCCGTGTGAAGGCCGTGCTGCGGCGCACGCAAGATCCGGCGGCGCATGTAGCCAATGCGGCCAACCTGCTCACGATCGGCAACCTGCAGCTCGATCTGGCGGCACGCGCTGTACAGCTTGACGGCGTAACCCTTACGCTCACCGGGCGCGAATTCGACCTCCTGGCCTTCCTGATGCGCAATACGAACCAGGTTTTCACCCGCGAACAACTGCTCGATCAGGTCTGGGGCTTTACCTTCGTTGGCGATCTGAGCACAGTTACGGTGCATATTCGGCGGCTGCGCGAGAAGATCGAACGCGATCCGGCCAATCCAACGCTGATCCAGACCGTCTGGGGCGTGGGCTACAAATTGAGCGTCAGCCAACCCGAACGAGGCGTACGATGAGTCAAGAACGGCGGCGGTCGCCTACAACGGCGCGGATGTTTTTTTCGTCCTGGTTGGGCCTACTGATTGCACTGGGCCTGGCGATCGGGCTGGCGGCGCTCTGGTTCCAGGCGCCGGCAACCGAACTATTTGCCCTGCTGATCTCATTGCTGCTGACGGGCATCCTCTCGATTGGCCTGGGGATTGCCGGGGTAACCTGGCTACGTCGCGGACGGGTGCCGATCTGGTTGCAAGTGACGCTTACCTCGCTCTTTGGGGTTGGCGTGGCGTTGTGCAATATCTTGATCACGGCCCAACTGATGTTCATCTCGACGACCGATCTGCCGCTGCTGGCATTATTGATGCTTGTAGCCGCCGTGATCGCCACCGGGCTGAGTATGGCGCTCGCGCGCGTTTTTGCCCAACGGATTTCGGCGCTGCAGCAGGGGGCGGCAGCGCTCGCAACCGGCGATCTGACGGTGCGGGTGGCGATGCAGGGCGACGATGAATTGGCCGCGCTGGCGGATGCATTCAATCATATGGCCGATCAACTCGCCAGCGCGGCTAATGAACGGCAACGCCAGGAAGGCGCACGCCGCGATCTGATCGCTGCAATTTCGCACGATTTGCGCACGCCGCTGGCTTCGTTGCGGGCGATGACTGAGGCGCTGGCCGATGGCGTAGTGGACGATGCCGCCACGACGGCGCGCTACTATGGAACCATGCGCACCCAGATCGGCCAGCTCAACCAGTTGATCGAAGATCTCTTCAACCTGGCCCGGCTCGATGCGGGCGCGTTGGAAATGGATCTGGTGTCGGTTGCGCCGGGCGATCTTGTCGCCGACGCCCTCGCCGGGATGTCGCCGCAAGCGGCGGCGAAGGGCGTCCAGCTTCAAGCGCAGGTTCCGCCGAACACACCCCAGGCCCTGGTAGCGCCCCAGCAGATTGTGCGCGTGCTCGATAACTTGCTGGCGAACGCATTACGCCACACGCCGACCGGCGGCCAGGTTACTGTGGCAGCCGCCGTACTTCCCGACGCCCCGCTGATCCGTTTTGTGGTGAGTGATACCGGCGAGGGCATTGCTGAAGCCGACCTGCCGCATGTGTTTGATCGATTTTATCGTGGTGAGAAATCGCGCTCGCGGGCCAGCGGCGGCGCCGGGCTTGGGCTGGCGATTGCCGCTGGCATTGTCGAAGCCCACGGCGGTACAATCAGCATCACGAGTGTTCGCAACCAGGGTGCGCAAGTGAGTTTTACCGTGCGGCAAGCGCTGTAGTGCAGCATTGCGTATGCGTGCTAACCATGCTACTATTCGCGCACATATTCTTGCTTGGTAAAGTTCATCCATGCTCTACGCCGACCTAGAGCTCGGGTTGCACCGCCGGGACGCCGACAGCTACGTCGTTGATCTGCGCTATGTGCAGCCTGATAGCGACGCCGAGATCCGCCTCGTGGGTGCCGAGCCCGCCGTGGCGCGGTTCGACTTTCCCACCCTGCGCGCTCTTGAGCTTACCGCCACGGCCTACGGTCAGGCGCTGACTGCCGCACTCTTCGCAACGGCTGAACTGCGCCGGGTGTTCGCCCAGGCCCGCGCCGCCGCCGCGAGCCTCAACAGCGGCCTGCGGCTGCGCATCTTCGTCGGATCGAGTGCGCCCGAACTGCACGCGCTGCGCTGGGAGTTGCTGCGCGATCCGGAGCGCGACGCGCCGCTGCTCACCGGCGAGCAGGTGATCTTTTCGCGTTACCTGGCCAGCGGCGATTGGCGCCCGATCCAGTTGCGCGCCCGCGCCGAGCTGCGCGCCCTTGCCGTAGCCGCAAACCCCGCCGGCCTCGATGCCTACGGCATGGCTGTCGTCGATGTGGCCGGCGAACTCGCCCGCGCCCGCGAACATCTGGCGCCGATCATCGTTGATACGCTGCCCGATGGACGCCCGGCGACGCTCGCGGCAATTGTTGAACGGCTGCGCGACAGCTACGACATGCTCTACCTGGCCTGCCACGGAACGCTGGCGGAGGGCGAACCGTACCTCTGGCTGGAGGATGAACAGGGCCGGATTGCGCGGGTCTCCGGCGTTGAACTGGCCACCCGCATTCAGGAGTTGCGCGAGCGTCCGCGCCTGATTGTGCTCGCCTCGTGCGCCAGCGGGCAGATGCTCGCCGACGGTGGGCCGCTTGCCGCCGTCGGGCCACGCCTCGCCGAGGCGGGAGTGCCGGCGGTGCTGGCTATGCAGGGCAATATCACGCTGACGACGGTCGCCGGCTTTATGCCGGTCTTTTTCAAGGAGTTGCAGCGCGACGGCCTGATCGACCGCGCGGTGGCCGTGGCCCGTGGTGCCGTGCGCGAGCGCGACGATAGCTGGATGCCTGCGCTGTTTATGCGGCTGCGCAGCGGCGCGATCTGGTACACGCCCGGCTTCGGCGCGAGTGGCGAGACGTTTGAGAAGTGGCCGGCGATTCTGAGCAACATTCGGCGCGGCAACGCGACGCCGATCATCGCGCCGAACCTGGCCGAGCCGCTCTTCGGTTCAGCCAAGGAGCTTGCCCAGCGTTGGGCCGATGCTTACCGCTTCCCGATGGCCCCGCACCAGCGCGAGGATCTGCCGCAGGTGGCCCAGTTCCTCGCCGTTAATCAGCAGCGCCAGTACCCGCGTGAACAGTTCGGCGCCTACCTCAAGGCGCAGTTGTTAGAGCGCTTCGGCGCCCAACTCGATCCGACGCTGGTCGACGCGCCGATCTGGGAGCTTGTCGCCGCCGTCGGCGACCTGCGCCGCGCTGCTGACAGCGCCGACCCCTTCGGTGTGCTCGCCGCACTGCCTTTCCCGATCTACCTTACAGCAAGCACCGACAATCTGCTCTCCAGCGCCCTGCGCGCCGCCGGCAAGGAGCCTGAGGTGGAGCTCTGCCGCTGGAACAAGGAACTGGAGCATATCCCTTCGGTCTTCGACGCGGACGCGAAGTATGAACCCAGTGCTCAACGACCGCTGGTGTTTCACCTCTTTGGCGTGAACGCCGTACCCGAGTCGCTCGTGCTGACGGAAGACGACTATTTCGATTACCTGATTGGTGTTTCGCTGAACAAGGAGTTGATCCCATACGCTGTTCGTGAGGCGCTGGCCGACACGGCGCTGCTCTTTCTGGGCTTCCGCCTGGAGGATTGGAACTTCCGGGTGCTCTTCCGCAGTATTATGCGCCAGGAGGGCGGCCTGCGCCGGCGGCGCTACGCCAATATCGCCGGTCAGATTATGCCTGAAGAGGGCGCCTTCCTCGACCCGGAGCGCGCCCGGCGCTACCTTACCGACTATTTCGACGACGCCGAGATCGCGATCTTCTGGGGTAGTCCGCAGGATTTTATTGCCGAACTGCAGCGCCAGTGGGCCGCCGAGCCACAGCCTGAGCGCGCCGCGTCCGTAGCGCGGAAGGCGTGGTGATGTATGTCTACAATTGCTGCCGGGCGTCAGAATCCCTTCGTTGGTCCGCGCCCCTTTGAACCGGGCGAAACGCTTTATGGGCGCGACCGCGAGGCGCGCGAACTGCTGGCCTTGCTAGTGGCCGAGCGGATCGTGTTACTCTACTCGCCCTCCGGCGCCGGCAAAACCTCGTTGGTGCAGGCCGCGCTCATTCCGCGCCTCACCGCGCGCGATTTTTTTGTGCGCCCGATCATCCGCGTGAACCTCGCCACAGCGGCGGTGGGCAACCGCTACTCGCTCGCGACGTTGAGCAGCCTGGAAGAAGGCCTGCCTGCGGCGGAACAAACGCCCCTCGCCGATCTTGCTGCGCTCTCGCTTGACGCCTACCTGAACCAACATCCGCCGCCCGCCGAGGCCGATGGCGAGGTGCTGATCCTCGACCAGTTTGAGGAGATCTTAACCGCCGACCCAAGCGATGTGGCGGGCCGCACGGCCTTCTTCGCCGAACTGGGCGCAGCACTGCGCAATCGTAATCGCTGGGCGCTGTTTATGCTGCGCGAAGACTATATCGCCGGCCTCGACCCGTACCTGCTGCCGATCCCGACCCGCCTGAACAATACCTATCGCCTCGACCTGCTCAGCGTTCCCGCCGCTGCCGAGGTGATGCGTGGCCTGGCCGGTGCGGCGGGCGTGCCCTTTGTTCCCGCCGCCGCCGCGCAACTAGCTACCAACCTCAGCCGCACCACTACCCAGCGCGCCGACGGCACCCTCGTCGCCCAACCCGGCCTCACCGTCGAGCCCGTCCAGTTGCAGATCGTCGGCTACCGGCTCTGGGAGCGTTTGCCTCCCGACGCCACGCAGATCGGCGCGGCGGAAGTAGCCGACCTCGGTGATGTCGATCAGGCGCTCGGCGCTTATTATGCCGACCAGGTGGCGCGGGCGGCCGGCACGAGCGGCGTGCCGGAACGGACGATCCGCCAGTGGTTTGAGCGCCGGCTGATCACGCCGCAGGGCATCCGCGGCACGGTGCTGGCCGGCGCGCAGGAGGCCGAGGGCTTGCCGATCGCCGCCGTGGCGCCCTTGCGCAACGCCTATCTGGTGCGCGGTGAACGGCGGCGCGGCGCAACCTGGCTCGAACTCGCCCACGACCGGCTGGTTGAGCCAGTGCTGCGCAACAACGCCGCCTGGTTCAAGGTCAACCTGAGCACGCTCCAGCGCCAGACCGACCTTTGGGCGGAGCAGGGCCGGCCCGAGGGTTTGCTGCTGCGCGGCACGGCGTTGCACGAGGCCGAACAATGGGCGGCGGCCAACTCTGATGCGCTTACCGCTGCCGAGCGCGACCTGCTTGCGCGCAGCCGGGCGGCCGAACGTCGGGCTCGCCGGGTGCGCAACCTCGCGATCGGGGCGACGGTGCTGGCGATTGCGGCGACGCTGGCCTTCGCCACGGCGCTGCTCTTTTACAATCGCGCTGAGGCGCAACGCCGCGAGGCCGAGCGCCAGGCCCAGATCAACCGCGCCCGCGAATTGTCCGCCGCTGCCGTGAGCAACCTCCCGCGCGACTCGCTGCTCAGCCTGATTCTGGCCCGCGAGGCCGTTGAGACGACCCGTGCCCTGGGCGAGCCGGTAGTGGCCGAGGCCGAAGCGGCGCTGCAACAGGCCGTGCAGGCGTCACGCACGCGCTGGATCGTGACGCCCGCTGCACGCGGTTTCCAGGATCTGGCCGCTGCGCCCGACGGTACGGCGCTGTTCACGACCGGCAACGACGGTGTGCTGCGCCGTTTCACCGCCGACGGAGCTGAAACATGGCAGATACAGGCTGGCGATTCGGCGCTTGATCAACCCGCTTTGGGCCTCGCCGTCAGCCCTGACGGTGCCCTGGTCGCCGCCGGCATTGGCGCCACCGTTGTGATCTTTGCCGCCGCTGAGGGTACGGAACTCCTGGCGCTGGAAGGTCACGCCGACGATGTGCTCAGCCTCGCCTTCAGCCCTGACGGGGCGACGCTCGCCTCGGCCGGCTCCGATGGGCTGGCGATCCTCTGGGACGTGGCGACCGGCGAAGAGTTATTGGCAATCGAAGCGAGCGAAGTTGAGGTCTTCAGTGTGGCCTTCAGTCCCGACGGCACGCAACTCGCCACAGCCACGGGCGACGACGTGGCGATCGTCTGGGACGCGACCGACGGTAGCGAATTGTTCGTGCTGGAGGGGCATACCGGCGCGGTGCAGGGCGTACTATGGCATCCGGCGGGCGACCGGATCGCGACGGTGTCGTCCGATCTGACGGCGCGGATCTGGGATGCGACCACCGGAGCGCCGCTCGACGTGCTGCGCGGGCACACCGGCGTGGTCGAGCGGCTCAGTTACAGCCCGCAGGGTGATCTGCTGGCCACAGCGGCGCAAGACGGCACGATCCGGCTCTGGGCCGCCGCCGATGTACGCCCGGTGCTGACCCTGGCCGGCCACGCCAATGCCGTTACTGGAGCGGTCTTCAGCCCCGAC
>JBBRUG010000181.1:0-12084 GCA_038247995.1 Chloroflexales bacterium | reverse complement strand
GCGGGCGGGATCACTGAGCGTGTGATGACGTGAACGCACTGACCAGGCGTGATGGCAGCGGGCGGGATCACTGAGCGTGTGATGACGTGAACGCACTGACCAGGCGTTGGCATCAATTCAGTGGCCACACCCGCTCAGTGCGTCAGTGATCCAGGGGCGGGATCACTGAGGGCGTGATGACGTGAACGCACTGACCAGGCGTGATGGCAGCGGGCGGGATCACTGAGCGTGTGATGACGTGAACGCACTGAGCCGGCGTTGGCATCAATTCAGTGGCCGCACCCGCTCAGTGCGTCAGTGATCCAGGGGCGGGATCACTGAGGGCATGAGTGGTTCAACGATTTTTTCCGACTCCTGCGTCCTACCTCCTGCCGCCTGCCGCCTGGCTTTACGGCATCCCCCCCCAGCGGGTCAGCAGTTCGCTGCCGAGCAGGCCGTAGCGCATGCCGTTACCGTGATCTTCGATCCGGGTGCGCTCGAAGTATTGGACGGTATAGCTGATCCCGCGCGCCTCATCGAACACCAGGTAGGCGTCGGTGAGCGGTAAGCCCACCAGCGCCAGGCCACCGGCGCGATCCCACGCCTCCCTAAAGGGCGGACAGATGCGCTTACCGGTTTCGGGGAAGAAACTACACTCGGGCGGCGCTTCGTTCGTGCGCGGTAATGTCTCCCAGGCGATGCCCTGCCGGCGCAAGGCTGTATCGCCCAGGCGGGTAAGTTGCACTTCATAAGGCGTGCCGCTAAACTCGGGGAAGTGCTCGAAGCGCGCCCGCTCGAAATATTGCACCGTGCGCGGCCGGCCGGTACCGACTTCCGGTTCGATCAATTCTTCGGTAAGCGGGTAGCCGAAAACATCAAGGCCGCCACGCGCATTCCAGAAACTCTGGAACGCACCACGCAAACTATGGCCGGTGGTAGCGAAGGAGACGCCACCAGCCGCAACCGGCGGATCATACTCAATAAAGAGCGGTGCACCCACTGTATCGGGGCGGATTACGAGCCGACCATCAGCGCTATACAAGATGTAGCGCACCGCGCCATTCCAGCCACGCACTACCGCCTCACGGCAACCGCAATCCACCGTTAGCGCCGGCGCCGCTTCGTTGGTACGCCAGAGCACATCCACGCGCCGCCCAACGCCGGCAAAGCGATACCAATGCACCCCACGCCAATCAGGGTTCTGGCCGTTCAAGGCGGCCTCGCGCAGATCAAGCCCGCCGAGCATTTGGGTCATGGCGCGGAAGGCCAGGAATGACGGCTTGCGCAGATCGCCGCGATTTGGATCGAGCGGGAAGCTGCGCCGCAGCATGCCGTAGTGAAATTCAACCTCGCGGTTATCGTAGACTGGTCGCTCGTAAGGCACGCCGGGGCGCGTATCATTGCGGAAGTCGTACCAGAAGATCTTCTCGATACTTGGATGAGCGATCGCCAAAATGTAGGAGCGGATCAGGAAAAACGCCTGCGTATCTTCATCGACGCCCGGCCAGACGGAATTGGTCGACCAGCCGAATTCGGTAAGCCAGACCGGTTTAGGGCCGTGGGCACGCAGCAGGCCATCGAGGCGCGTCAACTCTTCATGAAAGGTAAGCGACTGATCGCGGCGCCAGGCATCGCCCTCGGGAGCATCGGGGCGGTACGGGTGGATGGCCAGAATATCGACGTATTGCCAGCCGCCAAGCTCAGCCACGGCGTCAAGATAATCGAAGTAATCGTAGTGAAATGGTGAGGGCGGTTCGCTCCAGATACTCGCCAGGCCGCCGAGCACAATTTTGGCCTCCGGGTCGGCGGCGAGCGCGGCGGCGCGCCCGACTTCGAGGATGCGCACAAAGTCGGCGATGGTATACAGACCGCTCTCGTAGCCGGATTTGGCCAGGTTCGGCTCGTTCCACAGCTCCCAATACTTGATCTGGCCGCGATCACGGCCATAACGGGCGACCGCATTGTAAACAAATTCGCCCCAATCATCGATCCACTCATCGGGGTGCGGATTCTTGCCCTTCATCCAGGCTGGGTTGTAGTCGAGCAGGCCGAGAATATTGATCCCGGCGTTGACTTGCGCACTCACGGCGAGGTCGTAGTTATAAAAACCCTCGGCATTGCCGCCCCAGCGATACGCGCCGCCCGACGCAAACTGGATCTCGTGCCAGAAAAACTCTTCGCGCTGCCACTGCACCCCTGCCTCGCGCATGAGTTGGACCGCCGTAGGGATCTCATCGCTGCGCACGCGGTTGCCTAACGCAGCAACAACGCCGAACGGGCTGCCTTTGTCGCGCCAGGGCAGATCCTGGGCTTGAACGGAACGCGGCGAAGCGGCAGGTAGCGTCGTAACGCCGACGAGCAGGATGAGTAGGAGCAAGCACAGGCGCTGCGGCATAGGAGTAGATCTCTAGGGGAATGCAAACGGAAAACGGCAAGACGGCAAATGGAGCTGCACAATAAGGATTGAAGGCAGAATTGCAAACTGCCAAACTGTAAATCCGCAGGCAGTATAGCGGATCGGCATGTGGTTGCGCTAGGGAAGAATATGTCTAAGGTGTGACGAAGCCGGCTGAACATGGTAACCTGTACTCAGGCGCTGAATAGTCTGTGCATGCTGAAGCGGCCGATCCAAAAAAGAAGCTTTAATTTCAGTGTCCCGATAGCGTCCCGATCTGAGTTCTTCATTTTACGTTTTTCCTTTTACCTTTTTCATTTTTATGCTGCTCATCATTACTCCCAATCCGGCGCTCGACCGGACGTTCGTGCTGGATCAACTGACGCCCGGGGCCGTACATCGCACCGACACGGTGCTCGACGCCGCCGGCGGTAAAGGGCTGAATGTGGCTCGTGCAGCGTTGGCGCTGGGCCAGGCCAACCGGATCTGCGCGCCGCTGGGCGGGCTGATCGGGCAGCGCGTAGCCGAGCTTGCCCTTGCCGAAGGGATCACGTTGGCGGTGCCGGTGCTGACCAGCGCACAAACGCGGATCTGCGTGATTGTCGTGGCGGACGCCGGGTGCGACGCAACCGTGCTGAACGAGGCCGGCGCACCGATTGCGGCAGCGGATTGGGCGCACTTCCTAGACGTGGCGGCCCAACAAGCGGAAAGCGCCGATCTGGTGGCGCTTTGCGGCAGTTTACCCGGCGGGGTAGAGCCAGCGAGCCTGACGGCGTTGTTCAGCGCCCTGGCTCAGCGGCAGCGCCGAATTATTGTGGATACGAGCGGGGCGGCACTCGAAGTAGCGCTGCGGGCGCAACCCTATGGCATTAAGGTAAATGCGGCTGAGCTCGGCACACTGCTGGGCCGCAGGATCACCACGCCCGCCGAGGCGGCCCAGGCTGTGGGGGAACTGCGCGCGCGCGGCATCGAACTGGCCGTCGTCACCCTTGGCGCGCAGGGCGCCATCGCGGCGGTTGCCCAGGGGGTCTGGTGGGCCACCCCACCGGCGACTCAGGCGGTGAGCAGCGTCGGCAGCGGCGACTCGTTGCTCGCCGGGCTGGTTACCGGCCTGCTGCGTAGTGATGATCTGCCTGAAGCATTGCGCCTGGGTGTCGCGTGTGGCGCCGCCGATGCCGAGACGATTGGCGGCGGGAAGATTACCAGCGAGCGGGTCGCACAACTTGTAGCAGGCACGACAATCACCCAGGTGTAACGTCGCTTGCGCAGGCTGCCTGAAACGCGCTGCGCAAAGCAACCCGCGCCCATTGGCTTCGCCAAGCTCAGCCAACGGGCGCATAGGGATTGCTCAGTGCTCGAGTGGATCAACAAGCGACCGCTTTGGGCATGGGCGCATGCGGCACACATTGTGCGGACTGCTACATGCCGCGTGCCTCCTGCCTCCTGCGTCCTGGCTCTAAGGAGTGCGTTTCCGCCGCCGATCGGACGCCGCGATCGGTTCCAGGCTGACGACGATCCGGGTACGCTCCCGATAATAGACCCGGTAGAAGTGGCCTTCGAAGACGCTGTTGAACGTGATGCATAATGTTGATGGTATGATTGGAGGCGTTCATCAGCACAATAAGGGTCAATATATTCTATGACAGGAATCAGGATTCCCTTTCGTGAGCAACTGGCTGAAACAGCCGCCGTACTCCAGGCGATGGCGCCCAATAGCGCGGCTGTCGATGCAATGATCAGCGCCGTCGCCGATGCGGTGAGCGCCGGGCAGACGCTCTTCAGTTGCGGCAATGGCGGCAGTTCCGCCGATGCATTACACCTCGCCGAAGAGTTTGTCGGCCGCTATCGCAGCAATCGGCGCCCCCTGCCGGCTGTCTGCCTCAACGCCGATGTTACCGCGCTCACCTGTATCGCCAACGACTTCGGCTATGATGCCGTGTTCGCCCGCCAACTGGCGGCGCTGGGCCGACATGGCGATGTGCTGGTTGTATTTAGCACCAGCGGCAATTCGCCGAACATCCTGCGCGCCATGGAAGTAGCCCGCGAACAGGAGCTCGTTGTGGTCGCGCTACTTGGCAAAGACGGCGGCGCGGCGCGCAGCCTCGCCCACCACGCGATTATCGTGCCGAGCGCGAACAGCGCCCGCATTCAGGAAGTCCACTCGCTGTTGCTGCACGCGATCTGCGAAGAGGTGGAGCAACGGTTTGTGGTAGGCGAAGCGTCGGTGGAGCCGATGCTTCGGCCCAATAGGAGCATATAATAGAATGGATCGCATTCTCGTTACCGAAAAGATCGCCGCCGAGGGCATCGAGGTGCTTAGGCGTGCCGCGCAGGTTGATCTGCGGCTCGATCTCGATAAGCCTGGTTTGCTGGACGTAATCGGCGAATATGATGGGCTTGTGGTGCGCTCGGCAACTAAAGTAACCGCCGAGGTGATCGACGCCGGCACAAAGCTGCGCGTGATCGGGCGCGCCGGCACCGGGGTGGACAATATCGACGTTACGGCAGCCACACGACGCGGAATTACCGTTGTGAACGCGCCGGCCTCGAACAATGTGGCCGTGGCCGAACTGGCAATCGGGCTGCTGATCAGCCTCGCCCGCACGATTCCGCAGGCCCACGCCTCGCTCCAGAGCGGCAAGTGGGAGCGCACGCGTTTTGTCGGCTGGGAAGTGCGCGGCAAGACGCTTGGCCTGGTAGGGCTGGGCCGGATCGGATCGGAAGTCGCCTTGCGCGCCCGCGCTATGGAGATGGACGTAATCGCCTACGATCCGGTCGTCTCGCTTGATCGCGCCGAGCAGATTGGGGTGACGCTGCTGACGCTCGATGAACTGATCCAGCGCGCCGATGTGGTATCGATCCACGTTCCGCTCACCGACGGCACGCGCAACCTGTTTGATGCGAGCCGGATCGCGCAGATGAAACCGGGCGCCTTTCTAATCAATGCGTCGCGGGGCGGGATCGTCGATGAAACAGCCTTGGTGGCGGCAATCGATGCCGGGCAGTTGGGCGGCGCGGCCCTCGATGTCTACGACCACGAACCAGTGTCGGCCGGCAACCCGCTGATCGGCCACCCGAAAATCATCACCATGCCGCATATCGGCGCGAGTACCGCCGAAGCGCAGACATCGGCGGGCACCGAGATGGCCGAGGGCGTGGCGGCAGCGCTCAATGGCGCAACGCCGCGGTATGCGGTGAACGCGCCCTTCGTCGCCCCGGAAGCCTGGGGTGTGCTTCAGCCATACCTGCACCTGGCGCGCCAGATGGGCAAGCTGATTATGCAACTGATCCACGAGCCGATCCGCAGCTATGAGGTTGAGTACTGCGGCGAACTGAGCGAGGTGGACACCCAACCCGTACGGCTGGCGGTGCTCCAGGGGCTGCTTTCGGCGAACAGCTCGGAGCGGATCACGCCGGTGAACGCCCCGCTGATCGCCCGCGAGCGCGGCCTGCGCCTCAGCGAACGCACTTGCCCCGACGCGGAAAACTACTCCGGCTTGCTGGTGATCAAGGTGATCACTGCCGACGACGAGCGCGTCTTCAGCGGTACCGTGCTCCGCGACGAACCACATATCGTGCAGGCCGACAACTACTTTGTGGATTTTATTCCGCAGGGCGCGCTGCTCTTCACCTACCACCGCGACCGGCCGGGGATGATCGGGCGGGTGGGCGTCATGCTCGGCAACGCCGATGTGAACATTTCAGGCATGTTCGTCGGGCGGCTTGCGCCGCGTGAACAGGCGATGATGGTGCTGACCCTCGACGATACACCCTCCGAGCAGGTGCTCGCCGCTGTTTGCGCCGAGCCGGATATTCAGATGGCGTATAGCGTGGTGTTATAAAAAATGGTTCGGGCGCGGCATGCGGCGTCCGAACCATACTACCGATTACGGCAATTCCCAAATCATGAAATTATCAAACCAGACCTCGACACCGCCCGCTTCGAGGTAGGAGTTGGTTGAGACGCCGACCTTGCCGGTGGGAAAGGTCGGATCATCTGCCGTGCCGATCAAAACGCCATTGATCGCAGCGCGCAGTTCCGCATCACGGCGGATGATCTGGAGTCGGATCACCTCGCCGGGCGTGATGATCCCGGTCGGGTCGCCTTCGATCAACGTCTGTGGATCGGCGCCCGCGCCATAGGTTGTCACCCGGTAATAGTCTTCAAATACCTCAAACTCGTAAAAGCCCACATCATCGTTCTGGCCGAAGATCAGCCCACAACTGCCATCCGCATCGCCCTGAACAATCAGGCAATCCACCTCGGCGATAAAATTGGTCAGCTCCTGCACCTGATACAGTTCGTACGAAAAGCCATCGGCAAACCAGGCCACTTTGAAGACACCTTCTTCGATGGTGTTGCGTTCGATTTCGCGAAACACGCCGGTAAACCAGTTGTTGCGGTTATCGACGAACTCGTCGCGAAAGATCTGGCGTCCTGATGCAAAAATCGCCTCAGCCTCAGCCGTGGCGACCGTCGTATCACCACCTCCGAGGCCAGCCTGAACCGTCGCGGCAATAGTCGTTTGCACCGCGCCGGCTACGCCACTGCTTCGTTCCGGGGTTGCAGCAGGCTCAAGCGTCGCCGCAGATTCTAGGGTCGCCAGGGGTTCAGTCGTCGAAAGCGACTCGAGGGTTGGGAGCGGTTGCGGTGTTGCCAGCGCTTCAAGCTCGGCCAGCAGCGTCGGATCGATCTCGATTGTGGCCAACTGACCCTCAAGTTCGGTCACAACGCGCTCGCCGAACATGGTTAGGGCAAAAATCCCGGCAGCGGCCATGATCACGCACAACCCGGCCACACTCAGCAGCACGATCAACCAGATGGGGCAACCGCGGCGTTTGGGCGGTTCGCTTGAGGATGCGTCCGACGGCACGGTAAAGGCATTCGGCTCAGATACCGGGTTCTGCGCAGGTGGCGCAACCGGAATCTGGCCGAGCACCTGTGTCGGCTCAATCGACGGATTTCCGGCCGACGGCGTCGGTGGATCATCGGGCAGGCGCGTGCCGCAATTCGCACAGAAGCGCTCGGTTGCCGTCAGTTGCGCACCGCAGTTTGGACAGAAACGATTGGGGGTTGTCATGGTAAACCTTTGGCGGAAAGAATAAGGGCATCTTAGCGCGTCTTAGGGCGTGGATGTGCTCAGTGCTCTAATACGTAGAATGCACGGCGTGAGTTTCATGGCATAAGTCTGCGCGCCCCCACTGCCGAGGCGCCGGGCGAACTGCCGCTCGTCACGGTTACCGGCAGGCCAACGCGCTGAGCATAGCTGTCGGCAAGGGTGTGTACCAACGCATCGGCATCGGTGCGCCCAAGAATCACAAGTGTTGCGCCGGTGGCGGGCGCCGGCATGCGCGCCCCAAACAACCCGTGTTCGACGCCCTGCGCGACGACCAATTCAAGCAAGGCGTCGGCGTGGGCATCGCTAAAACCGGCGGCGTGCTGCGCCCAATGGGATTGCAACAGTAATTCGCCGATCAGATGCAGATCGTCGTCGCGCTGCGGTTTGCTGGCAGCGCCGCGCAACAAGGCGACGATCATGCGCGCGCGCAAATGTTCGCCCACGGCCAGCGCTGCGACGGCCTGGAGCGGATATTGCGCCTCCGGATCGATTTCCATTGCCTGATGGTCTGGTGGCTTAATCGTCTTACCGCGCAGCGTTGTTGGGAGCGCCGCCCGATAGCGCTGCTCGAACGTTGTGCCGGCAAGATTGGCCAGATAACCCTGCCACTGCCGATCGGCGGCCTGGAGCGTCAAGCCGTCGGCCGCAGCGATGGCGGCATACGCAAGCCGCGCGGCAGTGCGCAGCCGGGGCGACGGCGCCTGAGGCACAGGCGCGCCAACCGTTAGCACCCAGATTGCCGCGCCGTGCGGCAAGTGAACATCGCCCCAGCGCCAGGCCGGTTGCTGATGCAGCAGCAGGAGATGCGTAGCCGGCGCGCAGAGACTCACCATTGGGCCAAGCGTACCGGCACCGCCGAGGCCGTGGCTATGCGCCAGCGCCACCTCAACGGCCAGCGCCAGTTCGCGCGCAGACAACTTCACCGCAAAAGCCGTCACCAGCGCCTGGGCCAGGGCGGCTGTCACGCTCGCCGCAGCGCCCGGGCCGGCGGCAGGCTGCATCCAGACGCGCACACCGGCGGGGAAACGGACAAACTCCTCGCGCATCAGCGCAACCCAGATCCCCAGCAGTTCCGCCAGTTCAGGCGGCGCACTGTACAATTGTTTTGTTAGCTCATTAAATGAACACGGCCAACCGGTAGCGTCAACCAGCGCAGCGCAAGGAAATTGGAAGTATTGCTCAGCGACAAACAGTTGGATCAACGGCTCGGGATCAGGCTGAAGGGCGACCAACGCCGTTGCGCCGGTAGGCCACCCCAGGGCGAGGCTCCCGCCATCGGTGGCCGTACCGCCGATCAGATCGACCCAACCCGGCGCCGCCGCAACCGTGATCGGGCCTTCGGCGTGAAAAAGATCGCCGCGCCGGGCCTGCGCTGCCGCACAGAATGCATCGAAGGGGCGCTTCACGGCAGTAATCCGCGGGCGCGCAGCGTCGCCTGGAGCGCCGGCTCAACCTGAGCGCGGATGGCCGGGTTGGCATAACCGATCCAGCTCACATCGGCCTCTACAGTCAGCGGCGCGTCGAGCGGCGCCCCGAGCGCATCGGTAACAATCACCCCGGCCTTCGTCGCCAGCATGGCCGTGGCCAGATCATAGGGGTGGCAACAGATGCCAAGCGCCGTGCCCTGGGCAGCGAAATGTGCGTCGAGCAGCGGGCGCAGATCGGCAACAAAGCGGTCGTGGCCGGCAATCAGTTCGTAGAGTTGCCCGCCGCTACAGATGTACTGATCTTCAAAACCCTGTGCCTTGCCATGCACCGGCGGGCCGAGCACGCGCAGCATCAGCGCATCGTCGATGGCGGCAAGTTCACCGCGCGGGCCGGGGAAGAAGCGGCTGATCGTCGCGAAGCCGTGGGCAATGCTGTTCGCCCCTGAAGGACGCAGCGGCAGCGGGTGGTTTGCTCCAGTCAGGCGATTGTAGCGCCGCGCCTCCAGCGGCCCAGCGACGGTAGCCCAGAGCACATCCGAGAGATGCTGTTTCACCAGCGGGATTTCGGTTTGCACCGCCAGCACAATGTCGCTCAAGCGCGTAGCCGGCCCAAGGTTAGGCGCCACGCCGGTGAGCACCCAGGCGCTGCGTTTCTGGTACATCAGCCCGCGGGTGCCGTCGATCGGATCAACCAGCACGCGGATCACGGCGTCGGCTTCATCCAGGCCTTCAGGAAGCGTGATCTGCCCACCAGGCAAGCCCTCGGCGATCAAGACCAATGGCCAGATCGGGGCGACATGCGCAGCAAAAAAGGCGATCAGCACTGCCTCGCTGACCCGATCGATCGCATAGATCGTATCGCCGTCCTGCGCATCTTCAGCCACAGCGGCGAGTGCTTCAGTGGCGGCGTTTTCACAGGCGGCCACCACCTGATCGCGGATCTGAGCTTGCAGTTCAAGTAACAATTCGAGCAGGCGGTCGCGCTGCGCAAGCGTTGGCGGCTGATTCATGGGGCCACCGGGAGCAACCGGGCGCCGTGCAGCAACTGGGGATCGAGCGTCGTTACGCCGCTGATTAGCGCGGCAAAAATACCTTCATCGCGGGCGGCAATCCGCGCCGCCAGGGCTTCGGCCTCCGGGTCGGCGGCGGGGCTACGCAACACAATCGCGCCGGCGCCGAGCGCAAAGGTTGGGCGCCCATCCACCAGCGCCGGCTCAGTGCCCAAGAGTTGGGCATAACGCTGCGCACTCAGCGCCAGATCGCGCACGGCAATGTGGACTTCGGCCACACCTTGCGCGCCATTGGCATGCGTATGGGCCGCGCCATGCGGCACGCGTAGGTCGCGGGGCGTCACATCGCCGCAAAGAAACGGCAACTCTTCGCCGGCCGCCATAGCCGTCTGCCACTCCAAGCGCACCCCATCGGGGCGCAGCCGCCCGCCCGCATGCGGACCTTCAAGTTCCAGGCCACGCGCCCGAGCCTCAGCCACAACCTCGGGCGTGCTGCTCGGCAACAGCGCAAAATCGATCAATCCCGCGCCGGCGGTTGTATGCCGCCACCAGCGATGGCTCGGCGCCGCGCGCTTGAAGGCGATCAACTCCAGGTAACTGCCGTCGGCAAAACTCACCAACACATTGTGGCTGGCGCCGTCGGCATGTTCACCCCCGGTGACAACGGTAAAGCCGAGGCGCTCATAATCGGCGGCGGCAGCAGCCAGATCGCTAACCAGAATTACCAAATGGTCAATTGCATGGATCATCACACCCCCTGGTTGGCAAACCCTTTCAGGGCCATTATAATCGAGCCAGCGGCGGCAGGCGGCAGGACGCAGGCGGCAGGCGGCAGGCGGCAGGACGCAGGCGGCAGGCGGCAGGACGCAGGACGCAGGACGCAGGCGACCACGGGTCAAAGGACCAAGGACCTCCGTCCTTCGTCTTTCGTCCAAGGCCAAAAAACATCAGATCATCAGATCATCAGATCATCAGACGTTTACCACTCATCACTCATCATGGAGGTCGTTATGTCTGCATCCGATCAATCATTTCGGGCCCTTGTCGTTACCGACCGCCCCGGGGGACGCGAGGTAGCAATTCAGGAATTGCCGCTTGAGGGCCTACCGGCGGGCGAAGTTCTCGTGCGGGTCGCCTATTCGACGCTGAATTACAAAGACGGCTTGGCGGTAACAGGGAAGGGCAAGGTGCTGCGGCAGAACCCGATGGCGCCCGGCATCGACTTTGCGGGTACCGTAGTTGAATCGGCCTCGCCGCGTTTTGCGCCCGGCGATGCGGTTGTACTTACCGGCTGGGGGGTCGGCGAGCGGCACTGGGGCGGTTTTAGCCAGTTCAACCGCGTGCCCGCCGAGTGGCTGGTGCCGCTGCCGCAAGGGCTCAGCCTGCGCCAGTCGATGGCAATCGGCACGGCCGGGTTTACGGCGATGCTGTGTGTGCTGGCGTTGGAGCGCTTCGGTATGCGCCCCAGCGAGCGTGAAGTGGTGGTTACGGGCGCGGCGGGCGGTGTGGGTAGCGTAGCGGTGGCGCTGCTGGCGCGGGCGGGTTACCAGGTTGTTGCGGCCACTGGACGCCCGCAAGAAGCCGAATACCTCCGCGCTTTGGGCGCGAGCGCGATCATCGATCGCTCGGTCTTCACTATGCCCGGTAAGCCGTTAGAGAGCGAACGCTGGGGCGGCGCGATCGACACCGTCGGCGGCGCAACACTTAGCGGCTTGTTGCGCAGTATGGCCTACCATAGCGCCGTAGCTGCGTGCGGCAACGCCGGCGGCGTCGAGTTCACTACCAGTGTGTTCCCCTTCATTTTGCGCGGCGTCGCCCTGCTCGGCGTCGAGTCGGTGATTGTGCCGGCCGATGAACGACAGGCGGCGTGGGAGCGCATCGCGCGCGATCTACCAGGCGATCTGATCGACCACACGACTACCACGATCACGCTCGACGAAGTAGTTGCCTACAGCGAGGCGATCACGAATGGACAGGTACGCGGGCGGGTCGTGATCGATGTGAATGGCTGAGGGCTGCGGACTGCGGACTGCGGACTGCGAACTGCGAACTGCGGACTGCGGACTGCGGACTGCGGACTGCGAACTGCGAACTGCGAACTGCGAACTGCGAACTGCGAACTGCGAACTGCGAACTGCGAACTGCGAACTGCG
>JBBRUG010000180.1:0-12106 GCA_038247995.1 Chloroflexales bacterium | reverse complement strand
TCCGCCAGCGCTCAACCACCTGCGCCAGATCGTCGGCATACTGGCCGGGCGCACTACTCTTCACGCTAAAAGCATCAATCGCGTTATTAAAGCGCAACGGCGTGGCAGCCAGATCGGGCACATCGCGGGCCACGGCGTAGATCGGACCACCGCCGCGCATAAGTACGATATCGGCGGCGGCGCTGAATTGGCGCGCTGCCGTTTCGAGTTGCGCCACGGCACCCCTATACTCCACGTGGGTGTAGATCGGGCGGTTGGTGATCACAAAGAAGCCGACCAGTAGCCCGGCCAGTCCTGTAGCAATCAGCGGGCGTAGGCGTTGGATCAAGGGACGCCGGACGGCACGCGCCGGTTGGGCCAGCGCCACCAGCGCATACGCGATGCCCAGACTGAAGGCCGGATAGGCGATCGGCACGAAGCGACGCAAAATGTAGATGTACGTCTGATCCGAGGTACCGTAGGTCTGGCGCACAAAAAAGAAGGTACCGATAAAGGCGACCACGAGGAAGAGCCAGCTCGCCGGATTGAGTCCGCGCCGCCACCACAGCGCATAGCCGATCAGGCCCAGGATCGCACCGAGCGGCGAGAGATACCAACCGACGCGCACGAGGTTGGCCAAGGGGATTTTATACTTATCGTTTACCGGCGCCGGCTCGGAAGGGATTGTCGCCGGATCGCTCGTAAGCCGCTCCCACCAACTCATCGTGCTGTACTCGTTGTACCAGAGTTCAACCGGCAGGCGGATCGGCGCGCCGACATAACCCTGCAAACGCAGCCAGTTAAGGGTCTGGTTGCTGAGCGGGCCGGCCCAGGGGCCACGCTCGGCTGCCAGCCGCGTGCGCAGGTAGGCCGTCTCCGCCAGGTCGGGCGTGGCGAACCAGAACGGTTGCCCCGCCGCCAGCGCCACCCCCGCTGACAGACGCGCCTCATCGACCGTCATGCGCCCCTCGCGCACATCGCGGGCGACGACGACCGGATCGCGGGTGAGTGGATCGCTCCAACCGCCGCGGGTGTTAAAAAGCAGATCGGCGTCGATAATCGCCGGGCGCACGAAGTAGGCATAACTGCCAATCAGCAGCACGCCAATAAAGATCGCGTTGAGCAGCCCGATCCGGCGGGTAACAAGCAGTTGTTCGCCACGCCGCAACAGGTCACTCCGCCAACGCAGCAGCGCGATGCCCACTAAGATCACAGCGAGTGCGCCAAGTTCCAACCAGATCCGCGATGGGCGCGCCAGGCCACTGCCGGGGGCAGTGAGAAACTTCGTTTGCAGATCTGGGGTGAGAAATGGCAGGCTTAACAGTGCCGTAAGCGCATATTCGCGCAACCGGTCGTGGCCGGTGTCGAAGAAGTAGGCCCGCGCGATCGTGGCGATGTGTAACCCGGCGTGCAGCAACATGAGGCCCAGCCCGAGCGCCAGCGCCGTCTGCGCCACACCCCAACGCCGCGACACCCAGAAATAGAGCAAATAGCCTAATACCGGCCCAAGTAAGAAAAAGTCAATTCGCGCCAGGGCCACCTGGCCGATGGCAATACCGGCGAGGAAGCCATAGACTACCTTTAGACGAAAGCCCGCAGACGAAACACCACTACCGACCGATAGCTGATTGATCTCTACCGCGCGGCCTTGGTCTTTGGTCTTTGGTCCTTGGTCTACGGTTTTGGCAAAAAAATACAACCCCGCCCAGATCAAAAATTGAGCCAGGGTTTCAGCGGTAGAGTAGCGGGCAAACCAGATCTGCACGCCATTGAGGCCAAGGAACAGGGCGGCCAGCAAGCCCACCCACGGCCCGGTCAGGCGCCGCCCAAGCATACCCACGCTCCAGACGCCGAGCAAGCCCAACAAACCAGGTGCCCATAACCCAAGGTACGGGCCACCGCTGGCCGTCAGCAGGCCGATCCAGGCCGGCAGCAGATGTAAACCCTGCGGGATCACCGCGCCGGTTGGCGCAGCGCCTTCATTCACAAAAAAGCCGGCCGCGCGCAGACGGGTAGCAATATAGCGGTCGCGAGGTTGGCTGATCAGGAAATTCGAGAGGGCCTGGCGGGCCGGGTCGGCAATGGCGGCATCAGGCGACTCAGCGTCCTGCCCGATCCCGGCCAGCACCGTGTCGTATTGCACAATTGCGCCGGTTCGGGCAATCGCGAAGCCGGCATTGGCATACACACCCGCGTCGCGCACCCCGAGCACAACTTCAAATGGGCGTGCAGTGAGCAAGAACGTCAGGCCCAATACCAACACCCAGGCCAATAATTCCCAGCGAGGGACGACGGACGACCGACGCCGGCAGGATCATAGATCTGCCGGCGAGGCAGTAAGAAGCCACCGGCGCTCAACGCCAACGTCAACGCCAGGTGCAGGATCAGGCTGAAACTGCCGAGGGCGGCGAGGGCGAGGGCAAGCCAGCCGCTCCAGAGCGCACTGACAACCACGCGTTCGTAATGGCGTTCAAGGCTATCGGTGGGGCCATGGCCAAAGGCGCGCAGCACCGCCCAGCCGGGCAGGTAGAGCAACAGCGGCAATATCAGGGCCGCAACAATCCAGGTAAGCATATGCGCGATTATAAGGCAGGTTTACGTGATACTTTGTCGCGGAGAGATGATAGCCTACTGATTTACCAATACCGCCCGCACCCCTAGTACAATCATGTCGGGGCGTGCGGATAATCTGCGCCGCTACGTCGGGCGGCAGGCCCGGGGCGAGGAAATCGGGGCGACTAGCAACGAGGATCACCAGTGGACAACCGCCAAGCGCTCAGGGAGCGGTGGTGACGCTGTGCAAGAGGAGCAAGAGGAGCAAGAGGCGAAACATAGATCAAGACATAAAGGGTTTTGCCAAAGGCAAAACCCTTTATGTCACTATCCCTAGTCCAACTGTGTGACAAGTTCGCTACCGGCGACCCAACCCTCGCGGCCATCGACCGTCTTGATCCGCCACCAGGCGTAGCCATCCTTCTGGATTGGCCCTTCGAGCAGCGTCATCGAGGTGCCGGGGGCGAGGCCGGCAAACGCATTGGTGTCGAGGCCGGGGCCATCGCGCAGGCGCAGGTTCTTACCACCCGCATTCTGCACAAACGCCGTAACGCCAATCGAAAGACCACCAACTGGGGCCGGAGCAGCGGCGGGAGCCGGAGCAGCGGCGGGAGCCGAAGCCGGAGCAGCGCCCAACGCGCCACCCGCCTGCGGAGCCGCGCCGACGCGGGTTACGCCCACACTGCCGGCTGACGTACCGGCCGCGCCGGTTGCCGCACCGGCGGACTTGGCAGCCTGAGCCTTGGTCCGCGCCAGTTCAGCCTCCATCGCGCGCATTTTCGCCTGGGCGGTCGAAAGCGCCTTCTCCGCCGTCTGGCTGGAAGCAGCGTCTTTCTTGGCCGCCTCTAACTCCTTCTGTAGGTTCTGGATCTCGCCGGCCTGACCAGCAATCTGGTCGCTCATCGAGCGCATAGCCGCGCCGACTTTTGCCTGCTCTTCCTCCTCGGCCTGCTCTTCTTCCTTCTTGCGGCCCATGCCGAACAGGCCACCGCTCTTACGCTCTTCCTTCTCGTCCTTCTTGTCGTCGTCGTCGTCCTTCTTCTTGCCGAAACCAAGCATACAAGCCTCCTTTACAGCATTACCGAGGATCACAGCGTTGTGCCGCCCGGTACGATCAGGCCCGGCACACATGCGCAGCAAACGGATACGGAATGAAGAACTCAGCGCCTATGAATTATACCGCACGATGTCAGGGCGTAACTCACCAATGGTTCAGGTTTTAGCGCCCTGAGCAACCCGCTTGAACCGGCTGAGGCACTGCAACGGGCGGCTCGCTACGCTTGCGCTATTGGGGGGATGGTGCAAGAATTCTGCCCGCTGCTAAAGGTGTCCTGGCCTGCAAACCAGGATCCAAAGATCTTAGCCGAACACAATAGTCGCACGATCCGTGCCTGCCCGCGTGCTTGCAGCGGGGTTGTACGCGGGTTTGAGCCCACCACAGTGCGGCGTCCGCCGTAGGCGGACGTACGCTTTAGCGGACTAGCGGTTTCGCGAAGCCAGGAAATCGATCACGTCGATCTTGGTCACAATGCCGACCACAGTCTCGCCGACGACGACAACGGCAGCCGGCGCCCGACCAAGCACACTGGTCAGTTCTTCGACCGGCGTGTCCGGCGCGACGATTGGCACCTGATGGGTGTGCAAGCCATCGATAACGTGATCCATCGAACCACCGTTGAGCAAGTAGTCGAGTAAGTCAGACTCGCTGATCAGGCCGTGCAGAGCGCTCTGACCATCGAGTATCGGTAACTGCGAGATGCCATGGGTCTTCATCAGGCGAATCGCCGCAGCGACGGTCGTCGTTTCATCAGCGGCGATCAGTTCGCGTGAGCGATCAGCGATCAGGTCGGCGACCGTCGCCGAGTCGAGGTAGCCATTCTCGCGCATCCAGGCGTCGTCGAAGATCTTGCTCAAATAACGGCTCCCGCTGTCGGGCAGCAGCACCACCACAATATCATCCTCAGTCAGATCCTCGGCGGCGGGCGAACGCAACCACTTCAGCGCGCCGGCAACTGCCAGGCCGCACGAACCGCCACAGAAGATTCCTTCTTCGCGCACGAGGCGGCGCGTCATCAAGAAACTCTCGCGATCGCTTACCTGCGCCACGTCGTCCACGACGCCGAAATCCATCGTGGTGGGCAGAAAGTCCTCGCCGACACCCTCAACTTTGTAGCCGTGGGCCTCACCGAGCACCCCGGTGCGGAAATATTCGGTGTAGAGCGAGCCGACCGGATCGACGCCGACGACCCGCACCGCCGGGTTGCGCTCTTTGAGATATTTACCGGTACCGGAGATCGTGCCGCCGGTGCCCATACCGGCCACAAATGCGCTCACCCGCCCGGCCGTCTGCTCCCAGATCTCGGGGCCGGTCGAACGATAATGCGCCTCCGGGTTGGCGGGGTTCCAATACTGGCCGGCCAGGATCGCATTCGGCGTCTCTTCAGCCAGGCGCCGGGAGACTGAATAGTAGGAACGCGGGTCGTTGGGTTCAACCGCCGTGGGTGTGATCACAACCCGCGAGCCAAAGGCGCGCAGGGCGCGAATCTTCTCCTCGCTCATCTTATCCGGCATCACAAAGATCGTCTTGTAGCCCTTGATCGCGGCCGCAACAGCCAGACCCATGCCGGTATTGCCGCTGGTCGGTTCGACGATCGTGCCGCCAGGCTTGAGCAAGCCTTTGCGCTCAGCATCTTCGATCATGGCAACCCCGATCCGATCCTTTACACTGCCGCCGGGATTGAGAAATTCAATCTTAGCGACAACCGTGGGCCGGATCCCGCGCGCGAGTTTGTTCAGGCGTACCAGCGGCGTATTGCCGATCGTGGCCAGAATGTCGGGATAGATCTGCGGTGCGGTCGTGGTGGTGGTCGATGGGAGTTCAGTTGCCGTCACAGCGCCCTCCTGCATTGACAGGGCCGAATATAGCAGGCATGGTACCACATCATGTGCAGGCGGCAGGACGCAGGCGCCGCACGCTGTTACCCCTCACTCCCGCCGCCTATGCTATAATGCGTCGGATTATGTTCGGCTTTCGGCGTCTGGTTGAGGGGCATGGAAGATTTCGACCAACTTGATCATTATGCATTGCTCGGAGTCGAGCGCTCGGCGAACGCCGACGAGTTGAAGCGCGCCTATCGGCAGCAGATTACGCGCTATCACCCTGATCGGTTTGCCAATGCCGCGTCGGACGAGCAGGCTTATGCCAGTCGGCGTGCGCTGCACATCAACGAAGCGTATCGCGTGCTGAGCGATTTTCAGGCGCGGTTGGCCTATACCCGTGGGCTGAGCAGTGGCAGCGCCCGCACAGCGCGCCCGCAGGCCACGCCGGTAACGCCACCGCCGCCGCGTGATCACCTGGCTGAATTGTATGATCAGGCGCAGGCGCATTTGGCCGACGGGCGCAAGCTTCAGGCCGCAGCCGTGCTGCGTGAACTGCTTACGCTTAACCCGTTTTACCGCGATGCAACGACATTGTTGGCCCAGGCGGAGAGTCGGGCAGTGCCGCCGCCGGCCCCACCACGCCCGGCTGTCGCCAATCGGAGTCGGCGCGCCCTGATTGCCGGCGGCGCCGGTGGCCTCTTTCTGGTCGCACTCGGCGCCATTGGCGTACTGTTGCGCCGCTCGCCATCAACTGTCGCCTCCGGTCCGCCGCCAACCAGTGAAACTGCGGCGTCGCCCGCGCCTACTACGGCGCCGGCAGGGGTTGCGGCCGGCACATCAACGCCGACTATTGACCCCACGAACGCCCTGCCCACTGCGGCGCCACCAACTGCTACCCTGCCTGCACCAACCAGTACGCCCACTGCATCACCGACAGCCGCACCAACCAACTCGCCAACGACTGAGCCAACTGCAACACCAATTCCGCCTAGCCCAACACCCGAACCGCTGGCTGAAGCAGGATCGCTTCTGCTCAGCGATACCTTCGTGAGCACCGGATCGGGCTGGCCTACGATCACTAGCGGCGCCTGGAGCGTCGGTTATGACTCAAGTTCCTACCGCATCACCACGCAGGCCGGTCTGGGGAACATCTGGGTCTATCGGACGCTGCCGAGCAACAACGCTGTGCTGATTGGGGTTGATGTGGCGGTAACGGGCGGAGCGGCCGGGATGTTGCTGCGCTTCAACGATGCAGGCAACTACCTGGCTTATATCCTCGATCCGGCCACCGGCGATGTGCGCCTGGAGGAACGGGTGGCCGGGCAGAGTCGGAACTTGCTAAGTGTGCGCAGTGATGCCGTGCAGACGAGCGGCGCGGCGCGCAACCGGCTGGTAGCGGTGCAGCGCGCGAACACGCTGGAGTTGCGGGTCAACGGCCAACTCATCGACACGCTCACCGTCAACGCACCGCCGGTGAGTGGACGCTACGGTCTGGTTGCCGTGTCCGGCGCCAACCCGGTGGAAGCGCGCTTCTTCGACCTCACGATCCGTGACGCGAGGTAACAATACGCAATCCGTCACCGCTGCCCGACCCACATCCCCAACACGCCGTCGGCGTGGCGTTCCACCGCCCCACTGCTCACCTCAACCACAAAAACACCATCATCGGCGCCATAAATCAGCTTGCGGCTATCAGGCGACCAAAGGTCGAATGAAAACGCATAGGCATCGAAGAAGCTCACCATCGCCACAAACGCCCGGCTCGGCGTAAAGCTGCCTAAGTCGCTTACCACACCGCTCGTCCGGTCGACGACATGCCAGTTGAAGCGCGGCGCACTGTTGCCGCCGGTCGGCGTGACGGTCAGGTAGGCAATCTGCGTGCCGTCGGGCGACCAGAAGAAGGCCGGTACCTGCTCGTCGGGGCGTGAGAGCGTAGTCAGCACCCCATCGGCGCCAACTAGTTTCAGCGCCCCGAAGCTGTTGGTGCCGGCCGTGACATACGCAATATCCTCGTTGAGCGGCGCGCGCAGAAACAGCATCGCCGCCAGTTTCTCGGTCGCCAGCGTCTCTGGCCCACTGCCGTCGGCGGCCACGCGGGTCAGCACGCTCTCCACAGCTGAGGCATTGCCGTCTACCTGCGGCTGGGCAACGTAGTAGAACTGCGTACCATCAACGCTCCAGGCCGGCGTCTGGAAGAAGCCCGGATCGAGCAGTTCCGCCAGCGGCTCGGTATTCCCCGGCCGAAACCGCGCAACCCGGCCCTCCTCAAACACACTCCCGCCGATGTGTAGCAGAATGGTACTGCCGTCCGGTTGCCAGGCAAAGTAGGAAGACCGCGCGGAAAAGCCGAGCAGTTCAGAGGGTTGCGTACCATCGGCGCCGACGACATGCACCCCCAGGCCGCCATTACGCACATTGGTCAGGAACGAGATGTTCTGCCCATCGGGCGACCAGGTGGCATATAGCGGCGGATTATCACGCGAGCGATACAACTCGGTGCGCTCGCCGCTGCGCAGGTTCAGGCTAAGCAACGCGATGCCCTCGGCATCCTGGCTGATGTAGGCAATCCGCTGGCCGTCGGGGGCGAGGGTCGGGTAGCGAAAAAGATCGGCGCTCGCATCACTGGCAATTGTGCGGCGCTGCCCATTGGACTGGATCAGGCTGATCTGCTGATCGTCGCCAAGCACCAGTGTCTCGGCGTCGGCCGGCGCACGCAATGCCGTAACGGCCAGCGTCGTTACCACGATTCCGCCAATAATCACCACCACGGAAAGAATGCCAACCAGCGCCAGCAAAAGCCGTCGCGTCGTCATAGGCCCACTCCTTTCGGGGTGATGTTGGGGTTACGAAAGAGCTGTCTTTAGTATTATAAGCAGTTTTTGGGGCAAGCGCCGGGGAGATTGAGGATCAAGCAGGGCATGAGCAACGTCGATGCACGGTCGCCAAACGCCCTCACCCCATACGGATCACGTTACGCGATAACGCTGCTGACCGAACATACGCAGATCGCGTCCCAATACCCGAAACGCCGCATACCCCCAACCCCCTGCTCCATCTGCGTGGAGCAGGGGAGGCAGCCGCAGATTCCTCTTCCTGATGCGCTCGGGCGCCCCGCTCCCGCTCAGGGAGCGGCCTGCTCTGAGCGTAGCCGAAGGGGGTTTGGGGTGCGGGCTGGCGCGGCAGAGATCCTTAACGTGATCCGTATGGGTTGGGGGGTGAGGATGGCGCGGATCGGCTGACGTTGCTCATGCCCTACAGGCCAAGGCCGCCCGTTCGTCCTGCCGCCTGCCGCCTGCCGCCGAACCTACTCCGCCGCCGCCGCAAGCCCGGCGGCCCGAACAGTTCGCGCACCTGAGCGCCGGGCGAAACCGGGCACATCAACGCGGATTACCAACCAGACGCACACCAACAAGCCGATAGCTTCGAGGAAGAAGACCGCCGCATAGGCCGCAGGCGGGGTAGCGCCGAGCACTCCGGCCAGATCGACGATCGCCCCGCCGAGAAAAATGCCGATGCCGCGAAACACCAGTTGCGCTACCGTCCACAAACCGAGGTAGGCGCCGGCGCGATTGTCGGCGGTCATCGCCATCAGCAGCGATACCGCGCCGACCGTGTAGATGCCGAAGCCGAAACCGAACATGAATAGAACCGGAATGAGCAGCGCCTCGGCCTCGGTAATTGTCGTCAGGCCAATCAGAGCCAACCCGAGCGCCGTAGCCGTCAAACCGATGACCGTCGTACCGGTCTGCTCATGGGCCTGATGGCGTCGCGTCAACACCACGGTGCCGATCAGGCTAATCAGCACGCCCACGCCCCAGTAGGCATTAAAGCGGGTTGTCTCGCCGACAGATAGGCCAAACACATCGCCGCCCATCGGCTCCAGCACGGCATCCTGGGCAAAAGCGCTCATCGCGCCGAGGGCCAGAAAAAGGAAAAACAGCCGGGTGCGCCGATCCGACCACATCTCGCGCAACAACTCGCGAAACGGCACCTGGCTTTGCGGCTCGTCTACACGCAGCGGGCCGCCGCGCCGTTCCGCACCGAGTAGAGAAAAAAAGAAGAACCCCGCCGCGATCGCCATTCCCGTAAGCGTGATCCGCCAGAATGTCGCCGGGTCGTAGTCGGGCATGAGTGCGCCATACACAATGCCGGCAACTGGAAAGCTTACCACGAGGAAGATCTGCACAATCGCCAGGGCCTGGCCGCGTTTCTCAGGGGGCGCACTGTCGCGCACGAGGGCCAGAAAGGTGCTGCCCGAGAGCAACGTACCCAGGCCGTAGGTTAAGAAGGCGAACACCGCCAGTGCCCAACCCCAGAATGAGCGCGGATCACCGGCGAGAATCACCGTCACCAGCGGCAGCAGCGGCAAAGTCAACACCATGGGCAGGCGGCCCAGCCAGATGTAGGGCAAACGATGATAGCCGAAGATTGGGCGCGTGTCGGAGCGATAGCCGGCCCAGATACTTAGCGGCGCGAGCAAGTAGCGCAACGCCGAGAGCAACGCCACCGGCGTAGCGGCGATGCCGAGTTCGCTGATTAGTACGCGGTTTAAGACGCCCGATGTCAGTAGATCTACAAATGACGATCCGATATGGAATGAGCCGATCTTCATCGTGCGCAAGACACTGAACGATTGCGGCTCGGTCGGAAGGGGCGATTGTTCGGTCTGGCTCACAGCGTTATCGTTCTTCATAACCTTGCGCCACGGCTAAGTGCACCTCATTGGCCACGCGGCTGATCCGGCGCAACAGACGCGCATTCTCCTCGGGGCGCATGTGCGCCTCATCGGGGAGGGCCATAGCCGCATCAACCAGCGAGTCGCGGAAGAAGAGCGCCGCCTGCAATGCGCCGGTGAGCGGCATCCCCGCCCGGCGGGCGAGTTGCGCATAGTCGGCGCCGATCGTGCGCGCCTCGTCGAGCAGGCGCGCATCCTCATTCGAACCGTTGATATAGCGCAACACTACGCCCATAAGTTGCTGGCCGACCCGCCGCCAATCAGCGCGCTCCGCATCGCTCACATGGCGCATCCAGCCCTGACGATCATGGCTGTGCTGCTGAGCAAGTTCACTACGGGTAACGGCAATCGCCTTGCTCGCCCAGACGCTGCCGAGCGCCTGCGTGACAAGTGGTTGGCGGGCGGCCAGCGCCTCAATATCGCTGCGCGCAAATCGGCGGTGGCCACCCGGCGTCACATACACCGGCACAGCGCCTTGATCAGCCCAACGGCGCAGCGTGGTGCTGTGTACACCGAGTAATTTACTGGCCGCCGAGAGCGAAAGATAGTGGGTATCGTCGTGATCGTTCATTTGTAAATCTGTGTAAATCTACACAATCCTATCGCAGATTATAGGCCCGGTGCATTACGGCTGTCAATAAAGAAATCACAACCGCGTTCACAAATTACTAAGGTCCTGACTCTTTTAGGTTAGGTAGGACTATGGTAAGGGGTAGCGCTTTATACTGTTCAACCAAGCGATTCGTGGGCGGCGGTCAGGCGATCGCCGAACGCCGGCTACTTTAGGTCTGTACCGGGACGGAGGTTTACGCGGCACGGCAGAACCGTCGGCCACCCAAAAAATATCATTGTAAGCGCCTTACACATCATTACCCGATCTCATTTTTCATTCCACACAGCATCGCACTTCAGACACCAACGCGAACCAATACCCCGGTTCCGCCCACCGCGACGCCAATTCCCACGTGTCAAGTGCCGAATTTCTACAATGTGAGATTCAACAACGCACAGGCTATATGGAGCGGGGCTGGCTTTACAACGATGGTCATCCGCGGCAACGGCAGCGGCAACTTCAGGATTAAGAACCAATCGCTGAGCGCGAACAGCAACCGCGCGTGCAACTCCACAATCACACTTAGGAATTAAGCTTGCCGACGACGCACGCACGATACGCGCCATAAAGTTGAATCAGTTCTAGAACACTGAGCAGCACCATTGAGCCGCTGAACGACTGAGCCGCGTGGCCCGCTACGCTCGCGTCGTCCCGATCCAGGCTCAATGGTGCTGCTCGCCGCTATAGAACCCAGATCAGGTCGAGCCAGTCTATGGCTCGGCCTGATCTGTTTTTGCCGTTTTCAGGTGGCAGACACCACTTATAATAACCATACACTCCAAAAGAGCGCACCCGCCCAATTCTGCATTTCCCGAAGGAGGAGTCATGGCCTATTGGCTGCTCAAGAGTGAACCGGATGTCTACAGCTATGCTGATCTGGAGCGCGACGGCACAACCGTCTGGGACGGCGTGGCGAACAATACCGCCCTGATGCACATACGCACCATGCAACCCGGCGATTTGGCGCTGATCTATCACACCGGCGACGAGCGCCGCGCCGTAGGCCTCGCCGAAGTAACCAGCACACCCTACCCCGACCCGCAGGCCGGCGATCCGAAACTGGTCGTTGTTGACGTTCGCGCCGTACGCCCATTGGCCAACCATATCGCACTCAGCACCGTCAAAGCCGACCCCTTCTTCGCCGATTTCGCTCTCGTACGCCAGGGCCGGCTCTCGGTAGTGCCGGTGAATGATGCCCAGTGGATAAAATTAATGGAGCTCGCTGGCGCGTAGGATGGCGGGCGGCTCCGCCCCCGGCGCCCCCGCTGATGCCGGCTTGCGCCGCGCCCTCTGCCGGGCGGCTCCGCCCCCGGCACCCCCGCTGATGCCGGCTTGCGCCGCGCCCT
>JBBRUG010000179.1:0-12179 GCA_038247995.1 Chloroflexales bacterium | reverse complement strand
GGCAACCACCCAAGACGTTACAAAAGAACTGCAATGACAACATTTCTCATTCGGCGCCTCTTTCAAATGCTCCTTGTGACAATTATTGCTGCAATGTTTTCCTATGGTTTCCTCTTCCTGGCGCCCGGCGGGCCCATCGACCAACTCCTGGGCGCTGAACGCCAGAATACCGGTGCAAATCAGATTAGAGAAGAAGACATTCAACGCGTGCGCGAGCGCTATGAGCTCGACCTTGCGCTGCCCATCCGCTTTTCGCGCTGGCTGATCGGTTGGCCCACCGGGCCGATTTTCGGCAGCATCGGCGCCGACTGGCCAGTCGGCTGCGCTGTACCCGGACAGGTGCGGCTCAGGTATCCTGATGGCCGAGTCGAGTTCGAGCAACGGGGCTGCGCCCAAACCGTAACTCTGGGCAATCTTGAAGGGCGCGATTCGAGTCGCGGGGTCTTCTTCGGCGATTTTGGCACTTCGCAGGTTATTTTGCGCGATCGGCCGGTTTCCGATCTGATTATGTCGCGCTTACCCTATACACTCTATCTGATGGGCGCGTCGATCTTGCTCTCGATCGTGATTGCCGTGCCGATTGGCGTCTATTCAGCCGTACGGCAGTATTCACGCTTCGACTATATTATGACGACGACGGCCTTTGTGGGTTCGTCGGTGCCGAGTTTCGTCTTCGGCATCTTTGCGATTCTGCTGCTCTCCGTCTTGCCTAACCGAGCCGGCTTACCATACTTGCCACCGGGAAATGCTGTTGGCGTGCGCGATTATGTTATCCCCTTGCTCGGAACAATTGAGGCCGGATCATTCTTCGACCGCTTCCTGCGCTTCCTGATGCCCTGTGCCGTGCTCACCTTTATTAATATTGCCGGGTGGAGCCGTTTTGTGCGCGGGAGTATGCTGGAAGTGCTCAGCCTCGATTATGTGCGTACCGCACGGGCCAAAGGTGTACGTGAGCAAGTCGTGGTGGTGAAGCACGCCCTGCGTAACTCGCTGATCCCCTTTATTACCCTGCTCGCCGGTGTGCTTGCAGCGCTGTTCGGCGGCGCACTGATTACCGAGTCGGTCTTTAACTGGCCGGGCCTGGGGCGCTTGCTGGTGGATGCGCTTGGACGCAGCGACTACAATGTAGCCAATGCACTGCTCTTCATCAATGTGATCTTGCTGCTGATCGGGATCTTGATTACAGATATTCTTTACACTATCGTCGATCCGCGGATTCGGCTTGGGTAGGAGAAGAAGTAGCATGGCATCCACAACGACAGCCGTAGCGGGCGACGAACTGCAGCATGTACGTTCCGAAAGCCAGTGGGGGATTGTCTGGCGCCGCTTGCGCAAGCATCGGCTGGCGATGATCAGCCTCGGTTTGCTGGCAATACTCGTCATTCTTTCGATCTTGGCGCCGCTGATTGCGCCTTTTCCGCGTGATGAGCCAAGCCTGGGCACGCGCTTTATTCCGTCCTTCACCACAGATAGTGAAGGCAATTTCCGGCTCTTCGGCACCGATCATCTCGGGCGTGATTACCTGACGCGCTTGCTGTATGCTTCGCGCGTATCGCTCGGCACAGCCTTCTTTTCGACGATTCTCGCCGCAATGATCGGCATATCACTGGGCATGCTCGCCGGTTATTTCGGTGGGTGGGTCGATACGATCATCAGCCGAACGCTGGAGGTCGTGGCGACATTTCCGATCTTGCCCTTGCTGCTGATTGCCGTTTCGATTCTCGCCGGATCAGCGCAAACCTTACCCATCCCTGACTTTTTGACCAGGACAGTAGCCTTCCTATTCGCCGTGAACGAGCGTGAAGCGCGGCTGGTGCTCGTGGTAAACCTGATTCTGGCCCTGTTCGGCTGGACAGGCACGGCGCGCCTGATGCGCGGCATGGTGCTTTCGGTGCGCGAAAACATCTATATCGAGTCGTCGCGTGCGTTGGGCGCATCAAGTCGCCGCATTTTGGGTAAGCATATCTTCCCAAATGCGTTGCCACCGATGATCGTCGACTTCACCCTGGGGGTGAATGCCACGCTTGTGGCTGAGTCGGCGCTGAGCTTCCTGGGTTTTGGGATTACCGATCCGACGCCAACCTGGGGCAATATGTTGGCGTACGCTCAGAGTTATATGTTCCAGCATCCCTGGATGCCGCTTGTGCCGGCAATGCCGATTCTGATCGCCTCGATTGCGATCAACTTCATTGGTGACGGCCTGCGCGATGCACTTGATCCGCGCCAGAAAGTGTAGGGAATTCGTGATGTGCTGCGGCGCGACTTCGTCGCGCCGCAGCACATCACTGAAGTTTGCGCCGGCCGGCAGAAGGCACGAGCAAGGATGGAGTATTCGTGGAGACCCGTGTTTCAAATCCGTCAACTGAAGCGCAACTTCCCCGTAACCTTACCGGGGCGCCTGAATTGTTGCGTGTTGTTGGCTTAAAAACCTACTTTTTCACCGAAGAGGGTGTTGTTCAAGCTGTCGATGGCGTCGATCTGATGGTGCGGCGCGGTGAAACGCTCGGCATCGTCGGCGAGAGCGGTTCGGGCAAGAGCGTAACATCACTTTCGATTATGCGCCTTGTCAGTCAGCCAGGAAAAATTGTCGAAGGCACAATGATTTTCGATGGCGTTGATCTCTTGGGTCTGAATGGCGAAGCGATGCGCAAAATCCGCGGCGACCGGATCTCGATGATCTTTCAGCAGCCCTCAACGGCGCTCAACCCGGTGTTTCGGATCGGTGAGCAGATTACCGAAACCCTGGCGATCCATCAGGGCCTGAAAGGTGAAGATGCCAAACGTCGCTGCATCGAGCTTTTGTCGCTGGTAGGCTTGCCCGATCCGGAGCGTCGGATGAGGCAGTTCCCACACGAGCTTTCAGGGGGGCAGGCCCAACGCGTGATGATCGCGATGGCCCTGGCGTGTAACCCCGAGTTGCTGATTGCCGATGAGCCGACAACCGCCCTCGATGTGACAATCCAGGCCCAGATCCTCGACTTGATGCGCGATCTACGCGCAAAAATCGATACAGCTATTTTGCTGATTACCCACGACATGGGCGTGATCGCCGAAATGGCCGATAGCGTGGCAGTGATGTATGCCGGGCAAATTATCGAGTACGCTGATGTGCGCGCATTGTTTGCGCGCCCGAAGCATCCGTATACCCAGGGCTTGCTCAATTCAATGCCGGTGCTGGGCCAGGTGCGCGATGAGCTTGAGGTGATCCCCGGTACGGTGCCGAGCTTGATCAAACCGCCGACAGGGTGCCGCTTTGCGGCGCGCTGTAGCCATCGCTTCGCAAAGTGCGATCAGATGCCGGAACTGATCCCTATTGAAGATGGTCGGCAGGTGCGCTGCTGGTTGTATGACTAATATGTGTTAGTTGAGGAATAATTCATGGCTGCTCCGGTGATTCAACCGGCCTCTGATGCTCTGTTGGAGGTGACCAACCTCAAGAAATATTTCCCGATCAAGGGTGGTATTTTGCGGCGTACGATTGCCAATGTTAAAGCCGTTGACGGCGTGAGCTTCGCCGTGCGCCGTGGCGAAACTTTGGGCCTGGTAGGCGAGAGCGGCTGCGGCAAAACAACAACCGGGCGCACGGTGTTACGCCTGGAGCAAGCTAGCGCCGGTGAAGTGCTGTTTGAAGGCCGCGATGTGCTGAAGGCCAACAGCCGCCAAATGAAGGCGCTGCGCCGCGATATGCAGATCGTCTTTCAGGACCCTTATGCCTCGCTCGATCCGCGGATCACGATTGGTGAGAGTGTCGGCGAGGGGCTGGTGATCCACGGGATCGGCAACACCAAAGAGCGGCAGGAGCGCGTGCGGGAAGTGATGGCCAAAGTCGGCCTGCACGGCAACCAGATCAACCGCTTTCCCCACGAATTCTCGGGCGGTCAGCGTCAGCGGATCGGGATTGCCCGGGCGCTGATTATGGAACCCAAGCTGATCGTCTGCGATGAACCAGTCAGCGCCCTCGACGTGTCGATCCAGTCGCAGGTGCTTAACCTACTGAAGAACTTACAGCGTGAGTTCGGGCTGACCTACTTGTTCATTGCGCATAACCTCGCTGTTGTAGAGCATATCTCCGACCGCGTGGGCGTGATGTACCTCGGCAAGCTGGTCGAGCTTTCTGGGCGCGACGACCTGTTCCGCGATCCGCTGCATCCGTATACCAAGGCGCTCATTTCGGCCATCCCTAACCCCGATCCGACGAGCCGCCGGGATCGGATTATGCTTCAGGGCGATGTACCCAGCCCGATCAATCCGCCTGCCGGTTGCCGTTTCCACACGCGCTGCTGGATCGCTAAGAGCATTTGCAAAGAACAGGAACCCGCCTTCGAAGAAAAGAAGAAGGGCCATTGGGCGGCCTGCCACTTTGCAGGCCAGTTCTAGATCACTGAGCAGGCTGATGAAGCCATTGAGGCGCCGACCTGCGCTGCCGACTAATGGAGCGTAAAGCGCGGATATGCCCGCGTTTACGCTCCTGAAGATATTTTATGGCTTCACTTGCCGACATTCCGCCGTTCGCCGCTGCTGTGCGCGAGAACGTGGGCCGCGTCATTGTCGGCAAGGCTGAAGCAATCGATTTGCTGCTCACGGCGCTGCTCTGTGGCGGCCATACCTTACTCGAAGATGTGCCCGGCGTGGGCAAAACGATGCTCGCACGCGCGTTGGCCCGCTCGCTTGATGTGCCGTTCCGGCGCCTCCAGTGTACCCCCGACCTGCTGCCTAATGATGTTGTCGGCGTTAGTGTGTACCGGCAAGACGAAGGCCACTTCGTCTTTCAGCCTGGGCCGCTCTTCAGTAGTGTCCTGCTGGTCGATGAGATCAATCGCGCTACGCCGCGCACCCAGAGCGCGCTGCTCGAAGCGATGGGCGAGGCGCAGGTGAGCGTCGATGGCACTACCTACCCCCTCCCTGAACCGTTCCTCGTGCTGGCCACCCAAAACCCGATCGAGTTCGAAGGTACCTTTCCGCTGCCCGAAGCCCAACTCGACCGCTTCCTGATTTTGGTGCGCCTGGGCTATCCCGAGCCGCTTGAAGAGTTGCAGATGCTTCGTGCGCTCGCAGGCGCCCACCCGATCAATACGATCGGGCCAGTCGTAGATGGAACGCGGTTGCCGCAGTTGCAGCGCGCCGTCTGGGGCGTCCACGTCGCCGATAGCCTGCGCGATTATCTGGTGCGCCTGGCCGGCGCGTTGCGGCGTCACCCCGACTTGATCCTGGGCATGAGCCCACGCGCAACCCTGGCGCTCTTCCGCGCCGCGCAAGCCTACGCCGCACTACAGGCCCGCGACTATGTTCTTCCCGATGACCTGAAGCAACTTGCGCCGGCTGTGCTAAGCCACCGCCTGATGATCCGCCCGGAGAGTGCGCTGCGCGGGCGAACGGCGGTGAGTGTGTTAAATGCGGTACTTGCCGAGGTGGCGATTCCGATTGAATAGTCTGGTATGTAGCTGCTGCGAACTAATCGCTCGGGCGATTACCTGAATGCTGACCCAGAAGATAACTCTATGTCAGAAGTAGTGACCTTGGATCGAAACGGGCCGGTGGCAACGCTGACCGTTAACCGACCAGATCTGCGTAATGCGCTCAATGCCGAACTGATTGAGCAATTGACGGCGGCGTGTGTCGCGCTGGGTCGAGAAGCACAGACAGGCGTAGGGCCACGCGTGCTGGTGCTGCAAGGCGCCGGGACGGCGTTCTGCGCCGGCGCCGACCTGAACTGGATGCGAGCCAGCCTGGACTATACCGACGCCGAGAATCGTGCCGACGCAGCGCGCCTCGACACGCTCTTGGCGATGCTTGATAGCTTGCCCCTGGCGGTGGTGGGCCGGGTTCAAGGGGCGGCGATCGGCGGCGGCATTGGCCTGGCCTGCTGTTGTGATCTGGTGGTTGCGGCTGAGGACGCCGTGTTCGGCTTCAGCGAGGTGCGCCTGGGCCTGTTACCGGCGATAATCGGGCGCTATGTGATCAACCGGATTGGGCCGGGGCATACCCGCGCACTCTTTGTGAGCGGGCGGCGCTTCAATGCTGCCCACGCTCTGACGATCGGGTTGGTTCACGAGGTAGCGCCGGCGGCTGAGTTGGATGCAGCCATTGAGCGTACCGTGAACGAACTGCTGTGCTGCAGCCCGCAGGCAGTGGCCGCAACCAAGGCGCTGATCCGCAGCGTAAGGGCACTGCCGGCCGATGCGACGCGAGCCTATGCGATCGATGCCATTGCAGCGGCCCGCACCAGCACTGAAGGCCAGGAGGGGTTGCGCGCGTTTCTGGAGAAGCGGACGCCAGAGTGGATGCCCTAGAGACGCACCCGCGGGGCGGCTGTACACGGTAGGAGGCAGCAGTGCGTCCATCAGAACGCCGTGCGCAATGCTTTGGGTAAAGGTATTCAGCGCGCGATGAGAGAATATGCTGCTGACGACGGAGCGGCTTTTGCTGCGTCATCTCCACATCGCGGATCACGCGGCTATGTGTCGCGTTTTTTGCGATGCCGAGGTGATGCGCTTTGGTGGCGGCGTACAGACTGAGGCGTGGGTACACGGCTGGCTGCGTACCTGTCTCGAGCGCTACTATCAGACCTGGGGATTTGGGCCGTATGCCGTGGTGGAGCAAGCTCGGTGCGAAGTGATCGGCTACTGTGGCCTGTTCTACTTCCCCGACATCAACGGGCGAGCGGAGATCGAGCTTGGCTACCGCCTGGCGCGCGCAACCTGGGGCCAGGGTTATGCCACCGAAGCCGCTGGCGCCGTGCGTGATTATGCCTTTAGTGTGTTGAGCATTCAGCGCCTGATCGCGCTGATCGACCCGGCGAATATTGCTTCAATCCGGGTGGCCGCAAAGCTCGGCATGCGTTATGAGCAAGCGGTGCTGTTCCCAGGGTACACCCATCCCGATCATGTGTATGTGGTGACAGGAGGACAAGGGTACAAGGGGACAAGGTGAACTGCCGAACTGCGAATGGTCTCGCATCCCCTACCTTCTGCCGCCTGCCTCTACCCGGCCCGAATCTCGTTGATGATATTCTGCCAGGCCGTTTCGACCTGCGTGCGCGTGTGCATCTGGCTGCCGCTATTGTCGATCACGACAGTTGCGTGTGCTAGACGGCTTTCCTGCGCCGGCTGTGCCGCAATACGCCGGCGCGCTTCGGCTTCACTCATGCCGCGCGTCGTCATCAAACGCTGGATCTGGTGCTCCTCAGGGCAGGTCACAACCCACACTTCATCGCACTGCTGCGTCCACCCCGCCTCAATCAGTTTGATTGCGTCGATTACGGCAATTGGGCGCGTAAGCGGCCCCAGGCGCGTGCCGTAGCCGCCGGCCTGCCCTGTTTCGGCCAGGAAACGGCGGATCTCGGCGTGTACCGCTGGATGGACGATCTGCTCCAGCCGTTTCAGGGCCGCCGGATCGCTGAACACAAGCTGACCCAAGCGGGCGCGGTCGATCGGGCCGCCGGGACTGAGCACAACCTGCGATCCGAAGGCGGCCACGATCTGCGCATACACCGGGGTGCCGGGTTGCTGAACGCGATGCGTAACTCGGTCGGCGTCGATCGTGCGGGCGCCCAGGGCAGCGAGCATGGCCAGAACGGTGCTTTTGCCGCACGCGATCCCGCCGGTGAGGCCGATCAGGTAAAGGTTGGAATGCTTCATAGTTTTTTTGCGGGTGACAGCCGTCGCGAAGCAACAGCTGTCACCCGCATCCTATTCCATATCGACGTACTCTTGTTTTACCAGTTCATCGTCACCGATGCCCAAGAGCGTGAGCAGTTCGCCGATCAGGTTGGCGCGTTCGGCAGCGTCGCGGCTACTCCAGGTGCGACTCTTGATCTCCAGGAACGGGCCAGGATCATCACGGCCGGTCAGGGTATCGTAGTTGACGGCGAAATCGTGTGCTTTGTACATGATCCGCCAGCGGCGCCGATGCTTCTCTAACTCCACCACACCGTCGGGGATGAAATATTCGCGGTAGAAGCGCGCCGTACGATCGGCAGTGGCGGTGTAGCGCGCCCGCGAGAGCACAATTGCCGAAGGATATTCGCCGCGCACAGCCCCTGCCACGAGCGTGATCGTGTACTTTGGCTCGATGCGTGCGCCTGGGTCGCTGCGATGATCTTCGCGGATGCGAATACGCTCATGGTTTTTGAACAGAAAGTAGGTGTCGTACTGGTTGCGTTCGCTGGCCTTGGTGATCTGCACTTGCGGGTTGTGGAGCAGTTGCATAAGCCGCGCTTCGGCATTACCGCCGAGCCGTGCTTTAACCTGGATCTCGAAGATTTCGGCCTGCTGCACACCGCCGATAGCGAGGATCTTGGCGAGCAAGTTACGCTCGCGCCCGGCGAGAAAGGCATTGATCCCTTCGGCGATTGTCTGCGAACGAGCGAGGATACTCGTCTCGTCGAGGGTAGTGAGCGCGTGATCGCGCAGCAACAGCCGCCCATCGACAAGTACATCGCGCACATCGGCGGCCCGCGCGCCATAGACGAGGTGCGAGTAGATCGCGTCGGCGCTATAGGTGTAGCGCGGCGCCGAATGCAGCTTGCCCAGTTCAACCACAACGATATCGGCGCGCTTGCCCGCTTCCAGTGAGCCGACCAGGTGATCGAGGTGGATGGCGCGGGCGCCCCAGCACGTCGCCAGCGCAAAGGCCTCGCGGGCGGGTACGGCTGTCGGATCGCCCGAGACGCCTTTCGGCAGCAGCGCGGCGAGCTGGATCTCGGTAAACATATCCTGATCGTCGTTGGAAGCCGGGCCGTCGGTGCCCAGGCCGGTACGCACACCGGCTTCGATCAGGCGGCGGTAAGGCGCCACGCCGCTGGCGAGCTTCAGGTTCGAGGTGGGGCAGGGCACCGCGCCAACACGCTGCTCGCGCAAGAGGCGGATATCGTCCTCGGTAGCATGAACACAGTGGGCCGCGATGCAGAGGCCGTCGAAGGCGCCGACGCGCTTGGCATAACGAATTGGGGTTACGTCGCGCTCCTGAATGCTCTCCTCCACTTCACGCGCAGTTTCCGAGAGGTGGGTAATCAGCGGCGTGCCATACTGCGCGCAGAGCGCCGCAGCCTCCTGGTAGATCCGATCGGTGCAGGTATACGGTGCGTGCGGGGCGACGGTAGGAATGATCCGCTCGTGGCCGCTCCACTGCTCCATAAAGCGGCGCGCCCGCTCTAGGCCGGCATCGAACGAAGGCGCGTCGGGGGTCGGCAGGCGCATCACCGTCTGCCCGCAGATCGCGCGCATCCCGGCTTCGTCGGCGGCGCGGGCAACTTCTTCCTCGAAATAGTACATATCGACGAAGGTGGTTGTGCCGCCGCGAATCATCTCGGCGCATGAAAGCAGCGTTCCGACATAACTAAAATCGGCGTTGACGAACTGGCTTTCGACCGGAAACATATAGCCGAAGAGCCAGACATCGAGTTGCTGATCGGCGACCATGCCGCGCAGCAGGCTCATCGGCACATGGGCGTGGCCATTGATCAGGCCGGGAATGATCGCGCAACCATTACAATCACGCGTTTCCGTCGCGGCGTACCGCTCGTTCAATTCGGCGGCCGGGCCGACGGCGATAATCTTCTGGCCATGGATCGCAACGGCGCCATCGGGAATAATCGTGCCGGCTTCGTCCATCGTTACGACAATACCACCCGTGAGCAACAGATCGATTGGTTCGTGCATAGGCTCCTCCGCAGATCGCTGTGGGGCTATTGTACCAGTTGCGGTGAGGAGTCAGGAGTCACGAGTCAGGACTCAGGAGTTGTCAGGAGTAAGCTGTACCATCTGGTTATGGTAGCTCTCAACACGCTTGCCATGGAGCGAACATGCAACCAAAGGCTTCAACCCGCCGGTCGCTAACCACCCTATGAGCCGCATCCTTCAGGACGCGACGGGCGGAGCGCGGCGGGCGGGCATGGAGGATGAACTGCGAACTGTCAGACTGTCAGACTGTCAGACTGTCAGACTGTCAGACTGTCTCTAGGGTATACTGAATGCAGGCGATCAACCAGACGAGGAGCCGTAATGACGAATCCTGAAGCCCCGGAAACGCCGCCGGAGCGCCGCCCTGATGCGGATCCGCCGGATGCGCCGGATGCGCCGGAGGCATTTGCGCTCGCTGAAGCTGAAGCGGCTGATCCGGGTGTTGAGCCGGATCCTGAACTTCCCCTGTTGCTTGAACCGGCGCCCCCTCCCGCGCCGCCTACCGCACGTTTGGAGTCAAGCAGCGGTTGGGTGCCCGAGATTGAATCAGAAGCCGAGCCGACGGGCGATCCGCGACGCTCGTTGCTGCTCTTCAGCACGATCGGGTTGGGAGTATTTGTGCTGGTAGCCGGTACGGCTCTGGCGGCAGCGCTGTTCTTCTATGCGCCAGTACGCGATCGGGTGTTCGGCACGAGTGGAGGGACACCACCCGAAGGCCCCGATAAGTTTGCCACTGAGATCGGCCGCCCGCTCCAGATCAGCGACACATTCGATCTGCTGTCGAATCGCTGGGATCAGTCGCGCACCGCGATCGTCGATAGCACCTATGAAATGGCGCTCGATCTGGATAATTTCGACAGTTATGGCTTGCTGTTGCGCGCCACCGACGTACGCGACTTCGACATGGCCGTAGATGCGACCCAGACGGCGGGCGACCCAATCTCCGAGTTCGGTATCCGCTTTCGCCAGAGCGCGCCCGACGAGCATTTGATGTTCTCGATCTCCGGTACGGGCCACTACCGGCTGGTTCAGGTGAGCGACGAGACGTACACCTCGGTGGTGCCTTGGCGGCGTGATCGGCGGATCAACACCGGCCCGGGAGCGACAAACCGGCTGCGCGTGGTGGCCGACGGCCCGCTGATCATTGGCTACATTAACGGGGAAGAAGTGCTGCGTTATGAAGATCCTACACCACGTGGCGGTCAACTCACGCTCGGCCTGATCACCTATGATGTGGGCGGATTGACGGTGCGCTGGGACAATGTCGAGGGCTTTGCGCTGCGTGGGGCGTCGCTCGACGGCGCTGTGGGCGGGCGCGTGGAGCTTGCCGAGGATTTCAGCAATCCGCTGAGTAGTAGCTGGACGGTGGGCGGCGCAGAAATTATCGATGGCGCGTATGAGGTATTTGTCGGCGGCGCGGGCGTGCAGTCGTGGCAGCAACCGCTTCCTATCGGCGCGTCGGAGATTGCAGGCAACGGTTTTGTGCTGGAGGTGGACGCCGAGTTGATCAGTGGAAACCCGGCGGAAGCGGGCTATGGCGTGATCTTCGCCGACAGCGGCGATTTTAGCTTCATTGCGCTGTACTTGCTACCGACAGGGCAGATGTTGATGGTGCAAAGCGGCGCCGATAGCGGTTTGCTGGTGCCGCCGACCGTGGTGGAGGCAGTGCGGCCTGGGCTGAATACCACGAACCGCATCCGCCTGGAGGCGCGCGACAATGTGCTGCGGATCACGATCAATGAGGAGTCGCTGGGCGAATTGCGCTTCCCCGACGAGATGCGCTTCACCGGCATGGTGGGTATGATTGTGCTCAGCCCCGATGCGGCAGGCGTACGTGCGCGCTTCGATAATTTCCGACTGGAGGAGATTGATAGTTCGATCAGTCGCCGTAACTGAACCAGCGAACCAGAGAACCGGAGAACCAGAGAACTGGAGTAGCAGAATGCTAAGATCTGGATAACTATTGTTGTGGTTCCATGGTTCCATGGTTCCGTAGTTCCATGGTTCCGTGGTTCCTAATCCAACACCACCCGCTCCTGCCCCAATACCGCATGCAAGTCGCTGATCAGACCCTGGCTGACGCTGACGGTATGTTGGCTTTGCAGCACCACAATCCCGACGCCGTTAGGCAAGTAGAGGGTTACATTATCGGCGCCGCTGGAGTTACGCAGCACGCTTTCGAGTTCCTGCATGCGCCGCACATCGGCGTCGTAGTTATCGGTACGCGGCAAGTAGAGCTTCAGCGTACGCCCCACGGGCGGTGGCGAATTATCGTACACCGGCGTCGGCTCGGGCGCCTTCGAGGCGATCTTCACCTGCTGGCGCGTGCGGATGTTCGAGGGCTGAGGACTGAGGGCTGAGGACTGCGGACTGAGGGCTGAGGACTGAGGGCTGAGGACTGCGGACTGCGGGCTGAGGACTGCGGACTGCGGGCTGAGGACTGCGGACTGCGGACTGCGGACTGCGGACTGCGGACTGCGGACTGCGGACTGCGGACTG
>JBBRUG010000178.1:0-12190 GCA_038247995.1 Chloroflexales bacterium | reverse complement strand
TGGCCGACTGGCCGACTGGCCGACTGGCCGACTGGCCGACTGGCCGACTGGCCGACTGAGAACTGGAAACGGATCGTTAGAAAGGACATTCCCAATGGCGCGCATTTATCAGTCGATTACGGAGTTAGTCGGCAACACACCGCTGGTTCGATTGGGCAAAGTGAATGATACGGCAGCAACCGTCGTTGCCAAGCTGGAATTCTTCAACCCCGCGAGCAGTGTGAAGGATCGGATCGGCCTGGCGATGATCGAAGCAGCCGAACAGGCAGGCCAGATCACGCCGGGAGAGACAGTGCTGGTTGAACCGACCAGCGGCAATACCGGCATTGGCCTGGCCTTTGTTGCTGCGGCGAAGGGCTATCGGCTGATCCTGACTATGCCCGAAACAATGAGCATCGAGCGACGCAAACTGCTGCGCGGATATGGCGCCGAACTGGTGCTTACGCCTGGCCCCGATGGGATGCGGGGGGCAATCGCGCGGGCCGAAGAAATTCTCGCCGACCTACCAAATGGCTTTATGCCCCAACAATTCAAGAACCTGGCCAACCCGGAAGTGCATCGACGCACCACCGCTGAGGAGATCTGGAACGACACTGACGGTCAGATAGATTTTCTAGTCGGTGGGGTGGGCACAGGCGGCACGATTACCGGCATAGGCGAGGTAATCAAAGCCCGCAAGCCCGAATTTAAGGTTATCGCAATTGAACCCGAAGCATCGCCGGTACTGTCGGGCGGGAAACCCGGCCCACACAAGATCCAGGGCATCGGGGCGGGCTTTGTACCGGACGTGTTGAATATGGAAGTGATCGATGAGATCTTGCAGGTGAGCAACGACGACGCCTTTGCGATGGCGCGCCGGCTAGCCCGCGAGGAGGGGTTGATGGTCGGCATCTCCAGCGGCGCCGCCGCTACTGCGGCACTACGCCTCGCCGCGCGCCCGGAGAACGCCGGCAAACTGATCGTTTTTATTGTGCCGAGCAACGGTGAGCGTTACCTCAGCACGGCCCTCTTCCCCGACGAGTAGAATCAAACGGCCGGCGAGTGCTACGCTGCTTGTGTACAACTCGTCGGCCGAACCACCCATCCCCCACGCCCTAAACCAGATCACTCTTCGCTCGAAGGCAACCGCCGCCGCGGGCGTGTCTCATAATAGGCTGCATCAAGCGTGTGCGGGTATGCCCCAGGCGGCGTGCCCATATCGAGCATGCGCACCACAATCCAGCCGATCGAGAACGTCGGGATCGGTTGAGTAAATGGAATGAGCGCCTCCAGCGCCGCTTTATTGCGCAGCCCACGCAAATGTAAACGATCGAGTACGATCCACGCAATCGGCGCAGCAAAAATATCCAGCCCGAAATCGAGCAGGTCAAGTAATACTACCAGCGCCAATGGTACATGGCGCAGCGTAGTGAAGAAGTCGGCGTCATCGGGCACATTCAGGTTTCTGATACTACGCGCAATCAGCGCCAGCCCTACAAGCGCAATCACGAGCGCGATCGCCATTGCAAACAGCAGCCAGCCTAGTAACGTGCCAACATTTTCCAGCATTAACAAAACCTCCTGATCTCCAATAGTTCGGCCATTGCTGGCGCGAACCTTGCTATAACGATCAATGACGACGAACTGTTGCAATCCGCAGGGCAATCCAGATCAGATAACCCAGAATCAGCACCAGCAGCGCTGCCGTCAGGGTCGAGTATTCAAGGATCGCGCCATAGAGCGGCTGTCCGGCATCCAAAAAGGCCAGTGGTGCGCGCAACGGCTCGGTCAGCGTCAACAGCAGCGCAAAGGCCGGGTTCTCCGGGCGAGCGGCAAAGAGTTGCAGCATAAACCGAGCTAGCAATAATGCTGCCAACATGCCGATGATCCATGCCGGAGCCGCAACATACGCCGAATGAGTCGGCGAAGCGTGCATCTTTTTAGCGGGTTGAGTCGTCATAGAAGATAAGTGCCGTAATGTGGCATCAGTCAGATCACTGTCAGTGATTTATGACTTTCGACCTATGGCTGTCGTAACGCGTCTCTGTTAGACTACGAGGGTGAGGATCACTCACACCATTCCCACTCAACGTCTATCCAGAACGGCGCGATTGAACTAAAGGGCAACGCCGTGATCAACGTCTCCACACATCAGGGTGCAGAGAATACGCTCCGTGAGCGTGTCTATGAGCGACCTGTCCATCGAATCAACGCCCACGCCTTCGGGTTGCTGCTTGCGGTTGAAGTAGTGCTGCTTGCCGCTGTACTCGTGTGGGCGGTGGCCTGGTTATTGCCGACGCCGACGCCGTACGCTCCGGCGCAAAGCCTGGCTCCGGTACAGGAAGCCGTACGGGCTCATGTGAGCGGCGCCGTGCCTGATCGCCTGATCGAACTGACGCCTGGGACGAGCGCTCGTGAGAGCAACCTGCGCGGTTTTAGTCTGGCTGGGACAACCTATTATTACTATGTTGAGGGGCGGGCCAATTTTGATCCGTTGAGCCGCGGCTCGGTCGACTCGGCTCAGGTTGAAGTACTTGCCCGCGACGACACCGGCCCGGCATCGATTGTGATTTATCGCATGCGTTAGCGCCGATCCTGCTTGCCTTCTTCCCAATCGCCCCAATCCCGCTCTTCAGCGGCGCGAACTGCGCGCCGCTTTTTTGCGCGCCGCGAAACCGGAATGACATCACTCATTAGGTCCCAGAGCGACTCTTCCAGGTGGGGCTGCGCTTCGAGGGCCTTGGTAAGCGCCGCCAGATCAAATCCGCGTTCGTGCAATGCTGTGGCTAGCGCGCGCGCTGTTGTTGCATCGCCGGCTTGCAACGCCGCAACGAGCTGAACTTCAAGCGATGCGGATTTAGCGCTCATCACTGCCTCTTATGCGGTAAGGAGGATCGGCCCCTCATTGGTGATCGCCAGCGTATGTTCGAACTGTGCCGAACGCTTACCGTCGGCGGTACGCACTGTCCAGCCGTCGCGATCGAGGCGAGTTTCGGCGGTGCCGACGTTGATCATCGGCTCGATCGTAAAGACCATGCCGGCCATCAGCTTACGGCCGGTGCCGGGCTCGCCATAGTGCAGGATCGTTGGATCTTCGTGAAGGTTGCGCCCAAGGCCATGGCCGGTATACTCGCGCACCACGCTAAAACCCGCCGCTTCGGCATGACGCTGGATCGCCGCGCCGATATCGCCCAGCGTATTGCCTACGTGCGCCTGAGCAATGCCCAAATCCAGGCAACGCGCACTTACGTCAAGCAGCTTGGCTGTGGTCGAATCAACCTCGCCGACGGGGAAGGTTTCGCAGGCATCACCGATCCAACCATTCAGGCGCAGCCCAATATCAATGCCGATCACGTCGCCCTGGCGCAGCCGATCCTTTTTGCTGGGGATGCCATGGCAGATCACTTCGTTCACCGAAGCGCAAATCGTGCCCGGAAAGGGCGGCGTATTCGGCCAACCCCGCCGGCTGGGCGGCACGTAGCCTTTGTAGACCGGCTCGGCGCCGTGCGAACGAATAAATCCCTCGGCGATTGCATCAAGCTCGGCTGTGGTAACACCAGGGCGGATCTGTTCGCGGAGCAGTTCGAAGGTGGCGCGCACCAACTGCCCGGCAGCACGGAGCAGTTCGATCTGGCGCGGTGATTTTAGCGTAATGGCCATAAAATGTAGCTGGTTGTCCGCGCCCAGGAGCGCGTTATGACGCGCCTCACGCGAGGGCAACTAGATCATACACGCCTGAAGCAATATTTTTACAGTATACCTGATGCTGCGCCGATTCGTGCGACATCAGCTTCGGCGGCGATGTAGCCGAAGGCGGCCCAACTGCGCGTCTGAAGCATGCGTGCAAACACCGCCATTGCAGCAACCGCTTCGCCACGCTGCAAATACCAGTTACCTACACCATAACCCTGGGTAACCAGCGTCAACTCGGCCGCGTCCGGGTCATCGGCGGCGGGCGGGTTCAGCAGTTCTTGGGGGGTCATCAGGCCCTTATACATCAGCAACCGCCGATGGTAGGCATCGTCTTCGACCAGTTCCATCGCCGGTTGAATCTTTTCGAGGAGCGCCGTTGCTGCAGCGGGATCACCAAGGCGCTGGTAGGTCATATAAAGCCAGTCGGAGGTTGCCGTCAGCCCATCATCGTTATCCACATAGTTCAGGCAGGTCTGGTATGCGTCACGGGCGGCGGCATACTCGCCAATAAGGTAGCGCGCCAGGCCAAGGTGGTACCAGATGTTGAAGTGACCGGTAGCGAGTGGGCGATTGATCCGATTCGGCACGCCGTCGGGCTCAAGCGCAACCGGTTGGTCGGCGGCGAGCGCGGCAGCGCGTTCGAAGTCGGCAATGGCCTCATCAAAGCGGCGCACACTGATCAGACGATGCCCCCGATGACGATACAGTTCATACGCGGCGGGAAATTGGGCGATCCCGGTGCTGAAGATCGCCAGCGCGCGATTGAATTGGAGGCAGTAGGCGGCACGACGACCATACCAGATTGTGTGTTCCAGGCTTGGATCGCGTTCGTAGTTGGCTTGCGCTTCAGCCAGTTGGGCCTGGGCGCGCTGCTGCCCGGCAGTAGTGATTGGCGCGGGCAGGAGCGGAATGCCGAGCCGGGAGATGATTGGATCGGTATTGGCTTCATGGAGCATTGTAACTTCCTCTTTCCTGATGGATGCGCTAACGCCTGCTTACCCCTCGTCTACCAGGCCTAACACCAGGCGCCGGAGTTGACGCAGCCGCCGATCGGCGCCTTCGGGCCGCGGGCCGAGGTCGTCGCGGATCCGGCTGAGTTCGAGGCGTAGGCTATCGATCGGGCCGCGTTCGGCGTCGGGGCTGACAGCGTAGGCCCGGTCGAGCGAGCGCCGGGCGGCCATCAGCGTCCGATCCGTCTCGATCAGATCGTTAATCTGCAACGCCGCAACCGCGTCATCGAGCTGATTAGCGGCACGGAGCAAATAGACCACGCCCCACAAGCGCTGATCCTCATTCTCGAGATCAAGTAGTTCAAGGCGCAGCAAGCTTTCATCGGGAATAGCTGTCGGCGCAGTAGGAGCTTCAGTCGGATTGGCGGGATCAGCGGGCGGCGCCTGCGGCAAACTGGGGTTCAGCGACGCTACCGTTGGGGTCTGGATCAAAGCTGTGGGGTCGGCAGTACGCGGAAAGATCAGCACCTGCAGCGCGAGGCTGAACCCAACGGCCGCAACCGCCGTCAAGACAAACGGCAGCGCGGCCATCAACCAGGAGCGCCAGGAGCGCGCAGGTGCGGCAGGAGAAGTAGGTTCGGGCGGAGTCTGAGCCTGTTCCGACACGAGCGCTTAGATTTCGTTAGCTAGCAAAATTGCCTGGGCGATCTCTTTCATCGACTTGCGGGTATTCATGGAGAGTTGCTGGATCTTGCGGAACGCCTCGGCCTCTTTGAGGCCCTGCGAATCCATCAAGATGCCCTTTGCGCGCTCGACAAGCTTACGTGTGTCCAGCACTTCCTTGAGATCGGCGATCTCGTGATCCATCTCAAGAAACTCCTGATAGCGCGCCATAGCGATCTCGATCGCCGGCAGGAGTTCGGCCTCGCGGAAGGGTTTGACAACATAGTTCACCACGCCGGCCTCTTTAGCGCGCTCGACTAGTTCCCGGTCGGAGTAAGCCGTAAGCAGCAGAACGGGTGAGATCTTCTCTTCGGTGAGGATCTTGGCCGCCTGAATACCATCGAGCTTGGGCATCTTGATATCCATCAATACCAGATCCGGCCGCAACTCGCGGGCCAGGTTGATTACCGAGACTCCATCGCCGGCTTCACCGACCACGAGGTAGCCTAAACCAACCAGTGTTTCTTTCAAATTCATGCGAATGATCGACTCATCGTCGGCGATCACTAGGCGCGTTTGAGCCATAGCCGCACCTTTCCAATCTATAATTGAACAAATACTTGTTCACGAGCGTTTACGGCGCAAGTATAGCACGCTCGAGGGGAGCCGGTCAACGCGAGGGCGAAGAGCGGGAGAGCGGAGAGCGGAGAGCGAAGAGCGGGAATGAGATCCCGTTTCAGAAAGTCTCGCAGAGGAAGTACGATGGTTGTAATAATAGGAGAACCATAAATGTTTCGATTCCGGCGTTGGATGATACCGATCGGACTGATATTGGCCCTAGCAGCGTGCGGCAGCACAGCACCCCCTGCTGCTACTACCGAGCCTACAGCAATACAACGTACGGAAACCGTTGCACCTTCAGCGACATCGGAAGCACCGGCTCCGTCCGCTGCCACGTCGAGCGCTACGCCGGCAGCGACGGCTACGCCGACTGTCCGAGCCCTCCCGACGCCCACCGCAGCGCCACCGCTGAATACCGGCGAGGCGCCGCCGGATCTGGTACAAATGATGATCGCCGATCTGGCGGGACGGCTAAACATCAATCCAGGCACGATCAGCGTGCAGAGCGCGGAAGCCGTCGTCTGGAGCGATAGTTCGCTTGGCTGCCCAATGCCCGATGTGATGTACATGCAGGTGCTGATGGATGGTTATAAGGTGGTGCTGGTGGCGGATACTGTTCCGTACGACTATCACGCCGCAGTAGATGGCAGGTTCGTGCTCTGTGAGCAGGCTGGGGAGTGATGCTGTTGTTGGTGAATGTCGCAGATGGATTGGGTGCAGGTGCTAGCACCATGCATTTCCAGTGCGGCAACCGGCCACGGAAGCGGCCGATCCGCCACCTGCCGCCTGTTGCTTACGGCCAGCGGTAGGGCTTACCCGGCGGCAGGCGCAGCGTGTCGTCGCCGAGGCGCCCCAAGCCGACCAAGCCGGTGTCGTCCCCGGGCGGGCGTTCGAGGCGCGCTGTGGTTGTCCATTGCACCAGCCAGCCGTTGCGCTGCACTACGCCGCTGATCGGTGTTCCAAGATCGCTGTACTGCGCCGGGGCCGGAGCAAAGCCGGGGCAGAGGCCGTTGAGGCACACCGGAGCGCGTTGCGTTTCGGCCAGGTAAAGCCGTTCGCCGAGGTTGCGCAGTTGCACCTGTTGATCGCGCCACTCCAGACAGGCATACTCGAAACATTGCAAACGGCCCCAGGCGAAGGGCGTTAGCGGTGTTAACGGCAACCCGATCCGCAGATTACCGCCCAGCGCTGCCCAGCGCTCCAGGAGTGGCGCGGGCACGAAGTGCCCGGTCTCCGTGAATACCCGCCCGCCCAGCGGTTCGACAGTCAGCGAAGTAAGGTTCACCGGAACACCGGGCTTTTGCCCGGCTTCCCCCACAACGACGGCCAATGTATAGACACCGGCGGGCAGGTTCGGCGGCAGGCTAAAGGGTTGCAAGTGCTCAACCGGCAGATCGGCGGGCCAGGTATCGAGCGGCAGCGCACCGTAGAGCAGCGGTCGAGCGGCGCTGAACTGCACCTGGCCGGCAGAGTCATAGAGGCGCACTTCTACCGTGGGCGTAACTGGCGTGGGGCCGACGGCAGGAGCGGGGCGCTCGAAGGTGAGCGCCAGAGTGAGCAGTTCGCCCGGTTCATAGGCGCTGCCGAGCGGCGCGGCGAGGCTGTAGGCATTGAGTGTGATCGGGCCGACGGCCGGCCACGGCGCACGAATGGCTATCGGCGGGCCGGGATCGACGGGGCGGAACATGTCGAAGGTGCCCCATGCGCCGTCCTGGGCATAACGCCGCTGGAGCAACGCTACCACTTCAGGGGTGAGCCAATTGCCGAGAAAGTCGATCACGGCGAGCGGCAGTTCGCCATTGGCGAGTTCGCGGCGGAGGGCTGTTTCGTCGGCGAGGCCCTGATCAAGCAACTGACGCGCCTCGAAGGCCTGGAGCCGCGAACCAACGCCGGCCGCAGCGGCAACACCCGGCAGATCGGCGAAGATCAGCGGGCCGGCGGCGCGCACATCGGCGGCGAGGGCGGTATGTACCCGCGTGAGCGCGCTCAACACCTCCGCTTCGCGGCGCGCGTCGGCCCAAAGCCCGCTAAGCGCCAGACGGGGCGGGCTTGGCTCGATCAGGCCGGCTGGGCGCAACCGGTCGGGGTCCCAGAGGGGAGGATAAAGAGCCAACGCCGCGACGAGCAGCAGCCCGATTGGCCACTGGGTAGGCCGCAGTTGGCGCACGCACAACGGGTACAACTGCGCTCCAATGACGATCAGCCAGACCAGGCCGGCATAGAGTTCCAGAAAATAGTTACTGTATGCGCCGACTTTTCCCACGCCGATAGCCGTAAGTACGCCGCCCAGGGTGTAGAGGAGGGGCAGGAGGAGGCGGTCGGGACAAGGAGACAAGGGGACAACGGAATAAGGTGATAAGGCGCGATCCGGCGGATCAGTCGCTCGTCGCCCAGCATTCAGCGTCCGTCGCCCAGCATTCAGCGTCCGTCGTCCGTCGTCCGTCGTCCCCGTGTCCCCGTGTCCCCGTGTCCCCGTGTCCCCGTGTCCCCGTGTCCCCGTGTCCCCGTGTCCTCGCTGAACAACAGCCCACACCGCCAGCGCGGCGAGCACGGCTAGCGGCCAGCGCAATTGGGCTTGGGCCAGCCAGAAACTCCAAGCCAGTTCGGCTTCCCAGCGGTTGGCATTTGCGGCTACGACATGCAGCCAGAACCAGCCGCCACTGGCCCATTGCAGCACGCCAATGACCAACCCGCCACCAAGGCCGACAACACCGGCGAAACCGATCAATTCCATCAGCGTGTTTCGGCGCAGGCTACCCGATGAACGGACTATGCGCCAGAGCAGCCAACCGCCGGCGGCCAGCGGCGCGGCCACGAGCGAGGGTTTGGTGCAGAGGCTGGCGAGGATCAGCAGGCCGGCGAGGGCGATCGCCCGCACACCGCCGCGTTGGAGCGCCACCAGACCCCACAGCCCCAGGCAAAGCCCAAGCATGTCCACCCGCATCAGCACGGCCCACTCACGCACGATCGGGATGGTGAGGAAGAGCAGGGCGGCAGCGGCGAGCGGCGAGCGGAGAACGGCGAGCGGCGAGCTGCTTGTTTCAAGTCGCCTGCTGCCCGCCATCTGCCATGCCAGCACAACCAGCGCAACCACCACACCAAGCGTGCTAAGTAATGCGATCAGGCGCCCGGCGAGCAGCGTCGAAGCGAGGACTTGCGCCAGGAGAGCAGTCAACAGCAGATAGACCGGCGGATAGTTAACGATGATAAAGGGCGGCGCACTGGGATCGGCGTAGAGGCGCCAGATCGGTGTGCCGGTGCGCAATTGTTCCACCTGGGTGATCAGCGGCCCTTCGCCGTAATCGAGTGGAAAAGGGAAGCTAAAGAGTTGGCGTGTATGCTCGGCGAAGCTGATCAGATAGCTGGTGAAGAGCAGCAGCGCGGTGATCTGGATGATGTGCAGGGCGAATCGATACATGTGAAGTGATAAGTTGAGCCGATGGCGGGTGAAGACCAACGACCAAAGCCGAACGTTTAGAGCACTGAGCAGCATGACTGAGCCGCAGAGGCCACTGAACCGGGTAGCGCGCTGCGCTCGCGCCTGGTTATGCAGGCTCAATCGATCTGAGCAATGCTGTAGGGTCTGACCTTCGTCCTTTGTCCTTTGGCTTTCGTCCTGCGGCAGACTGCCAACCGTACCAATTATACCTAAACTCGCCCGGACGGCTGATCCGCCGTGAGCTGAAAGCCGGATACAATGGATCTATGAGCACCAATCTTACAACAGCAACTGATCTTCCCACGCCCCTTGCTGCCGAGCAACCCGTCGATGAACGCCAGATGCGCCGCCGAGTGATGAAGCTCGCTGCGCCGGTGATCGGCGAGAATCTGCTTCAGACCATGCTGGGAATTGTCGATACGATTCTCGTGGCGGGTTTGGGTGTGGTAGCGCTGGCGGGCGTCGGCGCATCGCTCCAGGTAATTTTTGTCATTCTGGCGGCCTTGAGTGCGCTGTCGGTCGGCGCCTCGGTGCTGGTATCGCAGGCTGTGGGCGCCGGCAATCTGGCCGAGGCCGGACGCCTGGCTCGCCAGGCGATCATCTGGAGTATTCTTGTTTCCGTACCGCTTACATTGATCGGCCTGCCGCTGACGCCGGCGCTTGTCGGCTTATTCGGCCTGGAACCTGCCACAGCTCTGGTGGCTGCCGATTATTTGAGCGTAAGCATCGGCGCTATCGTGACGCTCACGTTGATGCTGCTCGCCAGCGGTGTACTGCGCGGCGCCGGCGATGCGCGCACGCCGATGCTGGTAACGCTGTTAGCGAATGTGGTGAATATAGCGCTAAGCTATGCGCTGATCTTTGGTGTGGCCGGCTTCCCTGAACTTGGCGCAGTGGGTAGCGCCTGGGGCACCCTCTTTTCGCGCCTGCTTGGTGCGATCATCCTGGTCGCCATCTTGCTACGGGGACGTAATGGCGTGCGTGCCTGGGGCGGCTCGTGGCGCCCCGAACTACGCGCCATGCGCGATGTACTGCGGATCGGGTTGCCGGCGGCGCTGGAAGAAGTGTTAGTGATTAGCGCGTTTGCCGTACTGACGCCGATCGTGGCCGTATTGGGTACGGCGGCGCTGGCAGCACACCGAGTAGCAATCAACATCATCTCGCTTTCGTTCCTGCCTGGGCTCGGTTTTGGCCTGGCGGCGACGGCACTGGTTGGTAATGCCATCGGCGCGGGACGGCCGGCTGAGGCGCGAATGATTACGCGCATTGCCGTGCGCTGGGCGCTGATCTGGATGGGTGCGCTGGGGTTGATCTTTCTGATTTTTGCCGAACCGCTGGTGCGTATTTTTGGCGACAATCCAGAGCTGATCAAGAGCGGCGCAGAGGCGGTGCGGATTGTTGCGCTGGCCCAGATCCTCTGGTCGCTTACATTCGTATACGGCGGCGCGCTGCGCGGCACCGGCGATACGCGCACACCGCTGATTATCACCTCGGCAATGATGTGGTTGGCAGTGCTGCTGGGAGTGATCGGCATGCAAATCTTCCCACCTGCGCTGTATGTCGTCTGGGGCGCGTTCCTGGTTACCGGGCCGCTTGAGGCGTGGCTCTTCCACCGGGCCTGGCGCCGAGCACTGCCGGATGCGCCGCCGCCGCGAACCGTTGAGCCCATCGCAGCGCCCGCAAGTATGGCCGGCGAACCGGTTAGGGTGCTGCCGGATCAGCCGGCGGCCCGCGCCGTTGAGCCCATTGCAGCGCCCGCAAGTATGGCCGGCGAACCGATTAATGATTAGCCGATGGCGCAAGGCATCACACGTAGGGAGCGCCAATGCAGCCCTACGAACTCTGCGCGGAACGAACGAACGAGGCTACCTGATGTTTTATCTCGGCTGTGCCGTTTGGGCCTACAAAGATTGGGTGGGCGACCTGTTCCCGCCCGGTAGTAAGAGCGCCGATTTTCTGCACCTCTACAGCCGCCGCCTAACAACGGTTGAGGGCAATACGACATTTTATGCCACGCCGAAGCCGGAGATCGTGGCCCGCTGGGCGGCTGAAACGCCGGAGACGTTCCGCTTCTGCCTGAAGTTACCGCGCGAGGTAAGCCATAGCGGCGCACTGGAACAGCAGATCGAACTCACCCAAGCCTTTGTTGAGCGGATGCGACCGCTCGGCCCACGCCTTGGCCCGTTCTTCCTCCAATTACCCCCCGGCTACGGCCCGGCGCAACGCGGCGACCTCGTACGCTGGCTGGCGGCCTGGCCCACCGATCAGCGCGTGGCGGTCGAAGTACGCCACCCCGATTGGTATGCGCCGGTAGGCGAAGAACCACTGATGGAACTGCTCGCTACGCACGGCGCCGGGCGGGTAATTATGGACGTGCGACCAATTCGCAATGATTCACAGGTGCGGGGCGAACCGATCGACGCATCGCGCAACCGTAAACCCGACGTACCGATGCATCCGCTGCGCAGCGGCGGCTTCAGCATTGTGCGTTATATCGGCAACCCGGAACTGGAGCAGAACGCCGATCTCTTGGAGGAATGGGCCGAGCGGGTGGCAGATTGGCTGGCAGCCGGCGATGAGGTGTACTGGTTTGCGCACTGCCCCGACGAAGCACGTTCACCGACGTTGGCGCGCATGTTTCAGCGCCGTCTGGAAGCGCGTGGCGCCGCGCCGCCGCTGCCCTGGGACAGCGCCGATGAGCCGCCGGAGCAGGCGCAACAATTGGAGTTGTTTTCGTAGGGCCACAGCAACAGCAAAGCTGATGCTGTGGCCCTACGAATTATGTTAAAAGTTCGATGTGCGCGCCGGCACCTTCGCATCGAGCGTTGGCGGGGGGGTAGTGCGC
>JBBRUG010000177.1:0-12226 GCA_038247995.1 Chloroflexales bacterium | reverse complement strand
GCAGCATCAGCCAGGGTGCGACGGCACCGTCGTCTATGCCGCAGCATCAACCCGCCGCTTCAGCGGCCCATATGTTCAAGTCGACTCAGCAGCGCCCTTCAGGGCGCGCTACTTCACGGCACCCTACCCAACCCAAGCCGTTCACCGCATTGTGCGGAGTCGGATAGATTCTTCCGTATGGAATTAGAGGAGGTCCTATGAAGCGGCAACCTGTACTGCTGCTCCTGCTCGCCATCGTGAGCCTGGTGCTGGCCGCATGCGGCGGCACTCCGGCCGCCCAGCCCACCGCTGCTCCGGCTGCTGATGCGCCCACTGCTGCCCCCGCGCCTGCCGAGCCCACCGCTGCTCCGGCTGCTGATGCGCCCACTGCTGCCCCGGCTGCTGATGCGCCCACTGCCGCGCCCGCTGAGCCCGCCGCTGGTGACATCCGGGTCAGCACGAGCGGCTTCCAGGGTACGCTCAGCTACTGGGTGCTCGGGTACACCCCCGGCAACCAGTTCGCCATCCCGATGGAGAGCGCCGTGGCCGCCTTCGAAGCGGCGAACCCCGGCATCGACGTCGAAATCATCGGCTACCCACCGAACGATGAGGGCTTCGTGCGCCTCACCACCGCCGTGCAGACCGGCCAGGGCGTTGATGTGCTCCGCCTGCCCTCGGATCGTCTGCTGGGCTATGTCTCCGATGGCCTGATCGCCCCGGCCGAAGATTACATGTCCGCCGAAGATCTGGCCGACTTCTACCCCAACGTGCTCGACACCGTGCGCCTGCAGGACAACAAGGCCATGGCCTGGCCGCTCTGGGTTGTGCCGATGGGCATGTACCTGAACAAGACCGTTTTCGAAGAGCGTGGCGTCGAACTGCCCCCGACCGACTGGACCTGGGATCAGTTCGTGGAGACGGCGCGTGAGCTCACCTTTGCCCGCGACAATGGCGAGCAGGTGTACGGCTGGGCCGGCTTCGTCGATCCGGGTGTGGTGAACACCTGGGGCATGTTTATGAATGAAGATCCGAGCGTGCGTCCGGTGGTTGATGGCAATACCTTCGGCTTCAACTCGCCTCAGGCGATTGCCGCCATCCAGCGTTACGCCGATCTTGCCCTGGTTGAGAAGGTTACCCCGCCCGACTTCGGCGCCATGGCCGACGCCGACGTGAAGGGCGGCTTCACCACCGGCCAGATCGCAATGATCGTCGACGCCACCGGCCCGGCGGCGCAGTTTGCTGCCGATGGGGTGGACTTTGAAATCTACCCGATCCCGACCTTCAACGATAACAACGTGACGATCGGCGCCGTGGGCCTGATCGCCGTCGTGAACCAGACCGACGAAGCCCGGCTCCAGGCCGGTATGGATCTGGCGCGCTACCTGACCAGCGCAGCCGTGCAGGAAGATGTCCCGCCCGGCCCCGACACCCCGGTGGGCTTCTACCTCGCGCCCGGCGCCCGCGCCTCGGTTGAGGTGGCACCGCCGCTCGACAACTTCCTGCCCTTCGTCGAGTACATGTACGTGACGCCTATTCTGGAGAACTGGTCGCAGCTGACCCGTATTGTGCACCCGGCGCTCCAGAACGTCATCTTCGGCCAGCAAACGGCTGAAGAGGCAATGAACGGGATCGCCCCGGAGATCAACGAGTTGCTGGCCACCGAAGGCCAATAAACCTGCTCAGCGTTGCGGCGGAGCAAAGCTTCGCCGCAACGCCGATAGTGAACAAAGGAGCGCCGGCGTGGCGAATGTTGAAACGTATGGCGACACGATCACCGTCGCGCAACCACGCGAGTCGGGACTGCGCCGCTTTATGCGTCGCTACGGCTGGAGTTACGTCTTTGTATTGCCGAGCATGCTCACGTTCGTGCTATTTATGCTCATCCCCGTGGTCTGGTCGTTCATTATTTCTTTCCAGGAGTTTAGCCTGGTTCGCGGTGGAACGTGGATGGATCCGTGGTATCGCAACTACGTGCTTGCGTTCACCCGTCAGAGCGGCGTTTTCCGGATTGCAATCCAAAATACTCTCGTTTATACCTTTTTTACGGTTACCGCAAATATCTTTTTTGGCCTGGTGCTGTCCAGCCTGATCCAGCCGCTCGGCAACCGCATGCGCACGCTTTTTCGGGCCGCATACTATCTGCCGGCAGTGACAAGCGCCCTGATTATCGGTATGACCTGGCGCTACATGTTTAACGCCCAGTGGGGTTTTGCCAACTACCTGCTGCGCCTGGTGGGCATGGAGCCGATCCGCTGGCTGTCGGATCCGAACATTGCGCTTACCAGCGTTACCCTTTCGGCGGTGCTGACGATGCCGGCCACGGCGGTGGTGCTCTTCAGCGCGGCCATGGGCAGCATTCCAACCGAGTACTACGAAGCCGCCGAACTCGATGGCGCCGGGCCGATCTGGCGCTGGTGGACGATCACCGTGCCGCTGATCAAATCGACGACGCTCTACCTGGTGGTGCTCTACACCATCGCGAGCTTCGAGGTGTTCGAGCGCGTCTACGCGATGGTGCCCAGCGGCGTGGCCAACAGCACCCAGACGATTGTGACCCAGATTTACAACAATGCCTTCAAAGAGTTCGACTTTGGTGTTGCCTCGGCGCAAGCTTTCATTTTGTTCATTATGATCGCGATTATGGCCGTGATCCAGTTCCGGGTATTGCGCAGTGATGTGGAGTATTAAACATTTTTGCCGATTAGCTCGCGCCGCGACCCAATCAGCAAAGAAGGAATAATAGATGGCTGTCGTATCTCTACCACGGAAGCGCGCCACCGGTAAACGCTCCGGCCTGCCGATCTCGGGTTGGATCTTTCTCATTATCACATCGGTCATTGCGCTCTTCCCGATGTACTGGCTCTTTGTGAATGCGCTGACGCCGATTCGCTCGAATCCGCCGCTGACGCCGATCCTCTGGCCGGCCTGGAGCCTGGAGAATTTTCAGCGCCTGCTGACCGGGAATGTCTATTATTTGAATTGGATGCTCAACAGCATGATCGTCGCCGGGGCGATTACGCTCTGGCATGTGCTGTTTGATAGCCTGGCCGGATATGCCTTCGCCAAGCGGCGCTTTCCGGGCCGCGACATCATGTTCTGGATGATGCTCAGCACGCTGATGATCCCGATCCATGTGACGATCATTCCCCTGTTTATCGTTACCAACCAGTTGCGCCTGATCGACACGTTGCTTGCGGTGATTTTGCCCGGCACGGCGAACGCATTCGGCATCTTTCTGATGCGTCAATATATTCGCACCCTGCCTTCAGAGCTTGAAGAGGCCGGGCGGATGGACGGCGCGAGCGAGTTGCAGGTCTTCCGCCATGTGATCCTGCCGCTCTGCCGACCGGCCCTGGCGGCGCTGGCGATCTTCACGTTTGTGCGCCACTGGAACGATTTCCTCTGGCCGCTGATTGCGCTTACGCGCCCGCAGAACTATACGCTCACCGTTGGTGTGGCCAACCTGCAAGGCGAGTTTGCCACCGATTACGGGATCATCTTCGCCGGCGCGTCGCTTGCCGCCCTGCCGATGATTGCATTTTTCTTCGCTTTCCAACGTCAGTTCCTTGAAGGTGTACGCATGGGTGCTGTGAAAGGCTAAGCTTATGGAACGAGCCGGTTTTGCTCTGGTTGGTGCGGGCCTCTTCGGCGAGCGCCATGCTCAGGCCTACAGCCGTCATCCCGCCGCCGACCTGATCGCCGTGTGCGACCTGAACCTGGAACGCGCCCAGTTGATCGCCGAGCGTTATGGGGCGCGCTACGCCACTGCCGATCTCGCGCAGGTACTCGCCGACCCGGCGGTACAGGCCGTCTCGGTGGCCACCCCCGACCACGCCCATCGTGCGGTGGCGCTTGCGGTCGCCGCCGCCGGCAAGCACATGCTCGTTGAGAAACCGCTCGCCACCACTGTCGCCGATGCTGAGGCGATTGTCGCTGCCGCCGAGCAAGCCGGCGTGATCCTGATGGTCGATTTTCATAATCGGGTCAACCCGCCGATGGTGCAGGCCCGCGACGCGATCCGGCGCGGTGATCTGGGCCGACCGAGTTACATCTACGCCCGGCTCAGCAACAGCCTGGCCGTGCCGACGGGCATGCTCAGTTGGTCGGGCCACTCATCGGCGCTCTGGTTTCTGGCCAGCCACATGGTCGACGTTGTGCGCTGGATGCTGGACGATGAACCGACGCGAGTGTATGCCGTCAGTCGGGCGGGTATACTGCGCGAGCGCGGGATCGACACCGCCGATTTCCACGTTGCTACATTGGAGTTTCGCGGCGGCGCAGTGGCCGTATTCGAGCATGCCTGGATCTTGCCCACCACCCAGCCGACGGTGAAAGATCTCAAGTTGGAGATTTTGGGCAGCGCCGGCGCGCTCTACATCGACGGATCGCATAACCGCACGCTGGAACTCTACAGCGCCGAGCGCGCCGCCTACCCCGATCTGCTCGCCCCGCCTACTGGTGAACATCTCACCGGCTTCGTGCTCGACAGTATTGCTTATTTTGTCGATAGCATCACCCAGGGCCGGCCAGTGCTGGCTAGCGGTGCCGACGGCATCGCCGTGACCCGCATCCTTTGCGCGATCGAAGAGTCGGCGCGGACGGGGATGCCGGTGGATTTGTGATGGGCGGGTGCGGGGCAGGCCGACCGTGAGTATTGCACGAATGCACTCAGCGCGGCGCATGTCGGGTGTGCCGCCACCCTTTCCCGCGCGGTAGCGCGCACGGGCATGGCCACAGGCTGCGATCGCCGGAACACGCTCCCCTTCGGGGGCCAGGGGCAGCGCCCCGGTCGGGGGAGTCCAGAGGGGCGGCGGCCCGCCCCTTTGGTGCGGGTGCGGGGCGCGTAGCCCCGACGACCAACGCAGGCACGGGCAGGCCGACCCCCCTCGACAGGCTCAAGGGGGCCGCGCATGCGCGAATGCCGGGCGCGGCGGGCAAACGAAGGACACACATCATGCACATTATCGGCCTGATGGCCGGCACATCGCTTGATGCGATCGACGCCGTGCTGGTTGATCTTCAGCCTAGTGCAACGCCCGGCGTTCACACCCTGGCTGTGCGCGCCTTCCTGATGCACCCCTTCGACGCTGTGCTGCGTGAGCGGTTGCGCGGGGTGCTGCCGCCGCAGCAGGGGAGTACCGCCGAGGTGTGTATGCTGCACGCGCTGATGGGCGCGGCGTTCGCCGGTGCAGCCCTGGCCGTATTAGCCGATGCCGGTCTTGCGCCGACGGAAGTTGACCTGATCGCCTCGCACGGCCAGACGATCTGGCACGAAGTCCGGCCCAACCATGTGCGCAGTACGCTTCAGATCGCGGCGCCTGCGGTGATCGCTGCGCGCACCGGTTGCACCGTCGCCGCCGATTTTCGCCCCGCCGACATGGCCCGCGGCGGCCAGGGCGCGCCGCTGGTGCCGTACCTCGACGCGCTGTTCTTCAGCGACGGCCACACGCGCCGTGCCGTGCAGAACCTCGGCGGGATCGGCAATGTAACCTACTTGGCGCCCGGTCAACCTCCGATTGCATTTGATACCGGCCCAGCCAATGTGTTGATCGACGAGGCGGTGCGTTACCTCAGCGGCGGTACGCGCAGCTATGACGAAGATGGCCAAATGGCCGCTGCCGGCCGGGTCGATGAAGATCTGCTCGCCGGCTGGCTTAATCATCCCTATTTCCATCTGGCCCCGCCGCGCTCCACCGGTCGCGAACTCTTTGGCCCCGCCGAGGCGCGCACAATGGTTGATGCCGCGCTGGCCGCCGGTTTGCGTCCCAAAGACGCTGTAGCCAGCATTACTGCGCTTACGGCCTGGAGCGTTGCTGAGGCCTATACCGCCCATTGCGGCCCGGTCGATGAAGTGCTGCTCTGCGGTGGCGGTGCGCGCAACCCCACGCTGGCGCGCATGATCGCCATTGCGTTGCCCGGCGCGCACGTGCGTTCCGCCGACGAGTTGGGCCTCGATGCCGACGCCAAAGAGGCCATCGCTTTTGCCGTACTCGGCTACGCCACGCTCCACGGCTGGCCGAACAACGTGCCCACCGCCACCGGCGCACGCGCTCCGGCGGTGCTCGGCAGCATTACGCCGGGGGCGAACTATCGTGGGTTGCTCGCGCAGGTGCTCGCCGCGCCCGCTGCACCGCCGGAACGGCTTGTGCTTGAAGGAAGTGCCCAATGAGTGCAACCTATGTTCCGCTAACCGAAGCCAATAACCCGGCGACTCGCGCCATCGACAGCCTCAGCGCGGCAGAAATTGTGAGCCTGATCAATGCCGAGGATCAGAAAGTTGCGCTGGCGGTCGGCGCCGTCGCCGGGGCAATCGCCGAACTGGCTGAGCAAACTGCGCAGCGCATGCGCAACGGCGGGCGGCTGATCTACTGCGGCGCCGGAACGTCGGGCCGGCTGGGCGTCCTCGACGCCGCTGAGTGTCCGCCCACTTACAACACCCCGCCCGAACTGGTGGTCGGCCTGATTGCCGGCGGCAACCCGGCGCTTACCCACGCCGTCGAAGCCGTTGAGGATAATCCGGCTAATGGCGCCGCCGACATCGCTGCCGCAAACGTCAGATCATCAGACGTTGTGGTAGGGCTAGCCGCCAGCGGGCGCACGCCCTATGTGATCGGTGCTGTGGCCGAAGCGCGCAAGCGTGGTGCGCTGACCGCTGCAATCACCTGTTCGCATCCCTCGCCGCTGAGTGATGCCGTCGATCTCGTGATCGCGCCGCTCGTCGGCCCGGAAGTCGTCGCCGGCTCGACGCGCATGAAAGCCGGCACGGCGCAAAAACTGGTGCTCAATACCCTCACCACCACGATCATGATCCGACTCGGCAAAACCTTCGGCAACTTGATGGTTGATCTGCAACCGCTCAATGCCAAACTACGCCGTCGTGCCGTGGCCATCGTCGCCGACGCCACCGGCCTTACGCCCACCGAAGCTCAGGATGTGCTCGAACGGGCTGGCGACGTAAAGACAGCCATTGTCATGGTTCTCGCCGCCGTTGATGCCGATGCAGCGCGCAAACGCCTGGAGACCAGCGGCGGGCACGTGCGGGCGGCGCTTAGTGGATAGGGACAGGGGGACAAGGGGACCAAAGACCAAAGACTAAAGACCAAACTATGAGTATCCTGCGTCCTGTGTCTTGCGTCCTGCGTCACTCATTACTCTATGATGCCATCACTCATCCTCGGCATTGACGGCGGCGGCTCGAAGACCCGCGCGCTCGTTGCTGATGCGGATCTCAACCTACTCGGCAGCGCTTCCGCCGGCGCAAGTAACATCAACACGGTTGGCGCGGCGGCGGCAACTGCTGCGCTCGGCGTGGCGATTCGTGCGGCCCTGGTGGCGGCACAGGTTCAGCCCGCCTCAATTGGCGCGGCCTGCCTGGCTGTGGCCGGGGCGCAATCGCCGCTCGTGCGCACCGAACTGGAAGCCTGGTTTCGCGCCCAGCAGATCACCGAACAGTTTATTGTCGTTGCCGATGTCGAGCCGGTGCTGGCCGCCGGTACGCCCGCTGGTTGGGGGATTGCGCTGATCGCCGGTACGGGCGCTGTCGGCTTCGGGCGCGCCTCGGCCGGCCCAACGCTTCAGGTCAGCGGGTGGGGTCATTTGCTCGGCGACGAAGGCAGTGGTTACGATCTTGCGCGGCAGGCGCTGCGCCGGGCCACGCAGACAGCCGATGGGCGTGCCGACGCGCATGCGTTGTTGCAGGCGGTGCTTGAGTTCTGGGGCCTGGCCGAGCCGCGAGCGCTGATCGACCAGTTCTACCATAAGCCGGTTGTGCCGGCCGAGATCGCCGAGCTCACCCGCCCCATCCTGGCGCTCGCTGATGCCGGCGACCCGCATGCCCGCGATCTGCTCGATAATACTGCCACTGAACTGGTGCATGTAGCGCAAACGCTGGCGCGCCGGTTGGATCTGCGTAGCGCGCCGGTGGCCCTGGCCGGCGGCCTGTTGTGCGCTAGTTCCTACCTGCGCGAGCGAATCACCGCCGACCTTGGGCCGGCCTGGGGGCCATTTACTTGCGTCGATGATCCGGCGCGGGGAACGCTGATTCTGGCGCGGCGGCTGCTGTAGCGCATAAAGGAGCAATCCCCTATGTTCAGGGTAATCAATGCACTCTCCCTTCACCCTCACTAATGCCACTCTGGTTGATGCCGACGGCCTGCGCCCCGGCGCGATCGTCGTTGCTGACGGGCGGATTATGGCCGTTGGGCCGCAGGCGCTGCCACAGGGTGAGGTGCGTGATCTGGCCGGTGCGATTGTGTGCCCCGGCTTTATCGATGTGCATACCCACGGCGGCGGCGGTTTTGCGTTGCATACCACCGATCCAACCGAGATCCGCGCCTATGCCGCCTGGGCGCCGACAACCGGCGTCACGGCGTTCCTGGCCGGCGTGGTTGGTGTGCCCGCCGGCCCGCCGTTGGCCCAACTCGCTGCTGTGCGCGCTGCCGCTGAGGCTCCCGGCCCCGGCGCGACAATCCTGGGCGCGCATCTGGAGGGGCCGTACATCAGCCCGCTTCGGCGCGGCGCGCATCCTAAATCATGGTTGCGTACACCTGAGCCGGCTGAAACCGAGCAGATCTTGGCCCTAACCGGTCGCTGGTTGCGTCTGGTGACACTGGCGCCCGAACTGCCCGGCGCCGAGGCGTTGACCCGGCGCTTGGTCGCTGCGGGCGTCACGGTGAGCGTGGGCCATACCGATGCAACCTACGATCAGGTGCGCGCTGCATTGCCCTGGGGCTTCACCCACGCGACCCACTGTTGCAACGCCATGCGCCCGCTCGGCCACCGCGAACCCGGCCCGCTCGGCGCGATTTTTGAGGCGGCGCAGGTGCAAGGTGAACTGATCGCCGACGGTGTGCATGTCCATCCGGCCATGCTGCGCATTGTGATCGGTGCGCTGGGCGCCGAACGTACGGTGCTTGTCTCCGACGCATTGCGCGGCGCCGGCCTGCCGGCTGGCAGTTTCGAGTTTGCCGGCCAGACGGTGCAGATCGTCGGTGGGGCCGCGCGCCTGCCCGATGGCACGCTCTCGGGCAGCATACTCACCCTCGATCTGGCGCTGCGTAACCTTGTACACGATCTCGCTGTGCCGCTGCCCGACGCTGTGGCCATGCTCACGCGCAACCCGGCGCGTGCCGCCGGTATCGCCGACCAGAAGGGCTTGCTGCGCCCCGGCTTCGACGCCGACCTGCTCATCTTCGACGCTGCGTTGCGCTTGCAGGCGACGTATTGCCGCGGGCGGCGAGTGACGAGTGATGAGTGACGAGTGATGAGTGATGAGTGATGAGTGACGCATTTCCGTCGTCCGTCGTCCGTCGTCGGTTGTCCGTCGTCCGTCGTCCGTCGTCGGTTGTCCGTCGTCCGTCGTCGGTTGTCCGTCGTCGGTCGTCGGTCGTCCGTCGTCCGTCGTCCGTCGTCGGTCGTCCGTCGTCCGTCGTCGGTTGTCCGTCGTCCGTCGTCCCCGTGTCCCCGTGTCTCCTGCTCACTCCTCCCGTTCCAACGCAATCTTCCACAGCGCCAGGCCGAGCAGCGTCGGATCGTGGCGGATGGTGTCCTGTTTGTTCCAGAGCGTGCGCTTGCCGTCGGTAGCCTCGGCGAAGTTACGAATGAGCGGCGCCACGCCCAGGTCGTTGATCTGCAACAGCTCTTCCGCTGTCGGGCGCAGCAGGTGGAGGCCCTCGGCGGCGTACGCGGCGACGATCTCGGGCGCAAGGTGTTCGCTGCGGTTGATCAGGGCGACATCTAGCGTGCCGGGGCCGAGCAGATCAACGATCCGGCGCACGTGGTCATAGGCGGTGAAGCCATCGGTCTGGCCGGGTTGGGTGGTGGTGTTGCAAACAAACACCACGGTCGCTTTGGTCTGCCGGAGCGCTTCGGCAAGGCCATCAAAGAGCAGCGTCGCCAGGATCGAGGTGAAGAAGCTGCCCGGCCCGATCACAACCACATCGGCCTGGGTAATCGCGTGCAGCACCGGCGGGTAGGTTGGCGCATCGGGCGTGGAGAGAAAAAGCCGGCTGATCGGCGCTTTGTTGAGCGCGCGGACGGCCAGTTCATTTTCGGCCACGCTGCCGTCGGCGAGTTCGGCGCAGATGTGCGTGCTGACGGTGGAAACCGGTAACACACGCGCCGTAACGCCAAGCATCAGGTTAGCCGCTTCGATCGCTTCGGCAAAGTCGCCGGTCATCTGGGTCAGCGCCGCGATCAACAAGTTGCCGAAAGCCATGCCGTCGAGCAGCGGCACTGCCGGCGAACTGATCCGATGCTGCATCAGCCGAGCCAGCAGGGCGTCCGGGTCGCGGGCGAGCGCGGCGAGCGTATTGCGCACATCGCCGGGGGCGGGCATATCGGCCACAGCGCGGGCGGTGCCGGTGCTGCGCCCGGTGTCGGTCACGGCAATCGCCGCTGTGAGTGTGCCGAAGTAGGGCCGCGTGCCGAGCAATACCTGGCTGACGCCGCCACCGCCGCCGATTGTTACCAGGCGCTGTGGGCGCGGCGGATTGTTGTTTGACATAAGAACTCTCCGTATTTGACGACGGACGACGGACGACGGACAACCGACGACGGACGACGGACGACGGACGACGGACGACGGACAACCGACGACGGACGACGGACAACCGACGACGGACGACGGAAAGTCGCGTCCGGCATTAGTTTTTGATCTTTGGTCTTCCGTGCCCGTGTCCCCGTGTCCCCGTGTCCCCTCACCCTTCCTGCCGCTCCAACAACTCCTCATACAGCTCCAACGTCTTGCGCGCCACAATCGGCCAGTCGAAGGTTGTCCGCACAATCTGCACACTCGCTTCACCCCAGGCCGGCCAACGCTCACGTTGGGCGAGGGCGCTGCGCAGCTTAACCACCAGATCGTCTACATTGCCGGGTTGCACCAGATAGCCGTTTCGATCGTTGAATACCTTGTCGGGAATGCCGCCGGCGGCGCTGGCGACCATTGGTTTACGGTGGATCATGCCCTCCAGGGTAACGAGCGAACTGCCTTCGTAAAGTGTCGGGTGGATCACCAGATCGACCTCCTCGTAGAGGCTGTGCAGTTCCGCATCGCTCAGGCGGCCAATAAAGCTAACGTGGTCGGCGATCCCAGCGCTGCGTGCCTGTTGTTCCAGTGCCGCGCGTTCCTTGCCGACGCCGACCAGCAGCCAGCGCCAGGTGGGCGGCAATTCGTTGCGCAGGCGGGCCAGGGCATTGATCAACACATGGAAGCCCTTGTTGCGTTCCAGCCGGCCCACGCTGAGCAGCGCCGGGTTGGCCTGCCCCAGCCCGAAGCGCGCCCGCAGTTCGCTGCGCAGTTCCGGTTGCACCAATTCCAGGCATTCCTCAGCGTCAATCGCCGAGGGAATCACCGTCACGCGTTCGGGGCGCACGCCCAGGTAGTGGGGCAGATCGTCGCGGGTGCAGGCATCGGTGGCGATGGCACGATCGGCCAGGCGGTGGCCGAGGGCGTAGAGGGCGCGGAAGGGCGCATATGCAAGCCACTTGCGCCAATCGGGGGTGCGGAACTCCTCCATGCCATGCGGGTTGGCGACAAAGGGCGTTCGGCGCAGCAGCGGGTCGCGGGCGCGAATCAGGCCATACCCGATTGCGCACAGCCCCTGGCTATGCACCACATCGAAGCGTTGCTCGCGCACACCCTGCGCGGCCAGTAAACCCTCGCGCCAGCTAAACCAGGGATAATTGATCTGCCGGCCAATGATCCCGTTCGGTGGCAACAACGGGCTGGTGTAGTCGTAGCGCAGCGTCACAAATGCCGTTGGGCGATGGCTGCCGGGCCAGGCATCAGGGGCGTCGATCGAACCGGCTGTCGGCTGCACAAATAGCGTCACTTGCGCGCCAAGACGCTCTAGATGAGTTACCAGGTGAAACACATGACGCTCGATCCCGCCGAAGCCATGGAGCGGGTAAACGGCGCGGGCCAGCATTGCGACGCGGATCGGCTGCGGGAAGGGTTGGCGTTTCATCGGCGCAATGATACCATAGCCAGGATTCAGGATTCAGGATTCAGGAGTCAGAAGCTGATAGTTCCGATGCTGAACCAGGCAGGCTGATAGTTTGCAGTTCTCAGTTCCGGTTCAATGGTTCCGTGGTTCAATGGTTCAGTGGTTCAGTGGTTCAATGGTTCAATGGTTCAATGGTTCAATGGTTCAATGGTTCAATGGTTCAATGGTTCAATGGTTCAATGGTTCAATGGTTCAATGGTTCAATGGTTCAATGGTTCAATGGTTCAATGGTTCAATGGTTC
>JBBRUG010000176.1:0-12387 GCA_038247995.1 Chloroflexales bacterium | reverse complement strand
CTGCTCGCTGCATACGGGCGCTATCGGCTGCTCACTTTCGACCGTGATCCCCAGCGCGGCATGCCGACCGTGGAACTGGCCCACGAGGCGTTGATCCGCGACTGGGCGCGCCTGCGCGACTGGTGTACCCAGAGCCGTGAGGATCTGCGCGTGCAGCGCCGCTTGCTTGCCGCAGCGCAGGAGTGGATCGCCGCCGGGTGCGATGTGAGTTTTCTGGCGGGCGGGGCGCGGTTGGCGCAATTTGCGCTGCTGGCTGAGCGCGCCGCGATCTGGCTGAACACCGACGAGCGCGCCTATCTGGAAGCCAGTTTGCGTGAGCGTGAGCAGTTGGCACGGCTCGAACACGAGCGGCAGGAGCGTGAACTGCACGCCGCCCGTGAAGGTGTCACCCGTTTGCGCGGCCTCACCAATGCGTTAATGGTGTTTGCCGCCTTGGCGCAGCAACAACAGCAAGCTGCCGAAGAGCATGCCGAACGTGCTCAGGGCCAGGCGCTTGCTTCGGCGGCCCAGGCCGCCATTGCCGAGGGCAACCTCGATCAGGCCCGTACGTTGGCGCTGGCGGCGGTGCAGGTAGCGTGCCCCGCGCCGGAAGCGCAGGCCATCCTGGCCCAGGCTGCGTATGCCCCCGGCACACGACGACTGTTTAGCGGCCATAGCGACGCAGTGATGAGTGCGGTTTTTGATTGTACCGGCGCCCTAGCGCTCTCGGGCGGGTCTGATCTAAGTTTGCGGCTTTGGGACGTGGCGCGTGGGAGCGAGATCCGGCGTCTGCACGGCCTGGAAGCCAATCCCTGGAGTGTAGCGCTCAGCCCCGACGGGCGCTATGCGCTGGCCGGCGCCGCCGATGGGCGCATTCATTTGTGGGATGCGCAAACCGGTGCGGAGCTTCAGCGCTTTAACGGCCATATGGCAGATGTTACCAGTGTTGTCTTTAGCCCCGATGGGCGCTCGGTGCTCTCGGCATCAAAAGATCTGACCATTCGGCTCTGGGATCGCTCCACCGGCGCCGAGATCCGGCGCTATGCAGGCCATAGCGGTTGGGTCTGGAGCGCCGTATTCAGCGCCGACGGCAGCCGGATTCTCTCGGGATCGTCCGACACAACCGTATGCCTGTGGGATGGCGCCACCGGCCAGCTGCTGCGTGCTTTTACCGGCCATACCAATCGTGTCCAATGCGTTGCCATAAGCGCCGATGGCCAACTGGCCGTTTCCTGTGCGTGGGATGCAACGGTGCGTTTGTGGGAGGTGGCGACCGGGCGCGAACTGCGCGTGATTACCGGCCACGCTGGTTCGGTGATGAGCGTAGCGCTGAGTCGTGACGGACGTTGGATCGCCTCAGCCGCAGCTAATCGGGTGCAGATCTGGGCGAGCGCCAGCGGACGCGAGGTGCACTGTTTTCGGGAACATCGCGACGAAGTCTTTAGCCTGGCCTTCACGCCCGATGGACAGCACCTGCTTTCCGGCTCGCGCGATGGCACACTGCGGCTCTGGGATCTGACCAATGGGGCCGAGTTGCGCCGGATCACCGGCCATACCAGTTGGGTGCGCAGTGTGGCGCTCAGCCCCGACGAACGACTGGTACTCAGTAGTTCGTGGGATTGGACGGCGCGGCTCTGGGATCGCGCGACCGGGCGCGAACTGCGTCAGTTTGTCGGCCACAACAACGGTGTTGAGGGTGTGGCTTTCAGCCCCGACGGGCAGTTGGCGCTGACCGGTTCAGTCGATCACGTGGTGCGCCTCTGGGAGGTTGCGAGCGGTACGCTGCTGCGGCAGTTCACCGGCCACACCGGCTATGTGTGGGATGTCGCCTTCAGCCCCGCTGGGCGGCTTGCGCTTTCGGCCTCGCACGACGGCACGATTCGGCTTTGGGATCTGGCGGCGGGAGGAGAGGCGCGCTGTTTGACCGGTCACACCGCCGGGGTCGAGTGCGCCGTGTTCAGCCCCGACGGGCGCACGATTCTGTCGGGCGGGGTTGATGCGACCATCCGCGAATGGGATGTTGCCAGCGGCGCGGAGATTCGTCGGTTGCAGGGGCACGCCGGTGCAGTCAGTAGTATTGCGATCAGTGCCGACGGACTCCTGGCGCTCTCGGGATCAGCCGACGGTACCGTGCGCTTGTGGGATCGCGTGCGCGACGTCGATCTCGAACGCTTCCCCAAGCAGGCCGGCCCGGTTCTTGTGGTCGCGTTTAGCCCCGACGGCCAAACGGCGCTCTTCGCCGCCGGCCTGGCAACCCTGGCATTGTGGGATGTCGCTACCGGCCGGGAGTTACGCCGCTTTGACGCTGGGGGCGCCCTCGTCTACAGCGCCGTGTTCAGCGCCGACGGTCGCACCATCCTGGCCGGCGCTACTGATGGCGTGATTCGGATCTGGCGGGTTGATCCGCTGCCGGAACTGTTGCGTTTTGTGCAGACCGAGCGCCATCTGGCCACGCTCAGTTCTGCGCAGGAAGCACGCTTTCAGTTGCACATAAGCAAGGGCTACAGTTAGACCCAAACGATATTCCTGCGGCGTCCACTTTGGGTATGCAAAGTGGACGCCGCGCTGCACCCTTACTCGATCTGCACGACTTTGAGGAAGTTGGTCTGCCCGTAGCGGTAGATCGGGTGGCCGCCGCTGAGCACAATCAAATCGCCGCGCTGCACAAACCCCCGCTCGCGCAGGATTTGTTGAAGCCGCTTTTCGAGCTCGTCGAGGCGGTCTTCGGTCTCGATCTCAAGCGGCATAACGCCCCAATACAGGTTGGTGCGCCGGGCGGTTTCGGCGGTTGGGCAGAAGGCGATAATCGGCACTTCGGGGCGGTAATGCGAGACGAGGCGCGCACTGGAGCCGCTTTGGGTGAGCACGGCGATGGCGCGCACCGGCAGCGCATCGGCGATGGTACAGGCGGCAGCGGCGATCGCGCGGGCGTTGGACTGGACTTCAGGGATCGACCAGCGCGGCGACGTGTCACTGTTGTTATGGCCACTGCCTTCGATCGCGTCGGCGATCAGCGCCATCATCTGCACAGCTTCGAGCGGATAGTCGCCGGCGGCGGTTTCGCCGCTGAGCATCACTGCGTCGGTGCCGTCGATAATCGCATTGGCGACATCACTGGCTTCGGCACGCGTGGGCCGCGGGTTGATAATCATCGACTCGAGCATCTGCGTGGCCGTAATAACTGGAATGAGCGACCGGTTTGCGGCGCCGATAATCTGCTTCTGCACGAGCGGCACGCGCTCGGGCGCCATTTCTACGCCGAGGTCGCCGCGAGCGACCATAATCCCGTCGGCGACGGCGAGGATCTCCGGCAAGACTTCCAGCGCTTCCGGACGCTCGATCTTCGCAATTACCGGGGTAGTTAAGCCTTTGGCGGCAATAATATCTTTTACCACCATGAGGTCGCTGGCTTTGCGCACAAACGAGAGCGCAACAAAATCGACGCCCTGCTCCAGGCCGAAGTGCAGATCCTCAATATCCTTCTCGGTGGCCGCCGGCGCACTGACGCGCACGCCCGGCAGGTTAATCCCCTGGTGTTGTTTCAGCTTTCCGCCGTGTACAATCTCGGTAACAACCTCGGTATCGTTACGGCTGGTCACCATGAGCTCAATCAGCCCATCAGAAAGCAGAATTCGGTCGCGCACGCGCACGTCCTGAGCCAGGCTTTTATAGGTAGTGCTGACTTTTTCCGCCGTGCCGATAATCGGCTCAACGGTGATCGTAAACCGCTGACCGGCGACCAGATCAACAGGTTCGCCGTTCTCCAGCGGGCCGGTGCGGATCTTCGGCCCTTGGAGATCTTGCAAAATAGCGACATAGCGACCGGCTTCAGCGGAAGCACGGCGCACCATGGCGATCCGGGCGGCGTGTTCGGCGTGGTTGCCGTGCGAGAAGTTCAGGCGGGCGACGTTCATTCCGGCGCGAATCAGGCCGGCAATCCGTTCGGGCGTATTGGTAGATGGACCAAGCGTGGCAACAATTTTTGTTCGACGCATAACGGCTCCTGCTTCATCGTATTGATACGGGCGCGCCCGCGCCCGCGCTACTGCACAACCACCAGCGGTTCTAAATCGGCAAACAGCTTGGCGCCGATCCCGGTAACCGACCGCAGATCGGCGACGCTGTTGAATGCGCCGTGCTGCTCACGATAGGCAACCATGCGCTCGGCAAGCACTTTACCGATGCCGGGCAGTTCTTCAAAATCGGCCTGGGTCGCCCGGTTCAAGTCGAGCCGACCTCCGTTCGACGGACTAACAGCGCTGTTTTCGCCGGCGGCTGAGGGCGCAGCGCTGGAACCATCGGGCGCACCGGTGACGGCTGCGACGGGCAACATTTCGCCCACCTGCGGAATGTGGATGTGCGCTGCATCGCTTACCGGTGCAGCAAGATTAACGGCGTCGCCGGCGGCTTCGGCCAGCAACCCGCCGGCGGCAAGCACGGCATCTTTCACCCGTGCGCCGGCCGGCAGGCGATAGACATCGGGTTGAACAACGGCGCCACTCACATAGACGATCACGTCGGGCGGCGCCGGCGGTGACGTTGGTTGGCTGGGAATGGTCGTTGGCACCTCAAGGAGCTCGGCGGCGAATGGATCGGCGAGCAGTTCGGCAGATACGGGCGTAGATGTGGGAACGGTGCGCAGCAGCGGGCCGAGGGCGATCACCGCCAGGCCCAAAACCACGCAAAGAGCAGCAGCGAGCAACCGTGGTTGGCGCCACCAGCCGGCGAATTCCATAACCAGACCTCCTCACACTAGGTTTCAGACAAAAGTTGCCTGACCATATACCGTGTGAGAGCCGGTTGAGGTTCGTCTATGAATGGAGGTGCAGCGTTGCAGCCCGATTATACCACTCTCGCGCTGGAGTGGTTGCGCCGACAACAAAGATCGCGCAACTGCGGATCTTATTCCTCGGCATTCACATATTCTTCGACGCGTAGCGACATAACTTTTGAGCCGCCGTCGTCGCCCATCGTTACGCCATAGAGTGTGTCGGCGGCTTCAATCGTGCCGCGGTTATGGGTGATCAAGATGAACTGGGTGTTGTCGGTGAGGTTACGCAGGGCGTCGCGGAAGCGCCCGACATTCGATTCGTCGAGGGCGGCATCGGTTTCATCGAGGATGCAGAACGGGCTGGGGTTGACGCGCAGAATGGCGAAGAGCAGCGCTGCCGCTGTGAGTGAACGTTCGCCGCCCGAGAGTAGCGAGATATTCTGTTGCTTCTTGCCGGGTGGCCGGACGATGATCTCTACGCCGGGCGCGCTGCGTGAGGCCGGCGGTGTCTCGGCTTCAGCTTCGGGGAGTTGGCCGTTACGCTCGGCGCCGCTGTTGGTGAGCTGGAGCCGGGCCGAACCGCCGCCGAAGAGTTGGGTGAAGGTCTGCTCAAATTCGGCTGCGACGGCATTGAAGGTGATCTGAAAGCGGCTCTGCATGGCTTCGTCGAGTTCGGCAATCAGTTCTTGCAGCGTAAGGCTGGCCGTACGCAGGTCGTTCACCTGGCCACTGAGGAATTGTTGGCGCTCGGCAGCTTCTTCGTATTCGGTAAGGGCCAGCGGGTTCACCACCCCCAGGCGCAAAATACGCGTTTTGAGGCTGTCGATGGCGGCTTGGAGATCTTCGGCTCTCACGCCCGCCGCTGGTGCGGACTCCCCCTCTCCCGTTTGCGGGAGCAGGGGTTGGGGGGTAAGGGGCTCAGCCACATCAATCCCATCCGCCGCTGCGCGCTCAAAAAGCGCTTCCTGGCGGTCGCTGGCGCGCTGGGCTTCGAGAGCGGCCCGGCCGTTAGCGGCTTCGGCGGCAAGCAGGGCAGTAGTGGCGGCGGCTTCGCGCGCTTCAAGCGCGGCCTGATGCGTTTCGTCGTCGTGAAGGGCAGCCTCGGCTGGGTCGATCTGTCCGCGCAGGTCGTCGATAGCCATGAGCAGGGCGTGATGGTTGGTTTCAGCCTGTTCGTGATCGGCGGTGTAGCGTTCGCGCTCAGCGATCAGGGCAAGCGTCTCGCGGGCCAAACCTTCGTCCTGGCTGATCAGTTGGGCCTGGCTTTGCTCGTGGGCGTTGAGTAGCGCACGCTGGGCGCGCAGTTGACCTTCAGCCTCGCCGACACCGGCGCGTACCCCGGCGAGGCGTTCCTGCGCGGCGCGATCGGCGGCGGCCTGAACTTCCTGGCGACCCTGGAGCGCACTGAGTTGCTGATCGGCGCGGGCCTGGGCCTGTTCGGCCGCGGCAACCTGGGCCTGCGCTGCGGCGATCTGGACGGTGATCGCTTCCAGTTCGGCGCTCAGGCGCTCGCGGCGCTGGGTAGCCCAGGCCCGCTCTTGCCCGGCCTGTTCAACCCGGCGGGTTGCCGCCTCCACGCCGGTGCGCGCCGTGTCGTGGGCGCGCTGAGTTTCGCGGGCGCGCCGTTCAAGCTCGCGCTGCTGCTGGGCCAGGCTCTGGTTGCGCTGCTCAAGCGCACTACGGCGCTGTTCGATCTGCTCTAATTCGCTGCGGCGCTGTGCAACCTGTTCGGGCAGTTCGCGTAGTTCGCGCTCACGGCGTAGCGCGCCGCTCTCTTTGGCCTGTGCGCCGCCGGTAACCGACCCGCCGCTGTTCACCTGCTCGCCGCCCAGCGTGACGATCGTCCAGCCGCCGCTGAGCCGGCGCAACTCGGCGCGTGCCGTCGGCAGATCGCGCACCACCAGCACCCGCCCAAGCAGTTGGCGCACCACCGGCTCGTAGTGGGTGTCGTAATCAACCAGATCGGCGGCGATGCCGAGCACAGGCTCCGAGCGGAGCGCGGAGCGCGAAGAGCGGCCCTCTGTTCGTTGTTCTTTGTTCTCTGTTCTTCGGATGCTATCCAACGGCAAAAACGTCGCCCGCCCTGCGCCCGAGCGCTTCAGTTCGCCGATTGCTTCTTCGGCGTCTTCCCAGCGTTCCACGACGATATTCTGCAACCGTGAGCCAAGCGCCACTTCGATCGCGGTTTCGATTTCAGCGGGTGTGCGAATAATCGATTGCACCAGGGCGAAGCCGGCGCGTCCGGCGCGTTCGGCCCACTGCATTGCGGCGCGCACTCCGGCGAATGCGCCGGCGTAGGAGCGGGCCAGCCGCGCTAATGAGTCGTAGCGGGCCTCGGCATCGGCGAGGGCACGTCGCACGGCACTGCGCGCTTCATCGGCCTGGGTGCGTTCGCTGCGTACCTGCTCAAGTTCGGTGCGGGCAGTCCGTTCGGCCTCGATGGCGGCGCTGCGGGCTTGCTCACTGTGGGCCAGATCAGCGCGGGCCTGTTCGACCTGGGCGTGCGCTCCAGCCAGGCGCTGCTCGGCCTGGGCCACAGCGGCATCGAGTTCAGCCTGATCGTTGGCCAGGCGCGCTTGCTGGCCAATAGCCTGCTCGGCACGGCTAGCGGCCTGCGCCACTGTGCTCGCGGCGCGCACGGCGGCATCCTGGGCCTGGCGTAATTCTTGGGCCAGGGCGCGACGGGCCGCTTCACCGTCGGCTAGTTCGGCTTCGGCACGGCGCAATTCAGCGCGGCGCTCGTTCAGGTCGGCCTCGGCGCGGGCTACCTCGGCGGCGGCGGTAACCGCCTGATTGCGCACTTCTTCGCGGCGTAAGGCCAACTCCTGGCGGCGGCGCTCCAGATCTTCGCCCCGGCGGGTAAGTGCGGCCATACGTTCGGTGCCGACAGCCAGATCGCGTTGTAGCGTTTCAGCCCGGCGGTGCAGATCGGCGCTGCGCTCGTGGAGCGCACCCAGGGCATCACGGCGGGAGCGTAGTGCGGCGCGCAGGGCCTGCAACTCGGCGCCAATGGTTGTCTGTGCGGCGCGGGCCTGATCAAGCGCCTGCTCGGTGCGCGCAATTTCAGTGGCGGTTGTAGCACACAGCGCCGTGGCTGCGCGCCATTGGGCCGCATAAAAATGCACCTGCAGCGTGTGCAGTTCGGCGGTGAGATCTTTGTGCTGGCGGGCCTGCCCGGCCTGGCGTTTGAGTGAGCGCAGGCGCGGTTCCAGTTCCGCGAGTACATCATCGATCCGCTGTAAGTTGCCCTCGGTCTCGCGCAGGCGGCGCAACGCCTCGGCTTTACGCAGTTCAAAGCCGCCGATCGCGGCTGCGTCCTCAAAGAGGCGGCGGCGCTCCTCGGGGCGCAGGGTCAGCGCGGCATCGACAAGGCCTTGATTGATGATTGTGTAGGAGCCACCGAGTGGTTCAACAGCTTCGTGGAGATCGCGCAGGCGCACGCGGGCGCGGTTGAGGAAATACTCATTGTCGCCGGCACGCGTCGCCCGGCGCGTTACCGTCACCTCGTCAAAATCGAGCGGCAGTAATCGGTCGCTGTTGTCGATGGTGAGCGACACCTCGGCGAGGCCGGCGGCAGCGCGACGCCCACCACCTGCATAGAGCAACTCCTCGGTGCGTTTACAGCGCAAGTTGCTCAGACTCTGCTCGCCCAGCACCCAGCGCACAGCGTCGGCGAGGTTACTTTTACCGCTCCCATTCGGCCCCACCACAGCAGTGACGCCGGGGCGGAATTCGAACACGGTGCGCGTGGCAAATGTTTTGAAGCCCTGGATTTCGAGGCGCTTGAGGTACATGTGGGAGGAGTCAGGAGTCAGGATTCAGGAGTCAGGATTCAGGAGTCAGGAGTCAGGAGTCAGGATTCAGAAGAGCCGCGCCATTGTAGCACAAAGCCGGTCTCTTAGGACTACATCATATTTGTAAGCGGTCGGGGCGGCTCGCGATCCGCCCTTACACCAATTCCCTGGTTCTTTGGTTTTCCCGCGCTCCCTACCCTTCTTCGCGCAAACTCTGGATGAGCACATCGCGACCGTGATAGATGTGTTCTTGCATCATTGCCCGCGCTCGGTCGGCATCGCCGTGGCGCAGGGCGGTGAGGATGCTGCGGTGGAAGAAGTTAGAGATGCGGCGTTCTTCGGCGCTGTACCAATAGAATGAGCGAAACTGGAGGGGCACATTTACTACATTGCCCAGCATCGCCGCAAGGCGCTGGTTGCCGCTGGCTGCGATGATCGTGTCGTGGAAGTGCGCACTCTGCGCAACAAGGAAATGAACTTCATCGGTGCGGCTGGCGAAGCCGTGCGCGGGAGCCTGTTCGAGCGCGCTTGCCGTCGCTTCCAATGCATCCAATTGTTGAGCATCGATCTGCGTTGCCGCGCGGGCGGCGGCATGACCTTCAAGCACGGCACGTAGTTCGTAAATCTCCAGCAGGTCGTCGAGCGCGAAACGGCGCGCCACAGCGCCTCGGTTGGGGAAGAGTTGCACCAACCCCGCGGCGGCGGCGCGAGCCAGGGCCTGGCGGATTGGCGTCCGACTGACGCCCAGATCGTGCGCGAACCGCTCTTCCACCAGCCGCGAGCCGGGCGGGTAGTGGCCTTCGATCAAGCGTCGCCGGAGGCGCAGGTACACAGCATCGGCGGGCGTTGGTTGGCCTGGTTCGACGGTCATTAGGGTACTTTCCGCAAATTGGGTACAATAACTCTAACAAAGGGCGATCTGCACTGTCAATCGGTGGCATTTGTGTAATTTTGCACAAAGTTGAGGTATACTTGATGTACTGGGTCGAGTCGTCATTTTGCGTTTGGCCTTTTTCCTTTTGCAGTCATCGATGGGGTCTATATGATCGGTATGCGAGTTGCCACAGCGGCCCTGCGTGAAGTGCCGCGTATGGAGGAGTTGGCCGAGGCGGCGCGGGCGCGGGCGCGCGAGTTGGGCCGTCCGGTGCTGGTCAGCGTCACTACGGCGCTCAGTCGCCACGATCCGCTGGCGCTGTTTGCCCGCGGCGCGGCGGCGACCCAGCATCGCTTTTTCTGGGAGCGTCCGAGCGCGAGGCTGAGTGTCGCCGGCCTAGGCGCGGCCTGGAGCCATACCACATCCGGCCCCGACGCAAGCGCGGCGGCGGCCTGGCGCGATCTGATTGCGAACGCCGTGATCGACGCCGATGCGGAACTGCCGTTTGCCGGGCCGGTCGCCGTGGCCGGGTTCGCCTTCGATCCGGCGCGGCCTGCTTCGGCGCTCTGGAGCGACTTTCCGCGTGGGTTGCTGATGTTGCCGCGGATGCTGCTCGCCACGCAGGGCGAAACGACCAGCGTTACCTTCAACGGCCTGGTCGGCCCGGGCACTTCGGGCGTGGCCTTGCATCTCTCGGCTGCCCGCCGTCTGCGCGATATCGTCGGCGGCCCCTGGCGGCCAGCGCAACCCGCCGATGCGTTGGGCTTCGAAGATGCGCTGCCCGCCGCAATCTGGCGCGGGATCGTCGCCGATGCGGTAGCGGAATTGCAGGCCGGGACAATGGAGAAAGTGGTGCTGGCCCGCGAGGTGCGCCTGCGCGCCGCCCACGACCTCGATGTGCCGGCGGCGCTGGAGACGCTACGCCGCGATTATCCCGAGACGTTTGTTTTCGCGCTGGCGCGTGGTGGGCGAACCTTCCTCGGCGCCTCGCCTGAGCGGCTGGTGTCGCTGCACAATGGCCGGATCGCAGCGCACGGTCTGGCCGGTTCGATTGCGCGCGGCGCCACGCCCGCAGAAGATGCGCAGCTCGGCGCGGAATTGCTGCACAGCGCCAAGGATCAGGCTGAACATGCAGTCGTCGTGCGCACAATCCGCGAGAGCCTGGCGGGTATTGCCACGCAGCTTGAACATCCCGCCGCGCCCGGCCTCATGCAGATGCGCAATGTGCAACACCTCTTCACGCCAATCAGCGCGCAAATCGTACCCGGTCATACGATTTTCGACCTGCTGGAAAAGCTGCATCCTACGCCTGCCGTCGGCGGCCGCCCGCGTGAAAAGGCACTGGCCTGGATCCGCGACCATGAACAACTCGACCGCGGCTGGTACGCCGGCCCAATCGGCTGGGTTAACGCCCAGGGCGACGGCGAGTTTGCGGTGGCGCTGCGCTCGGCCCTGGTGAGCAGGCGCGAGGCTGCACTCTTCGCCGGTTGCGGCATTATGGCCGGCTCCGACCCGGTACGCGAAGAGAATGAGTCGAACCTCAAGCTGCGCCCGATGCGCAATGCGCTGGGGGGAAGCTGATGCAGGCAGCAAGCGGCAGGGAAAAAGGGCGCAAGGCGCAAAGGCGCGCAAGGCGCACGTACGGGCGGACCCATGGGTCCGCCCCGGCTGCCCCGGCTGCCCCAGCCGCCCCGGCTGCCTCGGCATCCCGCTCTAGCGCTTTATTGCTCTGGATCTAATTGTTATGAGCATCGATCAACATCTAACTACCCTCACCCACTGGGTCGCCACCCTCGTGCAGGCGCTTGTAGCCGGCGGCGTCACCGATTTTGTGGTGAGCCCCGGTTCGCGTAGTACGCCGCTGGCGCTGGCGTTAGCCCGCCATCCGCAGGTGCGGATCTGGATGCACTACGACGAGCGTTCGGCGGGGTTTTTCGCCCTGGGCATGGCGCGGTGGCGCGGCACGCCGGCGGCGCTGCTCTGTACGTCGGGTACGGCTGCCGCCAACTACCTGCCTGCCGTGGCCGAGGCCGATCTCTCGCGTGTGCCGCTGCTCGTGCTGACCGCCGATCGTCCGCACGAACTGCGCGACAACGGCGCCCCTCAGACGATCGATCAGGTGCGCATCTTCGGCACCACAACCCGTTGGTTCAGCGATCTGCCTGAGCCAACTCCCGGCGCTAGCTTGTTGGATTACCTCGCCGTTAGCACGGCTCGTGCGCTTGCGGCGGCCTGTGGCCCGCGCCCCGGCCCGGTGCATCTTAACCTGCCCTTCCGTGAGCCGCTGGTGCCCGATCGCGACCTGCTCGCACAACTGTATGCCGATTCGCCGCCGCCGGTGCGGGTGATTGCCGGGCGCCCAATCCTCGCCCCGGCGCAGGTGGCCGATCTCGCGGTGCGTCTCGGCCAGACCCGGCGCGGGTTGATCCTCTGCGGCCCCGATTGTCCGCCCGATCTTGCGCCGCATGTGACTGCGCTGGCGGCCCAACTGGGCTTTCCGATCCTCGCCGACCCGCTCTCCGGCGTACGTTGCGGCCCGCACGACCAGACGCTCGTGCTCGGCGCCTACGACGCCTACCTGCGTGCGCCCGGCTTCACTGCCCGCCACGCGCCCGAACTGGTGTTGCGCTTCGGTGCAATGCCCACCAGTAAGCCGGTGCTGCAATTCTTGCAGCAGCACCCCGGCGCACACCAGATTGTGATCGATAGTGGTGCAGGCTGGCGCGAACCGACCAGCCTGGCGACCGAACACCTTCATGCCGATGAAATTGCGCTCTGTGATGCGCTGGTCGCCGCGCTTGCAGGCGGCATGGCCATGCCGCTGACGCTCTGGTCGCGCCCGTGGCTCAGCGCCGAACGCACCACGCGCAAGTTGATCGCCGATCAGCTTGCCGCCCAGACAGCGCTCAGCGAGCCGCGGGTGTTTAGCGAACTGGCGGAACTGCTGCCTGCCGGGGCGAGCCTCTTCG
>JBBRUG010000175.1:0-12396 GCA_038247995.1 Chloroflexales bacterium | reverse complement strand
GCGCATTATGTACTGAATGCTCTGAAAGGAGGGCTGCAATGGAGCGCACTGTTGGCGAAGTCATGCATCAGGGCGTACTCACATGCCAGCGCGAGACGCCGATCCAGGATGTGGCCCGCACCATGACCGAGAATGATGTCAGCGCCCTTGTCGTTGTCGATGAAGGCGGCTTGATGATCGGGTTGATCTCGCGAACCGACCTGGTGAATGCGCGTCTCTATGAGCAATACTGGAAGCATTGGCGCGGCCTGACGGCTGGGCATATTATGATCACCGATGTCGTCTGGGTTCGCCCAAATGACTCGCTCCAGCACGCTAGTAAGCTAATGATGGAGCGCCGCTTTCATCGGGTCGTTGTCGCCGAGGATGCCGGCGAGGGGCTGCGTCCGCTTGGCGTGCTTTCGATTACCGACCTTGTGCGCGATATTGCGAATGCCTGATGCCGAGCGTAGGAGCGCGCCGCAACGCGCCCCTACCTTCAAATATGAAAGTAGTCTCGTACGTGGCTCACCCACATAAACGTGCCATACGTCAGCATCCACGTAAGCAACCCCAACGCCGCGCCACGGGCCCAACGTCCACGCGCCCAGAACGCGCCCAGCAGCGCCCCTGCGCTTAGGCACAGCCCCGGGTAGAGGAAGAGTGACCAACGTACACCCTGGTCGGCGACGAGCAGCAGGGCCTGTGTGAGCAGCATGCCCAGCCACCAGGCCGCCAGCACGGTTCGTAGCCCGGCAGCTTCCGGTTGCGCCGCCCGCCGATACCAAAGCCAACCCAACCCGCCCAGCGCCGCCAGGCACAGCGCGATCGGCAACGACCAGGCCCGGAAGCGCGGCGGGACAATTCCCAGCACGCCTAACCCGGTCTCGCTGATTAAGCTTCCCAATGGAACGCTGCGTACGACATGAGCCGCCGCTGCGCCCACTCCATCGCGCGCCAACAGTCCCGGCACATAAGCGCTGTAGTAGATCAGCAGCACCAGCCCCAGGGCGCTCGCTGCAACCAGGGTCAATCGCCTAAACGATCCGGCGCCGATCCGCCCCCGTAGCTGCCCTACAAGCACAACGCTCCACGCTCCGGCAGTAAATGCGCCCAGCGAGAGCGTTACCCCACTGTGCGCCACAAGGCCAATCGCCAGGCTTGCTGTGAGCAACGCCAATACCCACCAGCGCCGCAGCGGCTCGTTCACCGCACCAACGCCGAGCGCCAGCAGAGCGATAAACGGCATCGCCAGAGCCTGGCCGCTGATGTTCGCCAGTTCACCAACCGCAAACGACTCTAGGGCCGTGATTGGCAGGAGATACGCCGCCGCCCCGAACAACGCCGCTGCGCGCCCAAGCCCTGCGTTAAGCAGGATCAGCGCGATGACGGGCAACAGCAGGCTGTCGAGCAGCGCCGTCACCGCTTGCACGAGGAGGACGCGATCAGCATGCACCGCCGGAATGAACAGTTGCGCCGGCATACTCAGCAGGTAGAACCCCGGCGGATAGGGTGCCTCGCCGCCGCCGGCTTCATTCGGTAGGCCGGCTGATAGGAACACCTGGCCCATCGTCACCCGAAGCAGGTTGTTTGCATTAAAGCCCGAGTCGGAGTAGATCGCGTGGGGATGCAGCATGCCGCCCATGCGCAATGCGAAGGCGAGCAGGGTTAAGGCCAGTACCTGGAGCAAAAAGCGCCGAATTGTGCCAGGTTGGGCCTGTTCAGTCAGATCTGGGCTATCGGGGGAAACGGGGAATCTGGTGGTTCGCCCGTACGCCAGCCCCTTGTCCACTTGTCCCCTTGCCCCTTTTGTCGCCCATTGCCGAATCCCCCACCATCCCGCTAGGCCAAGCACGCTGCAACTCAGGGCCAGGCCGGCCAACGCCGGTGTGAAGAAGGTCAGCGCCATGCGTGATGTAGCCAGCAGCAGCGCCGCCATCAACGCACTCGCCCCCGCCAGGGCCAATGCGCCGCGTTGGCCAAACGCCAGGCCCCGCGCCAGGCCATACAGCAGAATGAGGCTCAGGGTCAGGAGGGCAAGTTGCGGCCATGCGGGAGGACGCAAGGAGTCGCCCACGCTGCGCACGCGCACTTCGTGCAGCACAAAGCCGAGTTGCCGCGCATCATTGGGGGGGGTGTAGGAAGGCGTCTGGAAACGCAGCGCGAGATCACCAGTTGGAGCGCTTGCGGCCAAAATACGATAGCGCCGTGGAGCGCCGGGAGGCAGTACGAGATCGATTGATGGGTTGGCGCCTACCGTCCAGGTACTGACGAGCCGCCCGACGTCGCTGCGCCCGCCCGGGGTGGCCAGGACTTCAACCACCCACCTGCCGCCACCGATGCCGGAAAAGGTCGCCGTCGTGTCAGCGCGCGTCCAGCGGAAGGCGTACCCATCGGTCACGGTTTCCCACCAGCGCAGATTGTTCGGCGTAGCCGGTTCCGATCCGTTGGCTGTACCGGCGAAGAAGGGCCGGTCGTCTTCACGGCGCTGGCGCTCCACATCACCGCCGACGTGGACGATCTGGCTGAAGGGCATCTGGTAGGCCAGCGTCCAGGCGCAGAGTGCAATAAACAACGCCCCCAACGGCAGCCAACGCCAAAACTGCTGCTGCGCTGTGGGCGAAGGACTGCCGACTGTCGCCGTCGTCACCCCTGGCCCCAAGTGATCACAATTACCCCAAAGACAATGATCACCGCGCCGACGATCCGGGTCACCGTGATCGGCTCATCAAGAATAAAGCGCGCCGGGATCAGCAAGATCAGGTAGTTGAGCGCGAGGAGCGGATAGGCGAACGAGAGCTGAACGCGTGAGATCACACCCAGCCAGAAGAGCGCACCGCCAAATACCAGCGCAAAGCCAAGGATCACGCGCCAGTCGGTGAAGGTCGCCCAGAGCACTTGGGGATCGAGCGAGAAAGCGCCGACTTGCTCGCCCACCCGAGCGACACCGAGTTTAAGCAGCACTTCGCCGGCAACCGTAAGCACACAAGCGACAACCAGCAAGCTATAGACGAGGATCATCAGATGCGTCCTGTGCATTCTGGGCGTTTCGGGCGCCGCAGTTGGAGTTGAGTAGGCGGGCGTGTGCTCGCTCATTGTTCCGTCCGGTGAAGTAGATACACGCTATAGTCGCAGATGCCGCTGCGAATCGGATAGGCGCGCTCGATTGTGAACTGTGCGCCGAAAAGCGCCCGGTAAGCTGCTTCGTCGCGGATGTGACCGCCACGATCAAGCCAGTGCATCAAGTGGCCGGGCAGGTTTACCCCGTCGGGCGGCGGAATATCTTCGATCACGAGCGCGGTTGCGCCGGGCTTCAACACCCGCGCAAGTTCGGCCATTGCGGCAGCGGCCACCGAGTCGGGCAGGTGGTGCAACACACCCAAAACCAGTGCCGCGTCGAATGTGGCATCGCCCAGCGCCAATGCAGCGCCGCTGCTGGCCAGGTAACTGCCCGGCCGGTGCAGGGCCGCAAAGCGCAGGTAAATCGTCGAAAGGTCGATCCCCACATAACGCTCGGCGGGGAAGGCGTCGGCGAACTCGCCGGTGCCGCAACCAAAGTCGAGAAAGCGCCGGTTGTCGCCGGGCCAGGGGCGCAGTTCGCGCGCAATCGCCAGGCGTTCGCCGGTATAGCCGGCCTCAGCGATCCAGCGCAACCTGTTCCAGAGTTGCGGCGACTCGCTCAGCCGGTCGAGCAAGGACGTAAGCTGAGGTTCTAAGATCATAGGCATGTTTAGGTTTGGGCCAGCGCCATTACCGACAGGCCGAAGGGGAAGCGCCCGCCCAAGCTGAGCCATGCGGCTTCAAATGCCATCGGCCAGCGCAATAAGGTATTGACCGGCGGACTTGGCATGTCCATCGCCGAATCTGCGCCATTGTCGGGCGTAAAACGTTCGAGCAGGCGTAAGGCCACCGGCAGCGGGAAGGTCAGACTAAGCACATAAGTCAGGCGCTCGACGGTGAACCCGGCGCTGGTAAGAAGATCTTGCACATCGCCGGCCGTATAGCGCCGCCGGGTATGCACTTGACGATCGTGCCGCGAGCGCAGCCATTCATATGCCGGGAGCCGGATCAACAGCCGCCCGCCGGGGCGTAGCACCCGCCGCACTTCGGCTAAGGCCGGCGCTTCGTCGGGAACACCACGATGGTAGAGCACATCGAACGAAGTTACGAGATCGAAGCTGGCCTTTGCGTAGGGCAATTCCAGCACCGACCCGCGCAACATCCGCCCAGGTAGGCGTTCATTGCCGAAGCTCACGGCTTCGTAGGCATAATCGAGGCCCACAACTTCGCCGTAGCGCTGCAAGAACAGCGCATCGCCGCCGGTGCCGCATCCTGCGTCGAGTACCCGCAGATCGCGACGACCCCGATAGGCACCGTCGAGCAAGGCAGCGCTCACAGCACGCATGCCGCCATACCACCAGTGCCGCAATTCCACGGCGGCCATTGTTTCATACTCAGTACGCTCCATATCGAGGGAGGACTATACCAGAAGGGGGCGGGCCGCGCAAGCAGAGCGCAGTTTACCGGCGTGTCATCGAATCGTCATGCATGGAGGCTGATCCTACGATACGGCATCGTTAGAATGGGCGAAAGACCAGATTCCTTCGCTACATGCTCGGAGTACTGCCGTGACGACTCGCATCACCCGCATCTTTGCGCCCCTCTTCGCCTGCGCTATTCTGGCGCTCATGCTCTGGGCTACTGTGGGCCGCGCAAACGATACCATTCCAGCTTCTGTCGGTCTGCCTGAGCAGACAGTGCTGCTCACCACAGCCGCCGATCTCACGCTTGCCCCGGCGGCAATGCCCATGAGCGACCTTGGCGGGGGCTATCTCTCCCCAATCACTGCCGCCAACCTCTTCACGCATATGCTGCTGCGCTGGGAGGCTTCCGGCCCAGTGAGCGGCACGCTGGCCCTGGAGGTACGCGCCAGTTTCGATGGTGCAGACTGGACCGAGTGGGGGCCGGTCTATGAAAATCCAGATCTTTGGGATCCGGCCGACGGCCCGGAGGTCTTTTGGAGCCAGGAGATCTACGCCGGCGAAGGGTTGAACTTCTGGCAGGTGCGCGCCCGGATCACGGCTGACGAAACCGGCCAGACGCCGGTATTGCGCCGGGTTGATGTTAACACCGTCGATGCGCGCTATGGGCCGACTAACCCCCTACCCGACGCCGGCCTCCAGGCTACTCCGGCGAGCGGCCTACCGCGCCCCGCTGTCGTTAGCCGTACAGCCTGGGGCAGCCCTGACGGCCAGGGTAGCCGCGTACCGCCGGCCTACCGCAATGTCACCCATATGGTTGTCCACCACACCGCCGACGCGAATAGTCTCAGCGGCAGCCAGCAGGTGTGGGCCGACCGCGTCCGAGCGATCTGGGCATTTCATACGCACACGCGCGGCTGGGGCGACATTGGCTACAACTACCTCGTCGATCCGAACGGCGTTGTGTACGAAGGGCGAGCCGGCGGCGACGACGCGGTAGGCTTTCACGACACGGCCAACTATGGATCGCTGGGCGTGGTGCTGATCGGCACCTATACCAATGTCGATCCACGTGCCGAAGCGGTGCACAGCCTGGTCGATCTGCTGGCCTGGAAAGCGGCGCAGCAGGGTATCGACCCCTTCGGCCGCGCGTATTACCATGGCTGCGCCAACTCGCAGTTCTGCAACCCTTTCAACGCCGGCGGCATTGTTGAGACGATCGCCGGGCATCGCCACATTACGCCGAGCCGCACCACATGCCCCGGCGATCGCCTCGTGGCCCAGTTGCCAAGCGTGCGCCAGCGCGTGGCTGAACGCATGGCGGGCGCCGAACCGCCACCGCCTGCAGCACCCCTGGAACTGCTTGCTGTGCGCTACGAGCGCAGCGAACTGGCCGTCGGCGAACTCTTGCAGGTCACCTTCACGGTGCGCAACAACGGCGCGGAAGCAATTGACGGCCAGGCGCCCCAGGCGGCAGTGGGGCCGGCAGGTTATGATCCGGCCCAGAGTTATGTCTACGATGAGGGCGAATGTTTTGCTGGCGTGGCTGGGCAGGGGTACCCTGCCTTCCCGAAAGAGGCGAACAGCTTCCGAGTGATGCTTGGCGCGCAGGAGCGCCCACCGGCATGCGACGGCGAAACCGGCGGCTTCCCGTGGCGTTGGGGCCTGAATGGCGCGCTCGGCCCCGGCGAGACCCGCGAAGTGATTGGCTATGTGCGCTTCCGCGAGCCAGGTACGCTCACGCTCCAACCCGGCGCCATTCAAGAGTACGTCGGCTACGTGCTGAGCAGCCTACCGACCCGGACGATCACGATCACCCCTGAGCGCCAGCCGCCGGCGCTGGCGACCTACGACGATCTGCTGCGCCCGCTGGCCCACGTCTATCGGCTGCGCGCCATGCCCGATAATTTCCTGGCCCGCACGAGCAACCCGCTCTCGGTTCACACCGGCGAGTATCTGGGCGCCTTCGCATGGGAAGGTGAGCGCCAACATTGGGGTCAGGGCGGCCCGCTGCCCGGACTGGACGACAACTTCGTGATCGAACAGACCCGGACGATCATCGCGCCGATTGACGGAATCTACCGCTTCCAGATCACCAGCGACGACGGCGCGTGGCTCTGGGTGAACGGCACACTTGTGGCGCAGAACCCCGGCATCCACAACGAGCTTATCGTTGTGGGCGAGCTCTTCCTACCCGCCGGGCGTCATGTGTTGTCGTTCAAATACTTCGAGCGCAACGGCGACGCCGTAGCTGGTTATGCTATGCAGATCCCTGGTCAGACCAACTTCAGCCTCCCTCAGGACGGCCTGGTAGGCAATGGTGCGGGCGCCGAACTGCGCCTCGGGCAAAACTTCTGGCAGGTCAGCGGCCTGACCCTCGGCGCCGACGACCTGGGTGGCGCCGGGATCGATCGAATGCGCTTCAGTTGGGACGGCGTCGAATGGTTTGACACGCCGGGCAGCAGCGTGAGCCTGGGGGGCTTGATGGACGGCATCTATACCCTGCGCTACCAGGCGATCGATCGCGCCGGCAACGCCTCGGCGGAACATACCATTACGCTGACGGTGAATGCGAGCCTGACTGTCGAGCGGGTTTATATTCCACTGTTTGGGCGCTAGGGTCAGGACGCAGGCGGCACCTGGTAGGAGACAGGCCGCAACACGCAACACGCAAAAAACGGTATGGTATGATAGAGCGCAGCGCAGCCACCCCAACCAGCGGTCGATCATCCCGTGACAGTTGCACCGGTCAACATTTTAGGCGTTCGCGTCGATAATGTGAACAAGTCTACCGCACTTGAGCGTGCTGCGGCATTGCTGCGAGCCGGCGGGGCGCATCACATTGTCACGATCAACCCCGAATTTGTGATGGAGGCCCGGCGCAATCCGACGTTTGCCGCCGTGCTTGCGCAGGCCGATCTGGCGACTCCCGACGGTTTCGGCCTGCTCCTCGCCGCCCGCTTTCGCGGCACCCCGCTGCATGGGCGGGCTACCGGCGTTGAGCTTACCCTGGGCCTCGCCGACCTAGCCGCCCATCACGGCTACCGCGTCTTTTTGTTGGGCGCTGCGCCGGGGGTAGCGGAAGCGACAGCAGCCGCGCTCCAGGCGCGTTTTCGCGGTCTGCTGATCGTCGGCGCCTACGCCGGCAGCCCTGATCCACGTCACGAACCATTCCTACGCCAGCTGATCAGCGCCGCCCACCCCGACATCTTGCTGGTCGCCTATGGCCATCCGCGCCAGGATCTCTGGATCGCGCGCAACCAACCCCACTTGCAGATTTCGCTCGCCATCGGCGTGGGCGGCACGTTCGACTACCTGGCCGGGCGAGTTCCGCGAGCGCCCAGGTGGATCCGCCGAATTGGCCTGGAATGGGCTTATCGGCTGGCCTGCCAACCCGATCGCCTTCCACGCATTATCGACGCCGTACCGCGTTTTGCCTGGGCGGTGCTGCGCGAAGGGCACCGTACCGCGCCACCTGTAACAGTAAAAAGCCTTACTGAGAAGCCGCAATGAAGATCAAACTCCACCGCCCCAAACAAAGCATCTGGACAGCCGCCCTGTTGTTATTTATCATCGGGGTTGTAGCGCCCTATCTGCCGATTGTGAGCAGCTTCGCTTATCTGCTGGTTCTGCTTTCCGCTACGTTGCTGTTACTTGGTACATGGCTGTTTTGATCTGGTCTGACAGTCCGCCAGTTCGACGAAGGACCAAAGACCAAAGACTGAAGCCAGCCAGGGGCCGTCCTTTGTCCTTCGTCCTTTATCCTTGATCACTCGTCACTTACTTCACGGGAGTCCCTATATGGCGCAGACGACCGCCGAAAAGATCGAAGAGCTCCGCCACCGCCGCGAACGAGCGCGCACCGGCGATCCGCAGGCTGTCGAGAAGCAGCACGAACGCGGCAAACTCACGGCGCGCGAACGGATCGACCTGCTGCTCGACCCAGGCTCGTTTGTCGAACTGGACGCCTTTGCCGTGCATCGTACGTCGGCCTTCGGCATGGAGCGCCGCAAGCCGCTCGGCGATGGCGTGATTACCGGGCATGGCACAATCGACGGCCGGCCGGTATGTGTCTTTTCCCAGGATTTTACCGTTTTTGGCGGCTCGCTGGGCGAAGTCTTCGCCGAGAAAATCTGCAAGGTGATGGACCTGGCGCTGCGCATGGGCGTGCCCTGCATCGGGATCAACGACAGTGGCGGCGCGCGCATCCAGGAAGGCGTGGTAAGCCTGGGCGGTTATGCCGAGATCTTCTACCGCAATGTGATCAGCAGCGGCGTGATCCCACAGCTCTCGGTGATCGCGGGGCCATGCGCGGGCGGTGCCGTTTACTCCCCGGCAATGACCGATTTTATTATGATGGTGAAGGGCAGCAGCCAGATGTTCATCACCGGGCCGGATGTGATTAAGACCGTCACCGGCGAGGAAGTCGGCTTCGAGGAGCTCGGCGGCGCGATGACCCATAATGCGCGCAGCGGTGTGGCCCACTTTGCGGTCGAAAGCGAAGCGGAGTGCTTTGCCCAACTGCGCGATCTGCTGAGCTTCTTGCCCGCAAACAACATAGACGACCCGCCCTACATCGCCCCGGACGACGACCCGGAGCGCATGGACGAAGCGCTCCAGACGCTGATCCCCGACAATCCGCGCAAAGCCTACGACATGATCCAGGTGCTTGAAGGCGTAGTTGATGACGGCTATTTCTTTGAGGTACAGCGCTTTTGGGCCCGCAATATCGTCATTGGTTTCGCCCGTCTCGACGGCCATGCAATCGGTGTGGTGGGCAACCAGCCAATGCAACTAGCCGGTACGCTCGACATCGACAGTTCGACGAAGGCGGCGCGTTTTGTACGTTTCTGCGACGCCTTCAACATTCCGCTCGTGACGTTTGTCGATGTACCTGGCTTTATGCCTGGCACGCAACAAGAGTTCGGCGGGATCATCCGCCACGGCGCCAAGCTGCTCTACGCCTACTGCGAGGCCACAGTGCCCAAGCTTACCGTGATTACGCGCAAAGCGTACGGCGGCGCCTACGACGTAATGGCGAGCAAACATATTCGCGCCGACTTCAATTTTGCCTGGCCAACTGCCGAAATCGCCGTGATGGGCGTTGATGCAGCAGTGCGGATCATCTTCCGAAAAGAACTGGCTGAAGCGCAAGATGCGCAAACTCGGCTGGCGGAACTCGTTGAAGATTATCAAGGGCGCTTTGCCAACCCCTATGTTGCGGCGGAACGGGGCTATATCGACGCCGTTATTGAACCCAAGGAGACCCGGCCGACCCTCATTCGCGCCCTCCGTATCGCACGCACCAAACGCCAGAGCTTACCTGCCCGCAAACATGGGAATATTCCCCTCTAAGACCAACAAAATGATCGAGCCTCCGTCCTATTGCGTGCCGGGAAGCGCATATGCTATGATAAATATGCTGTTGTGCATGCGCACATAGCCTATTTTATAGTTGGCAGGCGCAACGAACGAGTGTTCGGATTGTATTTCTTGCAACTCGACGGTGGATAACCGCGCAGATCAGGTATGTGGAATGACAGATACAACACCTCAGCGTGGTTCCGTTGAAAAGGTCATCGAGTTGCGGCTGCCAAGCAAACTCGGCTATGAACGCGTTGCGATGGATACTGCCTCCTCGCTCGCTCGCCGGATGGGCTTCCAAGATGAGCGGGTTGAGTCGCTGAAAACGGCAATCAGTGAGGCAGTAACCAACGCGATTGAACATGGCAACGAGCACGATGCGGCGATGAAGGTTGTGGTGTTGCTCACGGCGCGCAACGACGAACTGATTGTCAGCGTTGCCGATCAGGGCCGCAAGCCGCTCGATAGCGACTGCACCACGCGCACGCCACACATCGCCGAAGCGCTTGATCGTTCGGACAAAGGCGGATGGGGGATCTGGTTGATTCGTGAACTCATGGATGAAGTCGAGTTTACGACGGCGCCGAGTGGGGGTAATCAGGTACGCATGGTCATCCACCTTGAGCAATGACGCCACTTGCGTCGCGCACACCTCTATGGAACTCTCTTTTCCGAACGAGCTAGGTTATGAAGTTGTTGCTCGCGATGCTGTTGCAGCCTTCGCCCGCCGAACCGGCATGTCTTCGGAGCGCATTGACGATCTGAAAACAGCCTTCTGTGAAGCTTGTATCAATGCGATCGAACACGGCAACTCGCTCGATCCGGGGCTACGGGTGCAGATCTATTGCCGGCTCCGTGCCGACCGCTTTGAAGTTGAAGTATGCGACGAGGGTCGCAAGCCTTTTGCCTTCACAGCCCCACCGCTCAGCATCGCCGATAAGTTAGCTGGTTTTGGCTCATTCCGCGGCATGGGGCTTTTACTGATCAGCCAACTGAGTGATGAATCTGGTTTTGTTCAGCGCAATAACGGTGGAAACTGTTTTTGGTTTGCATTTTATCGCCAGCCGCCCACGGGCATTGGGCGCTGATTGCATAACCGACGGTCATGTCGGATCAATCTGAGCATGGAAAGTACTGCGGGCCGCCGTGCACAGTCGCATGAGGATGGCTTTAGATAGTCGGAGGAACGTATGATGCTGGAAGATGAATTGACGGTAAGCACCCGCGAGCGCGATGGCGTGGCGATTATCGACCTTGTCGGTGATGTAACGACCTTTGCCGAAGAGAAGATCAACACGGCATATCGTGAGGTGACCAATAAAGGTGCGCGCTTCGTGCTGCTGAACTTTCGGCAAAACGATTATATTAATAGCGCGGGGATTGCGATTCTGATCGGGATTGTTACCGAAGTGACGCGCAACAGTCAGAAATTAGCTGTGAGTGGGCTTTCACAGCATTTCCAAAAAATCTTTCGCATGGTCGGGCTCGCCCAGTATGCCGAGATTTACCAGGATGAAGACGAGGCGCTGAAGGCGTTTAAGGCGCTGAATGCGGCGTGAGATCCAGGATTCAGGAGTCAGAAGCTACGCATGTATGCCTGCCCATTGGGTGGGCGTTTATTCATGATTGCTCACCCCAACGCCTCTGCCAACTCATCCGGCGTCACCACGGCATTGCCAAGCCGCCGCACGACGAGCGCAGCGGCGGTGTTCGCCAGGGTCGCCGCCTCGCGGCCACCCAACCCGGCCGCCAAGGCCAGCGTCGCCACAGCAATGAACGTATCGCCCGCACCAATCGTATCGTACACTTCACTAACCTGCACGGCCGGCACGTGGGTGTAGGGCACGTCGGCGCCGATCATGCTCAACCCCTCCGGCCCGCGCGTCACAATCACCAACCGCGCTTGCAGTTCGGCGCGCAGTTCCGCCAATCCTGCAACATAATCGGCATCGTCAACCAGTGAACGCCCCAACGCCGCCTCGGCCTCGGTATTGTTACAGCGAAAGAGATCGGCGCCATGGTAGAGCCGCGCATTGCCCTGGGCATCGACGGTAAACAGGGCGTTGTGGCGAGCGCACAACTCGCGTACGGTGGCAATCACACGCGGCGTAAGCAGCCCCAATTGGTAATCGGAGCAGAGCACCGCTGCCGCGCCCGGCACGTGCGCATGCAGCGCAGCGACGATTTGCGCCTCATCTCCAGCAGTCAGAGGCGAGCGGTCGAGCCGGTCGATGCGCGCCACTTGTTGGGGCAGGCGCGGCGCTTCGTCGGCCACGATCCGCGTTTTACGCGTCGTCGGACGAGCAGCGGCAACAATCACCCCATCAGCGGCAATCGCGGCCTGGGCGAGCAGGGCCTGAATCTGTTCACCTTCAGGATCGGCGCCGATCACGCCCACCTGGAGAGCATTGCTACCCAGCGCAACGATATTGCGCGCCGGATTGGCTGCGCCGCCCAGGATCGACTCGCGGCGGGTCAACTCCAACACCGGCACCGGCGCCTCACGCGAGAGCCGCGTAGCGCGCCCGTACAAATACTCGTCGAGCGTCATATCGCCGATCACCAGAACCCG
>JBBRUG010000174.1:0-12405 GCA_038247995.1 Chloroflexales bacterium | reverse complement strand
TCCCGGCCTCGCGCAGACAGCGCGCCACCGCGTCGGCGTCGAGTTCGATCTTCACCCCCAACCCTTCGAGCACATCGGCGCTGCCGCACACACTCGACATCGCTCGGTTGCCATGCTTGGCGATTGTCAGCCCTGCGCCCGCCGCGACAAAGGCCGCCGTCGTGCTGATGTTGAAGGTATGCGCTCCATCGCCGCCAGTGCCGCAGGTATCGGCCACCGGGCCATCGACATAGACCGGCGTGGCGCGCATGCGCATCACCTCGGCCATGCCGGCGATCTCGGCGTCGGTTTCGCCGCGCAGATGCAACGCAGTCAGGAAGGCGCCAATCTGCGCGGGTGTAGCCGTGCCGGTCATGATTTCGTCCATCACTGCCGCCGCCTCAGCCTGACTCAAGCTGCGGCCGCCCACCACCGCGCCAATTGCGTCACGAATATTCACGGGTTTTTATTCCTCATCAACCGCGCCCTGATGCCCTGCGCCACGTCTCTTTGCCTCATCAACCGCGCCCTGAACGGCGCTGCTCGGCTATGGGGTTGCGGCGGGCGGGCTGAAGCCCTGCGCCGCATCTCTTTGCCTTTTGCATTGCTTGCTATTGTAGGCCGGTTCGCATTCAGGGTCAATAATGGTATACTCCGAGCGACCTACGAGTGTATGTCGTTCGGTACATGGAGCGGTCTGTATTCTGCATTTTCAGAGGTTTGCGCGTGGATTCACCTACTGATCAGTCCGGCCTCACGTATTGGTCGTCCCGCCGGATGCCTCCCGCCCGTACATTGCTCTGCCGCCTCGATCAGGTCTTTTCCGCACCACAGCCAACCCGCAGCCCGGTGCTTTTTATTCACGGCTTCCCCGACTCGCCTGCGATGTACGACGCGTATCACACGCCGGCCGAGCGCGGCCAACCCTGGTTGCATGGGCGCAGCATCTACACACTGGCTTTGCCCAACCGGCAGAGCAATCCGGCGCCCTTACCCAGCCTGGCCGACCTGCGCAACGGGCGGCTTCAGCGCGAGTTTAATGCACTTGTGCAGGCCGTGATCGCCGCCAGCCCCACCGGCAAGATCATCATTGTCGCCCACGACTGGGGCGCCACCTTCACCTGGGCGCTGATCCGCAGCCGGCCCGATCTGCCGGTAGAAAAATTGGTCAGCCTCTCCGTCGGCTCATCATTTCGCTACGATCTCGCCGAACATGGGCCGCGCGCGTTGGCCTGGCTCTACACTATTATCTTTGGCATACCTTACTATCTACCGACGGCGGGTGTACGCAGTGTGCTCAACAAGGCGTTACAGCAGGCCGGTTATGGATCGCCGTCGCGCGCCGAGGCATACCGCGACAGTTATCATTATTGGGATTGGCCACAGCGGCTGGCACTGCTTGTCCCGCGCCTGTTTGGTTGGGACGCGCAACCCGCCTTTACCGATATTCGTTTTCCGGTGCTTTTCATGCGCAGCACAATGGATCGGATTGCAACAACCGCCGGGTTTGAAGCGTATCTGCGCGAACGATCCGATTGTCGCGTTCTAGTCTTTGAGGATGTCAATCACTGGTTCCCCGAACAACATGCCGAGCGCGTCCTGGCGGAGATTCGCCAATTTATGTAGCCGACGATGGAGTGTACATCGTATGCATGCACCGAGTCCACGCTTCAGTTCGTTGATCGATGTTCGCCACGCTGACGGTGACACTCAACGACGCGGACGGAACTTGATCATCATTGCCGTCGGCTTGATCGGACTGAACATTTTCTCGGTGCCCCTAGTACTCATTCAACCCGAGCCATTACCCCAACTCGTGCCGGGGATCATCAGCAGTATCAGTTGTGGCGGCCTGATCTGGCTCGCCCGGCGCGGCCAGGTGAACACCGCCGCATATCTCCTGATGAGCCTGCTCGTCCTGGCCTTGTTCCTGACACCGCTCGGTAGCCGCCAGATCGGCCTGGTGCCGTGCCTGTTTCTGCTTGCCGGCCTGATTGCCTCGGTTACGGCACGCCCACGCGATGTGGTGTTCGCCACCGGCGCAAGTATTCTTGCGATCGGCGTGCAGGCCGTAGCGCTGGCGAATGATCCCCAGGTAGCGCCTGCGGCGGTTGAAGTGGCGGTTTTCGGGGCCTTGCTGGTCGCAGTTGTGGGCTTAGTGGGCGGGTTGGGGGCACTGAGCACCGCCCAGGCATTGCGCTCGGCGCAGGCTGCGCGCAAGCAGGCCGAGGCAGCGGCATTGGCGCTCGATCAGACAAACCAGGCGTTGGAGGCGCGGGTTGCCGAACGCACAGCGGCCCTGGCCAAGGCGCTCGCCGAGTCTGAACTACGCGCTGAAGAACAGGCGCGTTTGCTCGCCGAAAACGATCGTCAGCGAGCTACAATTCGGGCGCTCAGTGCGCCGCTCCTGCCGGTTGCGAACGACACCCTGGTGTTGCCGCTGGTGGGTAATTTTGATGCTGTTCGTCTCGCCGATCTCGGTGCGCAGGTGTTGCCGACCCTGGAACAAACCCGCGCGCGGCGCCTGCTGATCGACGTAACCGGCGTGCCCGTCATCGATGCGAATGTCGCGCAGGGCCTCGTATCAATCGTCGCTGCGGCGCGCCTGCTTGGAACCCGCGCCATCCTGATCGGCGTCAGCCCCGAAGTCGCCCAGACGCTCGTCGCCCTTGGCGTGGATCTCAGCGGCATCAAGGCTGTACGCGATCTGCAAGCAGCATTATGATTCAGGTAACAGTCTGACAGTCGGGCAGTCGGGCAGTCTGACAGTCGGGCAGTCGGGCAGTCGGGCAGTCGGGCAGTCGGGCAGTCAGGCAGTCGGGCAGTCGGGCAGTCGGGCAGTCGGGCAGTCTGACAGTCTGACAGTCTGACAGTCGGACGGATCACTGCGCAAGTGGATCACTGAGTAGATGAATGCGTGAATGCGTGAAGTGGATCACTCACACTGACTACATCGCCGCAGAGCTTGAACCTCAGCGTACTCACCCCCTCACCTCCTCAGTGCGCTCAGCGTGCTCCCTCAGTGATCCCGCTGCACCCGAAAAATCCGCCCCCCAAAATCATCGCTCACAAGCAGGCTGCCGTCGCGATCAACAAGTACTCCCGCTGGGCGGCCCCAGACATTTCCATTGATCACAAAACCGCGCAGCAGATCTTCGTGGCCGACGGGTTGCCCCTCGCGAAAGCGCACCCGCACCACGTTATAGCCGACCCGCTCGCCGGTCTGGTCGGCAGCCGAGCCGTGGAAGGCGGCCAGGGCGTCACCGTTGTAGGCCGGTGGAAAGTTTAGCCCGTCGTAGAAAGTGAGGCCCAGCGGCGCCCAGTGCGCCGGAAAGAGGTAGCGCGGACGCTCAGTTGTTGCGCAGCGCGCCGGATCGTTGAACTCGGGGTTGGGCACGCCGGCGCCAAAGCAGTAGGGCCAGCCATAGTTTGAGCCGAACGTAATCTGGTTCAACTCCTCCGGCGGGAGATCCGGCCCAAGGTTGTTGCGGCCCATATCCAAACCCCAGAGTTCGTTCGTGTAGGGCCGGAAGGCGATCCCGACGCTGTTGCGCAACCCATTGGCGAACACTTCCAGGTTACTGCCGTCGGGGTTGGCGCGCAGCACAGCGGCCCGCAGTGGGTTCTGCTCCGCGCAGGCATCACACGACGAGCCGACGCTCAGATAAAGCTTGCCGTCGGGGCCAAACACGATTGTGCGCGTACGGTGGTTGTAGAGATCGGTTGCGCCGGTGGGCAAGCTGCTAATGATCGGCGTGATCCGGCGCGCTGCACCGTCGGGGCCAAAATCGCTCAGTTGTACCACCCGATCTTCAGCAGCGGCGTACAGTTCGCCCGCATGAAAAGCCACGCTGTGGACGTATTCCAGCCCGCCGGCAATACGCTGACGGATCTCATACACGCCGTCGCCGTCCTGATCGCGTAACCGCACAACTTCGCTCGCGCCGTCGGAAGCATACACCAGGCTGCCGTCGGCCGGGTCGATCGCCATAAACCGGGGGCGATTCAGCCCCGTTGCAGCTTCGCTCACTGTGAAGCCGGCCGGCACTTCCAACGCGCCCGGCCAACCAGGCTGACGGATCGCTACATATTCCGGCCCGGCATTCGTCGCCGGGTCGATCGTAGCCCGACCAGGTGCGTACACCTCGGCGCCGAGCCGGCCAAGCAACACCTGGAACGGCGGCGAGTTCGCGGGCAGATACTCGAAGCGGGCGCGCTCGAACCACTGCGTCAGCACGGTAAAGCCATCGGCGTTAGTCTCTACGGCGGGCAGCGTAAGCGGCAACCCAAAGAGCGCCAGGCTTTCGGCATAGCTTATACCGCCGACACCATCGAACTCCAAACCACTGGCTCGCCACGTACTCAGGAACGGCTCGCAGAGATTACGCCCCGTTTCAACAAAGTAGATACAGCCCTCGCGCTGCGCCTCAGCGGGCGTGGTGCGCCAATCGCGGCCCTGGCGTTCCAACGCCTCCGCCCCTAATCGGCCCAGCAACACATCGTAGGGCGGCGCATTCTCGGGATGCAATTCAAACCGTTCGCGCTCCAGCCATTGCACGGTGAACACACCCTCGCCGCCGCGTTCTGGCCGCTGGTCAGAGATCGGCAGGCCAAACACCGCCAGGCCGCCGTTCGCATTCCAGAACTGCGCAAAGCGTCCGTCAAGGCGATAGCCAGTTTCCGGGAAGGTTTGGGCTTGGGCAAAGGCGGGAGGGAGGAACGTAACCGTAATGAGGATTAACAAAACCAAAAGCCGCATAAGTGATACTGTCCTTACTTCTCGCGCTTACTAACCCCGCACGCGCTCCAGACGCACCCGGATTGCAGCCATATAGCTTGCCGCAAAGCTGTCGGGCGTTATACCTACAGCATTGCTCAGATCGATTGAGCCTGCACAACCAGACGCGAGCGTAGCGCGCCACCCAGTTCAGTGGCCTCAGCAGCTCAGTCATGCTGCTCAGTGCTCTAAGGTAGCGATCCCAGCCGCGTATTTGGCTTGATAGGCGGGGACGGCTGTGGAGGCCGGGGCGCTGGGATCATATGTGGCCTGGCCGTGAAAGACCATGACATTGTCGCCGAGGAGATGTAGGTTCATTGGTATACTCCTTGCGCAGTTCGCAGGCGTCTGTCGTCTATCGTCTGTCGTCTATCGTCTATCGTCTGTCGTCTATCGTCTATCGTCTATCGTCTATCGTCTGTCGTCTGTCGTCTGTCGTCCGTCGTCCGTCGTCCGTCGTCAGTCGTCCGTCGTCCGTCGTCCGTCGTCCGTCGTCTGTCGTCCGTCGTCCGTCGTCCGTCGTCTGTCGTCTATCGTCTATCGTCCGTCGTCTGTCGTCTGTCGTCCGTCGTCCGTCGTCTGTCCGCAGTATAGCGCAAGGAATTCAGTATGCCCATCCAACCCCAGCCGCCAACCGTTCCAACGCCGTACCTGGCCTACCAGATCTGCGAGCCGATCACGATCGATGGCCGGCTGGATGAGTCGGTCTGGCAGCGCGCTCCACGCTCGCCGCGTTTTGTCGATCTGATTAGTGGCGCACCGGCGCTCTACGACAGCCGGGCGGCGGTGCTCTGGGATCAGACGGCGCTTTATGTGGCGTTCTGGTGTGAAGAGCCCTACGTGCAGGCAACGCTTACCGAGCGCGATTCGCTGATCTTCTTCGATAACGATGTTGAGGTATTTATCGACGGCGGCGACACCTACTACGAGTTCGAGATCAACGCCTTCAACACCGTCTATGAGGTGTTCTTCATCTGGCAAGACGCCTACACGCGCGGGAGCCGTTTTGATGTGCCCGAGTTCGATCTGCTGAGCCGCAAGGCGCTCTCATTCGGCGGCAATCATGATCGCAGCGGTAAGCACTTCTGGTGGGGCAGCCACCCGCGCAAAGCGCGCTGGGCATTTCTCGATTGGGATTTTCCGGGGTTGCAGACGGCAGTTCACGTCGATGGGACGATCAATGATCTAGCGCAACCGCAGCGCGGCTGGACGGTAGAATTAGCCTTCCCCTGGGCGGGGATGGGCTGGCTGGCCAACGGGCGTTCGATCCCGCCGCAGGAAGGCGATGAGTGGCGGATCTTCTTCGGGCGCTACGAGCAATTACCAGTGGGCGCTAAGCAGGAAACCGTCGGCTGGGCTTGGGACCCGATCGGCTCCGGCGATAACCACGTGCCGGAGCGCTTCACGCCGATCCGCTTCACCACCGAGTTGTTGAAATGATAGCGTGCAGAAGCGCCGACTTTGCCGGCGCTTCTGCACACGTTCACTACCCTTGCGTCAGTTGATCGGTATGCGGCCCGAACACCCAAACGGCGCTGCTGTCGATCGTTCGCATTGCAGGCTCCTTGGGCAGGCGGCCGGCGACAGGAAGCAGGCGGCGGATTGGATTGAAGCGCTAAGGATAGCCTGGCACTGCATTGGCTCTGGCGCGGGGGCCTCGTTCTTGATTCGTTCTGCTTCTTGAACGAACCCAGCTAACGGATCGTTCCAGGCCTTGCCTGAGGCCACTCTTGTGCCGACCTGCAATAAGACTGAGCTAGCTGATGGACGATCGACAAGCGGCTATGCTGCCAAGCGCACGGCGCGGGATCAGCGTGGCGGGTTGGCCTGGCCGACGCGCTCCAATTCGAGCAGCGCCTGTTTGCGCTCCAGGCCCCAGCGGAAGCCGTGCAGCTTGCCGTCGCTGCCCAGGGCGCGGTGGCAGGGCACAATCAGCGAAACCGGGTTGGTCGCACAGGCCCGACCGACGGCGCGGCTGGCTCCCGGCTTGCCAAGCGCTTCGGCAAGTTCACGATAGCTGCGCGTTTCGCCGTAGGGAATGCCCTGCAATGCTTGCCAAACTTGACGCTGAAATGCCGTCGCTTGCACATCGAGCGGGAGATCAAGGTTAGGCGTACGACCCTCCAGGTAGGCCAGAATGGCCGTTAGCGCACCGCCAAGATTGGCATCGTTCCGCACCAGGGTGGCCCCAGGATACTCGGCGCGCAGTTCGGCTTCCAGCCCTGCGTTGGCATCGCCGAGGCTGACGGCACAGACGCCGCGCTCGGTTGCGGCAACCAACAACTGCCCAAGCGGACTGGCAACTAGTGCGTATGTGATCTGCATCCCCTTCCCGCCCCGCTGATAGGTCGTCGGCGTCATGCCCAGCTTCGTGTCGGCATATTCATACAGGCGGCTGGTGGAGCCATATCCGGCGGCGTCGATCGCTACAGTTACTTGCTCGCCGGTGCGTAGCTGGGCCTTAACATTCCGGAGCCGCAGCGTATCGGCGTACGCGCGGGGGCTAATGCCGAGCAACCGCTTGAAGGTACGCTGCACATGCTGGGGACTCAGCCCCACTGCGGCCCCAAGCTCGGCCAGGGTCAGCGGCTGATCGAGGTTAGCGGCGATCCAACGGCAGGCGGCCGTGATCAACGCCACATTAGGATCGGGCGGCACGATTGCCGTGGGGTGGCAACGACGGCATGGGCGAAAGCCGGCCAGTTCGGCGGCGGCAGGCAAGGGGTAAAAAGCCACCCGATCGCGGCTCGGCCGCCGCGACGGACACGACGGCCGACAGTAGATCCCGGTGGAGCGCACAGCATACACAAAGACGCCATCGAGGGCCTTGTCGCGGCTAGCCACAGCCGCCCAACAGTGGTCGTCGTTCAGAGGCAGTTGGGTTATTGGAGTTTGTGCATTCATAGCATCAGGATAGCGCATAGCCTTTGACGACGCCATCCGCAGCTTGCGCAGTAAACTCGACTGCTACTTGCGCGCACGAAAATAGCCGGCGCGAAACGAAATTGCCGCTACAACTACAATCACCAGAATGATGATCACACACTCAAACCCACCGATCGGGCCAATCCGCATAACTGATTCTCCACTACGTACGCTAAAGCGTAAGTCCGCCTACGGCGGACACCGCACTGTGGCGGGCGCAAACCCGCGTCCAACCCCTGGCGAACTTCCGCCGAGTTGGACGAATGGCATGCTTCGGCCCTACGGTTTACCCCGATCACCCACTCACCCGTCGATCACTTCGGCCAGACGTTCTACCGCTGTGCGGATACGCTCGGGGGTGGGATGCGAGAAATTGAGGCGTAGGGTATTAGCGCCACCACCGCTCGGATGGAACGGCTGCCCCGGTACAAATGCCACGCGGCGCTCGATCGCCTTGCGCAGCACATCGGCGGCATTCTGACCTTCAGGCAGCGTCAACCAGACAAACATACCGCCTTCTGGGCGCGTCCAGCGTACTGTGGCGGGCATCGTTTCCTGCAATGCCGCCAGCATCATATCACGCCGTGCGCCATAGATGCTGCGCAAATGTGGCACATGGCGCTCCAGTAGACCGTCGCGGCAGGTGTAGTACGCGGCAATTTGGGCCAGGCTGCCGGTGTGCAGATCCATGCCCTGCTTCACCAGCCCGAGCAGTTTCGCCAGTTCGGCAGGCGCTACCACCCAACCCAGCCGCAACCCCGGCGTCAGCGTCTTCGAGAAGCTGCTCAGGTAAACGACGTGGCGCAACTCGCCGTGCATGGCGCTGTCGATCGCGGCCAGCGGCTGGGTGCGTGTGCCGCTATAGTACAGTTCGCCGTAGGGGTCGTCTTCGATGATCGGTAGTTTGTAGCGTGCGGCAAGTTCAACCAGCGCCTGACGGCGTTCGGGCGCCAGGGTAACGCCGGTGGGGTTCTGGAAACACGAGACGACATAGAGGAAGCGCGGCTGCACACCATCGGCGAGCATGCGTTCCAGCACAGCCACGTCGAGGCCATGGTCATCGATCGGGATGGTCAGATAACGCGGCCGGTAGCTCTGCCACGCCTGTAGCGCGCCCATATACGTCGGCTCTTCGACGGCCACCGGTGCGCCCGGATCAATCAGCAGCTTGCCGATCATGTCCAGCGCCTGCTGCGAACCGGCGGTAATCAGCACCCGATCGACCGGCGCAGCAACGCCCAGCGCCGCCGATTGAGCGGCGACAAACTCGCGCAGCGGGCCATAGCCCTCAGTGGGGCCATATTGCAGAGCCGCCGTGGGATGCGTGCTCAGGGCCAATTCACATGCCGCCGTGATCTCCTCGGCGGGAAAATACTCTGGGGCGGGCAGACCGCCAGCCAGCGAGATCATATCGGGCTGCTCAGTCAGCTTCAGCAAGTCGCGGATGGCCGAGCTTGTAATGCCTTGCGCCCCCGCAGCCAGCCGATCGGTCCAGACGGTGCTCATCGGTGTTCCTTGCTAGTAGACGGCATCTGTATGGCGTCTTTGCCGGTGTGTCTCTTTAGTATACGGCCTTACGGCCGGCTCGGGTAGAGACAATCAGGGTGGCTCAGGTATACTACTCAGCAGGCAGGCCAACTCAACACCCAACACGGCGGGTGCGGCGAGCGGCCACGGCGAGCGGGCGCGGCGGGCGGCCACGGCGGGCGGGTGCGGCGGGCGGGTGCGGCGAGCGGGCGCGGCATCAGCCGCTTCAGCGGCCCGCTGCTCCGCAACTATGAGCAGCGTCCTTCAGGACGCGGCGGACGCGGCGGACGCGGCGGACGCGGCGGACGCGGCGGCCACGGCGGCCACGGCGGCCACGGCGGGCGCGGCGGGCGGGCGGGTGCGGCGGGCGGGCGCGACGACCACGGCATAGAGGAGTTAATTATGCAGATCATCATCGTTGGCGCCGGGGTGGCCGGACTGACGTGTGCGCGTGAATTGTCGCGCGCCGGCCATACGATAACGCTGCTGGAGGCGAGCGACGGCGTCGGTGGGCGCGTGCGCTCCGATATAGATACCGGGTTCATCCTTGATCGCGGCTTTCAGGTGCTCTTCGACAGCTATCCGGCAGTGCAACGCCAACTGAACCGCACGGCGCTCGATCTGCGGTTCTTCGATCCAGGGGCGATTATCTGCGCCGATGGGTTGCGCCATGTGCTGACCGACCCGCTACGCGATCGTGATCCCGGCGCATTGCTTGCCGCCGCGCTCACGCCGATCATCGGCCTGGGCGATAAGTTGCGTACGCTGGCGCTGGCGCTCGAACTGCGCGACACACCAATCGACGAACTGCTCGCCGGTGATGATCGCAGCACCGGCGATGAATTACAGGCCCGCGGGTTCAGTCGCTCGGCAATTGATGTCTTCTTTCGCCCATTCTACGGCGGAATTTTCCTTGATCGTTCGCTGAACACCAGCGCCAAGTGTTTCCGCTTCAACTTCAAAATGCTCAGTATGGGCGGCATCTGTGTCCCGGCGGGCGGCATGGGCCAGATCGCGCAGCAACTGGCTGCCGAACTCGCTGCCCAGGGCATCATCCGGCTGAACACGGCAGTTGAAGCGCTCGAACGCGACGGCGCTTGGGTTACCGGCGTCCGCTGCGCCGATGGCAGCCGGCATACCGCCGCTGCCGTCGTGCTGGCCGTACCGGCGCCTGAAGCCGCCCGCCTGAGCGGGTTACCAATGCCGACCACGCATGTCGGCACGGTGACGCTCTACTTCAGCGGCAGCACGCCGCTCTACAAAGGCCGCAAACTGCTGCTCAACCCTGCCCCCGACGCATTTGTGAATAACGCTGTGCTGCTGAGCAATGTCGCCCCAACCTATGCGCCGCCCGGCCGGCACCTGCTCAGCGCCACGGTGATCGGCGCGCCGGATCTCAGCGACGACGAACTCTTTGCGCGTGCGCTGGCCGACCTGCGGCGCATGTTTGCCGGCGATCGCGCGGCGCAACATGCGCTCGGCGGGTATACGCCGCTGCGGCTCTACCGCATCCCCTACGCCCAATTCGCCCAACCGCCAGGGCTGCACCCCACCCTGCCCGACAATGTCAGCGGCACGCTGGGGTTGTTCTTCGCCGCCGAATTCACCGAGGCGAGCAGTATCAACGCAGCGATGATCAGCGGCGAGAAGTGTGCTGCGGCGTTGGTCGCAAAGCGCTAGCGCCGCCCCGGCGGGGCTTCTGTACACGCGCATTGAAGGGTGGCCAATCCAGGGTACAATATGCGCCATGAGCGACCACGATCCAATCACTCAACGCCTCGCCGCCGAGCTTGGCTTCGGCCTGGAGCAGACCATACGCACCATCGCCTTGCTCGATGCGGGCAATACGGTGCCCTTCATTACGCGCTACCGCAAAGAGGTCACCGGCAGCCTCGACGAAGAGCAGATCCGCCGTATCGCCGAGCGCATGGAATACCTGCGCAACCTGGAAGCGCGCCGCGCCGAAGTGCTCGCTGCGCTTGAACCGGGCGGCCACCTGACGCCGGAGCTTGCTGCGGCCCTGAACAACGCCGCTACGCTCCAGCAGATCGAAGACATCTACCTGCCCTTCCGGCCCAAAAAGCGCACCCGCGCGCAGGCCGCGCGCGAACTGGGCCTGCAACCGCTCGCCGATCTGCTGTTGAGCCGCCGCGTTCCCGCCACGCCCGAGGCGGCCTGCGCGCCCTTCCTCAACGAAAGCGTGCCCGACACTACCGTCGCGCTGGCCGGCGCCCGCGATATTGTCGCCGAGCAGGTGGCCGAAACCGCCGGCATCCGCCAGGCCGTGCGCGAGGCGACCCGGCGCAGCAGCGGGTTGCGCGTGGTGCGCAAAGAAGATGTTCCCGACGAAAAGGGCACCTATCAGCAATACTATGCATTTGAGCAACCGCTCGGCGCACTCCCGCCGCATCGCATTCTGGCGATCAATCGCGGCGAGCGCGAAGGCGTGCTAAAAGTCGATCTCACCGCCAACCACGCCGCCTTCATTGGCTCGCTTCAGCGCCGCTACGCACCCGACGAAAGCTGGGCCGATCAGGAATTGCGCAATGCCGTCGCCGACGGCTACAAGCGCCTGCTTGCCCCGGCGATCGAGCGCGATCTGCGTGGTGAGCTTACCGAGCGCGCCGAACAGCACGCCCTGCTGATCTTCGCCGCCAATTTACGGCGCCTGTTGCTCCAGCCGCCGCTGCGCGGGAAAGTTGTGCTCGGGATCGATCCAGCCTATCGCACCGGCTGCAAGCTGGCCGTGATCGACGCCACCGGCAAATATCTCGCCGGCGGCCTGATCTATCTGCACCAGCTCGACAAAGCCCGCGCGAGCCTGCGCCAGTTCTGCATTCGCTGGGGCGTCGCCGTGATCGCCATCGGCAACGGCACCGCCAGCCGCGAGACGGAAGCGCTGGTTGCCGAGGTGATTCGCCAGATCGCCGACGACCGACCACAGACGTCAGACGACCGCCTGCAGCCTTCCGAGGCGCCGTCATCCCGCAGCCCGCAGCCCGCATCCTTGCAATACACCATGGTCAACGAAGCCGGCGCGTCGGTCTACTCGGCCTCGCCGGTGGCGCGCGAAGAATTCCCTGAGCTCGACGCCACCGAGCGTGGCAATATCTCGATTGCCCGCCGCCTGCAAGATCCGCTGGCTGAACTGGTCAAGATCGACCCGAAAGCGCTCGGCGTCGGCCTCTACCAGCACG
>JBBRUG010000173.1:0-12456 GCA_038247995.1 Chloroflexales bacterium | reverse complement strand
GTTGCGCGCCTGCTTGATATGGCGCTCATTGACCACAATACTGGCCCACTGCTTAAAGCGCACAATCGCCTCTTCCAGCCGGCCGATCTCCTTCTGTTGAGCCGTAAAATCGGCCTGCTGACGCAGCAGCGCAACCTCTTTCTGGGCCACAAACGCCGAATAGTTGCCTTCCCAGCGCCGCAATTGCGCCCCGCGCACATTTGCGCCCGCGCCGATCGGTTCCAACTCCACAATGCAATTTACGGTTTCGTCGAGCAAGTAGCGGTCGTGCGAGACGATCACCACCGCGCCGCGAAAACTGCGGATTAACGCTTCGAGCAGCGCTTTACGCTCCAGATCGAGGTGGTTGTCGGGTTCGTCGAGCAACAACAGATCGGGTTCGGTAAGCAGACAACGCGCCAGACCCACCAACTTGCGTTGGCCGCCGCTGAGCGTACGCATCGGCGCGTGCCATTGCGCTTCGGGCATGCGCAAGGCCTTAAGCAGGGCTTCAGCGCGACCATGCAGCGCCGGGCCGCCCAGCGTATTGAAGCGCTCAAGCAGATCGGCCTGCTCGTTCAGGATCGGCTCCAGGGCAGCCAGATCGCTTGCGATGGCCGGTTCAGCCATCTGCGCTTCAAGCTCGGCGAGGCGCGTTTCAAGCGCGGCTAGATCGGCGTGCCCGGCGAGCAATTCGGCAAGCACCGCGCGGTCGGGCGTGCCGGCGTACTCTTGCGGCAGATAGGCGGTGACAACGCCGCGCCGCAACGTCAGCGCACCCGCTTCGGGCGGTTCAATCCCGGCCAGCAAGCGCAATAACGACGACTTGCCGGTGCCATTCGGGCCAACCAGGCCGATCCGCTCGCCGTCTTGCAGGCTCCAACTCAGCTCGCTGAAGATCGTCCGCCCGCCGTAGATCCGCGCAATGCCATTCAGATCCGCAATAATCACTGGTTTTTCCTCACGCCGGTCGCGACCACAGCGCACGAGGGAGATCAAAAAAGGCGCCGCAGGCCGCGTACCGGCCTACGACACCTTGATGCACTTTTACGAGCCGAACATCACCAGTCGCAGGGCGCAGTACGCCTATGTGCGACGCGCAGCGTGCCGCCACGCGTGCTCATCCAGCTTCCTGTACCCAGACTCTACCGCATGTCCGTAACTCCCAAATGAAGCGATTAACGCTTGTATGGTAACACGGCTTGCAGCGCAGCGCTATCAGCCCTGCGAATGAGTCGGGGCTAATCACGGTATAATAAAGCAGAAGGAGAAGCCGGTATGGCCCACCGCGACCGGATTCGCGACACTGCTATGAATAACCCCGCGCGTGCTGCATCGGCCCAGCCTTTGCTCACTGCCGCCGACGTTTCAACGATATAAGCAGACCGGTCAGGTCTGCGCGACCTGACCGGTCTTTAATGGTGGGCCAGTAGCTACTTACCCTTGCGCTTCTTATCGCGGCGGGCGTCGCGGCGCGTCGTCGTGGCAACGGGGCGCGGGGTAGCCGGCGTCGGGTCGGTCGAGATCTGGCGCGTGCCAACGGAGCGCTGACGCCGTCCGGCGGCGGTCTTCTCCAGTTCAGGCAGTACGCTGCGCATATAATAGAAGACGTAACCGGCGACACCAAGCTGCACAAACGCTTGCACCCAGAACCAGAGCCGCTGGTTGAGCACAGGCACATTCAGCATGCGCAGCGCACCCATCACCACACCGACACCGCCAAGCACAAGTAAGGCAATGCCCAGTTGACGCATAAACGTCTTGCGCGCCAGATTACGCTCCGAGTGCACAAAAACAAGATACGCCCCAGCAGCCAGGCCGAACAGCTGCGTAAGAAAGAAGATCCAGCCTAGCGAACCCAACTGCGGGCTCGCTGTTGTCAAATAGGCGACGATACCATCCATGATGTCTGATTGCCTCTCGATGCGGTGAAGAAAGCGCCAAACCGGCGACGATTATAGCAGTGAGCGCAAGGGCCGTCAATCGCATTCTGTAGCCGTATGACGCGACTGTCATCCGGCGCGTTCCGCTTCTGGGCACGCCTTCGGCCAATCCAATGCCCACAAGAAATGGATCAATTAAGAAATTGTCAAAAAAGTTGAACTCTGCTAGTATACATTGACCGGGCTACCACGGTACAATACCCAAAGGTTAAAAACTTCTTGAAGGCTGGTGGACCCGCGTACGCCATATGAGCCAGATCTTCGACGATACCGTCGACCTTCCCCAGGCATGCCTTCTACTGCTTACGAAGCTGGCGCAATCCGGCGATCTCGACGATCTCCAAGAACGCACCCAGGCGTTGTTGCAGTGCCTGCTGCCGGGATGCACGTGTGAACTGGCATGGTTGGCCGCGCCGATCTGCCCTCCTATCCCTGTCCTGCTGACCCAGAGCCCCGGTCAGTCCCTCTTCGCCGGCAGTCCCACCAGCACCGGCCTGATTTCAATCCATAGTACCACTGAGCTCGAAGGCTGGATCAGCATCACGCCGGGCCGGTGGGAAGCCGAGCACGAGCCGGCGCTTTTGTTACTCACCACCCTGCTCGGCGCAACCTACCGCAGCCTGACCATGCGCGGGAACCCACGCCGCCATGCGGTGGAAGCGGCCCTGGCCGAACTGCGCACCGAACTGGATCTCCAGAAGCTGTTGCAACACGTCGATACGCTGGTACGCCGGATTGTGGGCATGTGCAGCGTCGTCGTCAGCCTGCGCTATCGTACCAGCAATTGGATCGAGGCCGCGCTGGCTACAACCGACAACTGGCGGCTCAACGCACCAATCTACTGGCCTGAGGAACAGGCGCTGACGGCGGAGGTACTGCGCAGTAACGCGCCACTCTATTTTGGCGATCTTGCTGCCGAATGCGAAACGCGAGGCATGTTGCCGCGCCTGCCGGAGGTGGTCGCCAGTGGCCCCTGGGTGGGTTTGCCGATCACTCCCGAGCAGATGCCGGTCGGTGTGCTCGGTGTTGGCCTTCCCGCCGGCGGCAGCTTTAGTGCAGAGCAGCATGCGCTGCTGGCTCATGTTGCCACAGAGATCGCGCGCCCACTAACCAACGCGCTCCGCTACCGCGACGCCGAAGACTCGGCGCGCCAACGCGCCACACTCAACCAGATCGCCCGCGCAATCAATTCCACTCTCGACCCGGAACAGGTGCCGGCGCAGATTATCGCCGAAGCCGCCCGCTTGCTCGATACCGAGGAGTGTTCGCTGCTGCTGCTCGATGCGCAAACGCGTGATCTGGTGTTCAGTTATGCCAGCGGGCCGGCCGGCCAATCGTTGCTCGGCACGCGCCTGGTCTATGGTGAAGGCGTGGCCGGCGCCGTCGCCGCCAGTGGGCGCCCGGCTGTAGTCAACGACACCTCCAGTGATAGCCGCTTCTCGCGCAAGGCCGACGGCGATACCGGCTTTACCACACGCTCGCTGATCGCCGCCCCGCTGCGCGGCCTCGACGGGATCAAGGGTGTGATCGAGGTGGTGAATCGTTATGGCAATGTGCCGTTCACCGTCGAAGACCGCGAACTGCTCGAAATGCTGGCCGACCAGGCGGTGATCGCCCTGGAGAACGCCCGCCGCTTCGCCCAGGCCGACCAGATTCTCGCCCGCCGCGCCCAGGATCTCGACCGCAGCAATAACCAACTGCGCACAATCTTACGCCTCGGTCACGCGCTACGCGCCGAGCGCGGGCTCGACGATCTGCTGCGCCAAATTGTACGCTCAGTCAGTGCCAGCGCCGGCTTTCGGAGTGCGATTATCGCGCTTGTGCAACGCGAACGAACAGTCGAACCCTATTTGCAGCGTGTTGCCACCGCCGGCCCCGCCGAAGCCGCCCTGCCGCGCATGCGCATCGCTCGTGCGCCGCTCGCCGGCCTCCAGGCGATCCTACGCGACGAGTTTCGCCGCGGCAGCGCTACCTATCTGATTGACCGGCGCTTCGACGATTATGTCGCGCTGTGGGGTGGCGTCGAACAGCTCTACGTGCCGAGCGCGGCCAATATTCGCGCCGGCGGCTGGCATCCCTTTGATGCGCTATTCACGCTCCTGCGCGATAGTCGCGGCGAATTATTGGGCCTGCTCGCCGTCGATGATCCCGAAGACGGCCTACTTCCAACCCCTGAACAGATCCAGATCTTAGAAATTCTGGCCAACCAGGCGGCGACGACGATCGAAAATGCGCGCCTCTACGCCGAACAGCAGCACAGTCTAACGAGTATGACTGCGCTCAATGCGCTCGGCATGGCGATCAATACCACGCTGCGTGCGCCGGAACAGATCTATCAACTGACGGTGAGCGGCATGCTCGCGCTGAGCGATGCGCGCTGGGCGGCAATTTTCCTGACCAGCACGCTGCAAAAGCGCCCGCTTCGCCCCTCCTTCAGCACCGGTACCCTCCCGATCGAGCTTGAGCGGATTGCCGTCCTCGCCGGCGAGGCGATCGAGTCGCGCCGCTCGACCAACACACTCGCTGATGAGGCCCTGCTCGCCGTCCCGCTCCGCGGCACCGGCAGCGTATTGGGCGCGGTGTGCCTTGGCTTTAGCGATGGGTTGCCTCGCCCAGCCGACCTGGAGAGCCTGGCCTTGTTCGCCAACCAGACCGCCGTGGCCGTCGAAAGCCTGGAACTCTTCGCCGCCGTGCGCCTGGGCCGCGATCAACTGGCCACGATTATGGCCTCGACCTATGACGGCATGCTGCTCCTCGATCAGCACGAATGCGTTGTCGTCGCTAATGCAGCATTGATCGATCTGGTGGGCGGCGCGCAGTGGACGGAGCCGGCCGCCGCACCCGACCGTCTGGCCGGAATGCCGCTCGCAACATTACTCGACCGCTGGCACGGGTCGTCACATATGGCCCCCACCGATCTGGAGACGCTGCAAGCGGGCCTGAGCGCGGTTGCTACAAGTGAGGCCGAGGTAATGCGCGGCCAGATGCAAGCGTTTGGCCCCGGCGCCCACGACCTGGAGTGGACGATCCAACGCGCCTCGCAGACCACGGCAGCCAGCCCAACCACGCTGGTTCCCGGGCGCCGCCCGGTGCTGCTCACCGTGCGCGATATTTCGGCCGCCAAAGAAGCCGAACGCCTGCGCCAAGATCTGACCAGCATGATCATCCACGACCTGCGCAGCCCGCTGACGAGTATTCTGACTTCGATCGATATGATCTTCCGCGGCGTCACCGGGCAAGTCGGCACAGTGCAACGCGAGATCCTCACGATCGCGTATGCCAGCGCTCAACACCTGCTGAACATGGTTAATTTGCTGCTGGATATCAGCCGCCTGGAGAGTGGGCGCATGCCGCTCGACCGGGCGCCGATCGCGCTTGACCCGCTCATCCAGCGCGCTGTGAGCCGCATGAGCCTGATTGCCCAGAAGGCCGACGTCACATTTACCCTCGATCTTCCAGCTACGCCACTGCTCGCCCATGCCGATGGCGAACTTGTGCTGCGCGTCCTGCAAAACCTGCTCGACAATGCGCTTAAATATAGCCCGTCCGGCAGCCAGATAACCCTTCACGCCGTGCCGTGCAACACCGCCGCCGGCCCAAGCGAAGTGCTCGCCCAGGCCGGAACAACCAGGTTCACTGTTCACGACCAGCGTTATGTCACGCTCTCGGTTCACGATAACGGCGTTGGGATCAAGCCGCAGGATCGCGAGAAGATTTTTCAAAAATTCGGTCAGGCCGGCGACCGGCGCAGTAGCGGCAGTGGCCTGGGGCTAACCTTCTGTCGCCTGGTTGTCGAAGCTCACGGCGGCACGATCTGGGTTGAAAGCGAACCCGGCGCCGGAAGCACATTCCTATTTACCCTGCCGCTAACGGAATTACATGAAGATGCGTCGTAGGGGCGTGTCGCGACGCCAATAATGATGTCTACTCCCGCGATCAGCACCGAACAGCTCACCAAGCGTTATGGAACGCGCACGGTTGTTGATGCGCTGAACCTGGAGGTAGCCCAGGGCGAGGTATTCGGCTTGCTTGGGCCGAATGGCGCCGGCAAAACTACTACCATCGCGATGTTGCTGGGGTTGGTGCAGCCCACCGCTGGGCGGGCCAGCGTGCTCGGCCACGATGTCTGGACAACGCCGGCTGCGGCGCTCCGCCGCGTGGGCGCGATGATCGAGGCGCCGGCCTTTTACCCCTACCTGAGCGGGCGCATAAACTTGCGCATCCTGGCCCAGGCCGGTGGGGTCGACCCGAAGCGGATCGACCCGCTGCTGGAAACAGTCGATCTGACGGCCCGCGCCGATGACCGCGTACGCACCTATTCGCAGGGCATGAAACAGCGCCTGGCGATCGCGGCGGCCCTGCTGCCTGACCCCGCATTAGTCATTCTCGATGAGCCGACCAACGGCCTCGACCCGGCCGGTACCGTCGAAGTGCGGAACCTGATCCGTACGCTCGCCGCCGATGGCCGCACGATCCTGCTCTGTAGCCATATGCTCCATGAGGTTGAGCAATTATGCGCGCGGGTCGCCATCCTCAAAGCCGGTCGCTTGATCCGCATGGGCGGCGTTGCCGAACTCTTGCGGCGCACCCAGGGCGTACGGCTGCGTATCGTCAGCGATCCGGCGGCGGCGGCAGCGCTCCTGGCTAACTTCGCCGGGGTACGCGGCGTACAACGCCAGGACGACATATTGCTCGTCGATGCGCCGGTTGAGCAGGCGGCCGCGCTCAACAGCCACCTCACCCAACATGGGGTTGCCGTAGCCGAACTCGGTGTCCAATCAAGCGATCTGGAGACCTTCTTCCTCGACGTGACCAGCAACGAGGCGTAACCAATGCTTCCCCAGCTTTGCGCCGCCGAATGGCTTAAACTCTGGCGGCGACCGCTTGCGTGGGTGTTGTTAGGCATCTTCCTGGGCTTACTAACGCTCTACCTGACGCTCTGGTTTCTGGTGGTAGCGCTCCATGTCGGCGCGTTCACTGGCGGCAACGAGCGGATCGCCATTCTTGCCGATGCCCAGATCGCCGAATTGCGTAACCAGCTAACGTTTCCGGGCATCTTCGGCGCCGTGCTCGGTCAGTTCAACAGCATCGGCGGGTTGCTGGCAATCATTCTGGCTGCCGGCGCCCTCGGCAGCGATTACAGTTGGGGCACGCTGCGCAGCTTACTCATTCGCGCCCCTGATCGCGGCGCGTTTCTGCTGGCGAAGACCCTGGCGGTATTACTGGCGCTGACGGTCGGTTTGCTGGTCGCTCTGGCGCTCGGGGCCGGGCTGGCGCTGATCTTTACCGCAGTGCTCGGCGGAGGCAGCGGCATGGGGTGGCGTGATCTGCTCGCCCTCCCGCTGGGGCTTCTGCGCGCCCTGTATATTGTGCTGCCCTACATATTGGCTACACTGGCTTGCACAGCCTATGGGCGTTCGGTGCTGGCGGGCGTAGGCGGCGGCTTACTCTTCCTCGCCGTCGATATCGGCGCCGGATCGCTGAACGCCCTTGCCGGCGTCCACCCGTTGCTGCGCACAATGACTAACCTACTGCTTCAGCCGAACATCAACACCCTGGTGGTGCAAAACAGCCAACTCTTCGGCCTCGACCAGGTGGTGCTGCTGAGCGGCCTCGACCTGAGCCAACTGCCGCCCTGGCCGCAGGCTGTCCTGGTGATTGGCCTCTACAGCGCGCTTTTCTATTTTAGCGCGTGGCGCATGATCAAGCGGCGGGATATTGGAGGCGCGGGATAGGAATGTACCGGTGTAGGACCGCTGCATGTAGCGGCCCTACACCGGTTGATCTTCGGTGATCCGGCGCAACTCGCGGATCAATTCACGCTCGCGCTCGCCGAGGTTGGTGGGCAATAGGACATTCACGGTAACATAGAGATCACCGCGACTGGCGGCACGCATATGCGGCATACCCTGGCCGGAAAGGCGGAACGTACGCCCGTTCTGGGTTTGCTCGGGCACAGTGAGCGTGATCGTCTTGCCCTCAAGCGTCGGCACCTGGATCTGGCCGCCAAGAAGCAGGGTGTACAACCCGGCATCGACCTTCAGGGAGAGATCGCTGCCTTTACGTTCGTAACGGGCATGCGGCAGTACCTTCACTACCATGTACAGGTCGCCCCGAGCGCCGCCGTTGAGCCCCGGCGCGCCTTCGCCGGGCACGCGCACCCGATTGCCGGTATCAACGCCCGACGGAATTTTGACTGTGATCACTCGCGGCGAGCCATTGGGGTTTGAAAATTCAAGCTTGCGTTGCGTGCCGCTGGCTGCCTCTTCGAGCGTAATCTCGACCGGTTGCTCAATATCCTGACCATCGAGACGCATGTTAAACCCGCCGGCGGCCGGACGCCGCCCGCCGGGCGCAGCTCGCCCGCCAAACAGTGTCTCGAAAATATCGGAGAAATCGCCACCGCTGAAATCGCCGCCTGGGCCGGCCTGCTCATAGCGCTGCCAATCCGAGCCGAAACGATCGTACTTGGCACGCTTCTCTTTATCGGAAAGCACCTCGTACGCCTCATTGATCTCTTTGAAGCGCACCTCGGCCTGTGTATCGCCGGGATTCACATCCGGGTGATATTTACGCGCGAGTTTCCGATAAGCCTGTTTGATCTCTTGCTCATTGGCCCCGCGACTCACGCCAAGAATTTGATAATAATCTTTCATAGATGCCAACCTTCACGCTACCAATCACAAACACAGACAAGAGGAGGGCGCACCCTCCCCTTTTTGACTCTCTTTGTATTGTAGGAAAAGGTGTTCGACTCTGTCAAGGTGGCTTTGTTAGAGGCGCATAAAAGGAGGGTTGTGCAGTAACAGTTAGCACAGACCTGACAGTTGGCTCAGCAAAGACCTGTCAGGTAGGCCTTGGCCCCCTAACAGGTCTCCAGGGTGAAACGCCGGCTTACTGGGACTTACGCTATCTGCGCAGCCTCATAGGGACGGCTGCGGCGAAACAGGGCCAGATCGGCCTGCTCGCGGATGGCGCGCTGGATGACATCACGCTCCAGCGGATCGTCGTAGCTACGCATAAAGCGCACAATTAACGGGCATAACTCGGCGGTGGGGCCATAACGATAGGCCGGATCGCCGTGCGCCGTTGAGCCCTGGAGTATCACCCCATCTTCGGCAAGCTCAGCTAGCGCCTCCGACACACTCCAGATATCGCGGCAAATGCGATCCGCGACCGCCGATGCTGTGGCTTCCAGACGCTGATTCTCGTGGAACATCACCAGTAGGTGCAGCTTGACTGGCGACTCGATCACGGATTCGATGAGGCTCAGTACAGTTGGGTCGATCATCGACAATCCTCCTTCCACGGTTGATCAGCATTGATCACGGTTCCACCATGACTTACACAATGATGCGTAAGCCGAGCAAGAGTCCATAGGCTCCTGCAGCGTGGGAGGAGCAAAGTAGATAGCGAAAGTCAGGTCGGGGAACATAAACACTTTGTCATCTAGCTTGCCTGGAGATTATACAGCATTGAGGGCCGGCTGGCTAGGGCATTTTTACGAGATTTTAGGGAAATCTTGGTTGTAAGATGACCACTATAACCAGGCGGCAGATGGCAGGCGCAGATGGCAGGCGCCAGACGGCAGGTGTCCATCGCTCGGCGGATGCAGAGTAATCGGCGGCAATTGGTATAATACAGCGATACGATTCCACACGTGAGGAGGTTCTCATGGCGAAGATCCGCGTCGCCGTGCTTGGCGCGACTGGCACGGTAGGCCAGCGCTTCATTCAACTGCTACAACATCACCCATTCTTCGCGATCGCGGCACTCACCGGCAGCACGCGCAGTGCCGGGCGTCCATACGCCGAAGTGACCCGCTGGGTGCTCGACACGCCAATGCCTGCCGCTGTGCGTGACATGAGCGTGTTAGGCGAAGACGCCGATCTGGACACGCCGCTGGTCTTTTCGGCGCTGCCGAGCCGCACCGCCGGCGCCATCGAAGAGCGCCTGGCGCGCGCCGGACATCTTGTCTGCACGAACGCCGGCGATCATCGGATGGACCCGGATGTACCGCTGCTGATTCCTGAGGTCAATCCGGAACACCTGGAACTGATCGCGGTGCAGCGGCGCCAACGCGGCTGGAGTGGGGCGATTGTCGCCAACCCCAACTGCACCGCTACCGGCCCGACGATGGCACTCAAACCGCTTTACGATGCCTTTGGCGTCAGCCGCATGCTCCTGGTGAGTATGCAAGCCCTTTCCGGCGCAGGCTACCCTGGCGTACCGTCCTACGATGCGATCGACAATGTGATCCCTTACATCGGCGGTGAGGAGCCGAAGGTCGAGATCGAGCCGCAAAAGATGCTCGGCGCCTTCCGCAATGGCGTAATCGTGCCGGCCGAATTCCCAATTTCGGCGCATTGCAACCGCGTGCCGGTGCTGGAAGGCCACCTGACCTGCATCTCTGTCAGCCTTGAGCGTACCGTCGATAGCGCTGCACTGATCAACGCCATGCGCAACTTCCGCAGCCTGCCGCAAGAGCTAAAACTGCCGAGCGCTCCAGCGCAACCCATCCAGGTGCGCGACGAACCCGATCGCCCGCAAACCCGCCGTGATCGCGACAGCGACGGCGGCATGAGCGCGATTGTCGGCCGCGTGCGGCCATGCCCGCTGTTCGGCCACAAGTTTGTTGTGCTTAGCCATAACACGATCCGCGGCGCCGCCGGAGGATCTGTGCTCAACGCCGAACTGATGTATGCCCAGGGGCTTCTTTCATAATGAGTACAGGCGCGTCGCGACACGCCCGTACTCCATAATGATCCGTATTATGCAAGCAACCATCGCCGACCTTACCGCTGACCGCGTGTTTTATCGCGATCTTGAGCCATGTGATCCACAGTTGCCGCGTCTGCGCGATCTGGCCCGTGCATTGGGCATTCCCGGTGATCAGCCGCCGCGCAAGCGCGAGCCGGCCTATGCTCATGCCGCCCTGGCAATTGCGCAAGCCGCCCAGGCCCAACGCGACGGCTCGGCCCTGAGCGCGCTGGTTGTGATCGGCGATACGGCGAATGACCGCCTGCTGGCCGAGTTTACGCGCACCCACTGTAACTTTCCGGCCTATGCTTTCATCGGCGCGGACCGACCGATGGCGCCCGAAGAGTTGGCCTGGGAGGGTGATACGGCCATTGCCACCCGCTGGGCGCTGCTGCACCTCTGGGCGACTGAGCTCGCCCGACGCGGGATCGATTGGGCCACAACTGCGCTGTTGATCGATATTGATAAGACCCTGCTCGGCCCACGGGGCCGCAGCGACGGTGCGATCGACGACGCGCGCGCCGAGGGCGCCCTGGCCGTGGCCGCCGAAATCTGTGGGCCGGATCTGCCGATCGCGGCCTTCCGGCGGATCTATGCCGATCTCTGCCACCTGGACTGGCATGGTTTCACGCTTGATAATCAGGATTATGTGACGGCAACGGCGTTACTGGCCAGTACCGGCACGATCGACCTCGAAGATCTACGCATGCGCGTTGCCGCACCTGAACCATTCACGTTCGCCGAGTTGCTCGCCGATACCGCCGAGCGCACCCTACCCGCCCTCGCGCCGCTGCACGCCGAACTCAGCCGCCTGGTGGCCATCGGCGATCCGACGCCGTTTAAGGCCTTCCGGCGGGCCGAATTCCGCGCGACGCTAGAGCGTATGGCCGACGGTCGGTTGACGATTGGGGCGGAACTGCTTGCCCTAGGCCATGCCTTGGCCGAGCGCGGGGCGCTGATTATGGCCGCCTCCGACAAACCCGCCGAGTCGGCGCTGCCCACGCCCGAACAGGCGGCGGCCGGGATGCTTCCGCTGCACCGCGCGCCGGCAACCATTGGGTGATCTGGGCATCGGGCGCGGCAAGCCGCGCCCGATGCCCATCCATTGAAAGGAACGTATGAACCTCGCCGACCTGTTTACACCCCAGGCGCGCACCTTTGTCCAGAGTGGTTGGGGCAGCCCGCCGGAAAGCCCGATTCCGCTGATCAGCATTGCCTTTGGCCTCGCCGATCCGGCGCTCTTCCCGCGTGAAGAACTGCTGGAGGCCGCCGCGCAAGTGCTATCGCGCGATATCAATGCAGCGTTAAATTACGGCCCGAGCGACCCGGCGCTCCGCGAAATGATCGCCGAGCGGTTGCGGCGCGAGAATGTTGCGGCCGACGCCGATCGGGTGCTGGTGGGCTACGGTTCGGGCCAGATCCTCGGCTTGCTGCCGCGAGTGCTGGTTGAACCGGGCGACACGGTGATTATCGAGGCGCCCACATTTCTCGGCGCTGTTGGGCAGTTTCAGCGCGCCGGTGCGCGGCTGGTCGGCGTGCCGGTTGATGCCGAAGGGCTCGATGTGGACGCGCTGGAGGAAACCCTGCGCGATTTGCAGCGCCAGGGCATTCGGCCCAAGTTTATTTACACCATCCCTACCTACCAGAATCCTACCGGCACCACGCTTACCGCCGCGCGTCGCGAACGCCTGGTACACCTGGCAGCTACCTATGGCGTCCTGGTAGTCGAAGACGACGCCTACCGCGATCTGAGCTTTCATGGGCCGCCGCCGCC
>JBBRUG010000172.1:0-12481 GCA_038247995.1 Chloroflexales bacterium | reverse complement strand
CCACCATGCCTTTTTGGGTTAATATTGGGGGGGGGTTTTTGGGTGTATTTTTCATTTTTTAAATGTTTAAATTATTTATTTTTTGTTTCGTGGGGTTGGGGGGGGGGGCCCCCCCCCCCCCCACCTACCCGGTTTCGTTAGGCCCCGCCCGCAATTGCCGGGATAATGCTCACCATATCGCCATCGCGCACCGGCGTCTCTTCGCCGTCGAGGTAGCGGATGTCCTCATCGCCGAGGTAGACGTTCACAAAGCTGCGCAATTTGCCCTGCTCGTTGTACAGATGTTTGCCGAGCGCCGGATGCTGCTCAACCAGGCCACGCAGCAAGTTGCCAACCGTAGCGGCCTCCAGGCTTATGCTGGAATGTTCGCCCACGTACTGACGTAACGCGGTAGGAATCGTAATTGTCACGGCCATAGTTTCCTCACTTTACAGTTTAACAGTCTGCCTTCTCCTCACCCACTCACCCGCAAATCTTCCTGGACAAAATGGGTCCCCTCGTCGAGCAAAAGCCACGAAGCAAGTTCTGTCGCTCGTGTGCTCACGACGCTTTGGATAACGAAGGCGAAATTCGGCCCGCCGCCTACGCCCTGTGCGCCGGTACGATCGCGCTCCGAGGGTACCGCCGGATGATCGGGGTGCGAATGGTAGCAGCCAATTATCTCCAGCCCGGCTGCTCGCGCCTCACGATCGGCACGTAAGTAATCGCGTGGATCGAGGTAAAAGCGGTCGCGTCGCGATTCGGCATTATCGTTTTCCGCAAGTTGTACCTGACCGCTCCAACGATTCTCGACGGCGAAGGCTAGTTGCACCCGCTTTACGCCGTCGGCTTCAAGCGTGCCTAATAACAAACCCACGCATTCGTCGGGGTAGGTCTGCTCGGCGTGTGCGGCAATTGCCGCAGTGGCTTCCATCGTTAGAATGAGCATAGATGTACACCCTGCCTCAATGTTACCTTTTGCCTTCAGATTCCCGCTCCTTCGGCAAATGCCTCTTCTTCCCAGAAGCGTTCGCTCAGGTAACGGGCGGCGCTGTCGCAGAGAATCGTCACCACAACGCCGGAAGTTAATTCGCGAGCCACACGCGCGGCAGCCGCCACATTTGCTGCAGCTGAAATGCCCACGAACAACCCCTCGCGGCGCGCGAGGCGCAGGGCCATCGTAAACGCGGTTTCGCTCGGGATTTCCAGCAGTGCATCAGCCAGGCTTGCATCATAGATGGTGGGCACAAGGCGTGCGGACGCCATATGCTTCACACCTTCCAGAGCGTGGTACGGGCTGTCGGGTTGCACCGCGATCGCTTTGATATGTGTATTATACTCGCGGAGTCGGCGTGTCGTGCCGACAAACGTGCCGCTCGTGCCCAGCGCAGCCACAAAATGGGTTACGCGGCCATCAGTCTGGCGCCAGATCTCCGGGGCGGTCGTCGCGTAGTGCGCTTCGGGGTTGGCTGGATTACTGTATTGGTCGGGGTAGAAGTAGCGCTCGGGCTCGTGCGCCACACGTTCGCGGATCGCCAGGATCGCGCCGTCTGTGCCGTCGGCGGGATCGGTGAGGATTAGTTCAGCGCCCAGGGCGCGCAGGGTGCGGCGACGTTCCAGGCTGGCATTGGCCGGTAGCGCCAGCGTTACGCCATAGCCAAGCGCAGCGCCGATGGTGGCATACGCAATGCCGGTATTGCCGCTGGTTGCATCGGCGATGCGCATGCCGGGGTGCAAACGACCTTGCGCGATCCCGGCCTTAATCATCGCCAGCGCCGGTCGATCTTTCACCGATCCGCCGAGATTGTACCATTCGGCTTTGGCATACAGTTCCACGCCCGGCGGTAATTCAACCGCACGAGTGATGCGTAGCAGCGGGGTATTGCCAATGAGGTCGAGTGGAGTGGTCATGGTTAGATGTTGGGTAGGGGCGACCCAATGTGGTCGCCCACGGGCATAACCACCCGATAACCATATCCGTCCCAGGCGTCACAACGACATCCGGGGCGTCACAACGGCATCTGGGCGGACACGTTGGGCCGCCTCTACGGGCGATGGGGTGGAAATGTATTTGTCCATCTGACCGGCCGAATCAATGCGTCGACAATGCCAAGCTACCAGACTATTAGACTGCCAGACTGCCAGACTGTCAGACTGCCAGACTGTCAGACTGCCAGACTGCCAGACTGCCAGACTGCCAGACTGCCAGACTGTCGACTGCCAGTCTGTCAGACTGTCGACTGCTCCCGTCGCCACCGCAGCACCGCCGTTTGCATTGTGTTCAGTGCGACGGTGGCGCAACGCGGGCGGGCCTGGGCTACTTCCCGCCCCAGCAGGTCGATCACATCGGCCTCACTGAAAGCCTCGATCGCGCTTAGCGGCGCATTCTGGAATTGTTCAGCCAGAAGCGATGCTGCCGCCTGGCTGATTGTGCAGCCCTGGCCTTCAAAGCTGAGCCCGGCAATCCGTTCGCCGGTTGAATCGATGGCAAGATAGATCGTCACCACATCGCCGCAATCGGGGATACCGCCGTGCTGCACGATATCGGCGTGATCCAACGGCCCGTTGTGGCGCGGGCTGTCGTAATGCTCAAGTAGCCGGTCGATAAGCGCCTGACGATCCATAAGGTTTTTTGGGAGCTAACGCCGCAACTTGTTGCGGCGTTAGCTCCCTTTCTCGATCGGCAGGCCAACGCTGTTGCCCCACTCGGTCCAACTGCCGTCGTAATTGCGTACGCGTGGGTAGCCGAGTAAGTAGGTCAGTACAAACCAGGTGTGCGACGAGCGCTCGCCGATCCGGCAATAGCTGATCACATCTTTGTCGGGGGTGACGCCAAGATCGCCGTACAACGCTTCGAGCTCTTCACGGCGCTTGAAGGTGCTGTCCTCGCGGACCGCCTTCGCCCAGGGTACACTCACCGCTGTCGGGATATGGCCGCCACGCAGCGTGCCTTCCTGCGGATACTCGGGCATGTGCGTGCGCTCGCCGCTGAACTCCTGCGGGCTGCGCACATCCACCAGCGCGGTGCCGCTCTGCTTAATGTGTTCGCGCACATCGTCGCGGAAGGCGCGAATGCTTGCATCATCGCGTTGAGGCGCCTGATAGCTGCCGGCCGGGTAGCTGGGGACGTCGCGCGTCACCTCACGGCCCTCGGCGATCCACTTGGCCCGGCCGCCATTCAGCATGCGGGCATCCTTGTGGCCGAACAGCTTGAACACCCAGAAGGCGTACGTCGCCCACCAGTTATTTTTGTCGCCATAAAAAACAACTGTTGTGTCGTTGGCGATCCCCTTGCTCGTCAGGAGTTCCGCAAACCGCTCGGCATCGAGGTAGTCGCGTACAACCGGGTCGTTCAAGTCAGCGACCCAGTCGATCTTTACTGCGCCCGGAATGTGGCCGGTATCGTAGAGCAGAATATCTTCGTTGCTCTCGATCAGGCGGACGTTCGGGTCGTGTAGATGATCGGCAACCCAGGCTGTATCGACCAGAACCTCAGGATGAGCGTAGTCGGCCATGACATACTCCTTCAAAATAGACTGAAGACGGGCGCCAGGCGGTCGGCGCCCCATTGCGCTTGCCAGCTGTCACCCGTCTTCGCCAGATAGGCCTATTGTACTGTGAAGGCCAGTTAAAGTCAAGTTCTTACGCAGGATACTCAACAAATAGTGCATCGCCTTCAGCGTAAGCCTTATACGTTTGTACCGGCTCGAAAGCGGGCAGCGTACGTGGCTTGCCGCTGCGCAAATCGAACACTGAGCCGTGCAGCGGGCACTCGATGCACAATTCATCGGTGTCAAGCTCGCCTTCGCTCAGCGAAGCTTCGGCATGCGAACAGGTATCGTCCATTGCAAACAGTTCGCCGTCGACACGGAAGACCGCAATCCGGTGCCCCTGCACAGCAAACGCCTTCCCGGCTCCCTCGGGCACATCGGCGATCTGGCCGATCTGGATAGCTGACATAGGATACTCTCTCGGTCACTGTAAGGGCGGCTCGTGAGCCGCCCCAAAGCCACTCCAGCGTACTATCGTCGGACGCCTAATCTACCCAACCGACCCTTCCATCTCCATCTGGATCAGGCGGTTCAGTTCCACGGCGTACTCCATCGGCAGTTCGCGGGTGAACGGCTCCATGAAGCCCAGCACAATCATCGACATCGCATCGGCCTCGGGCAAACCGCGGCTCATGAGGTAGAAGAGTTGCTCGGCGCCGATCCGGCCTACCGTCGCTTCGTGTGCCAAGTCGCAGCGATCTTCCTGGATCTCGATGAACGGAATGGTATCCGATGCCGACCGGTCGTCGAGGATTAGCGCGTCGCAGTTGACGTTGATCTTCGAGCCGTAGGCGCCCGGCGCCACTTTGGCGAGGCCGCGATAGGTCGTCTTGCCGCCGTCCTTACTCACCGATTTGTTGGTGATCCGGCTCGTCGTCTCTGGCGCGATGTGGATCATCTTTGCGCCGGCGTCCTGATGCTGGCCCTTGCCGGCGTACGCCACCGAGAGCACCTCGCCGCGCGCCTTGCGCCCCATCAGGTAGACTGACGGGTACTTCATCGTCAGCTTGCTGCCGATGTTGCCGTCGACCCATTCCATGCTCGCCTCTTCGTGGGCCACGGCGCGCTTGGTAACCAAGTTGAAGATGTTATTCGCCCAGTTCTGGATCGTTGTGTAGCGGAACTTGCCGCCCTTCTTGACCACGATCTCCACCACCGCCGAGTGCAGCGAGTTTGTGGAGTAGATCGGCGCGGTGCAGCCCTCGATGTAATGCGCTTCGGCGCCTTCATCAATGATGATCAGCGTGCGCTCGAACTGGCCCATGTTCTCGGCGTTGATCCGGAAGTAGGCCTGGAGTGGGATATCGACCTTCACGCCCTTCGGTACATACACAAACGATCCGCCCGACCAAACCGCCGTGTTCAGTGCGGCGTACTTGTTGTCGGCCGAGGGGATAATCGTGCCGAAGTACTCTTTGAAGATCTCCGGTTGCTCTCTAAGCGCGGTATCGGTGTCGAGGAAGATCACGCCCAGCTTCGACCATTCTTCGCGCAGCGAGTGGTAAACCACCTCGGACTCGTATTGCGCGCCGACGCCGGCGAGGAACTTGCGCTCGGCCTCGGGGATGCCCAGGCGCTCAAAGGTATTCTTGATCTCCTGCGGCACGGCGTCCCAATCAGTCTGGGGTCGCTCACCGGCGCGCACGAAATAGTGGATCTTGTCGTAGTCGAGATCGGCCAACTCCTGGTTGGCCCACATGCCCACCAGCGGCACCGGCTTCTTGTTGAAAATATCCAGCGCCTTGAGGCGGCGCTTGAGCATCCATTCCGGCTCGCCTTTCATCCCCGAAAGTTCGCGCACGACCTTCTCGTTCAGCCCTTTCGGCGCCTTGTAGATATAGTTCTCTTCCTGGCGAAACCCGTACTTGGAATAATCAAACTGAAGTGTCTCTGCTACCACGTGTATACCTCCTAATGAAGGAACCAAAGAACCAAAGAACCAAAGAACCGAGAAATTACCTGATCACGGAGTCGAGGAACTCCGGGATTATAGAACCTGGCAGTAACTCGCGCCTTCGTGGTTCCGTGGTTTCCTGGTTTCTTGGTTCTCACAAATCCTCGTCATGAACATGCCCTACGCCGTACAAGCCGGCTTTGAGCGCTTTGAGCGCGAGTAGCGCGCATTTGAGCCGGGTTGGATTATTAGCCAGCGGGATGCCGATCAGTTCAAGCAGATCGTCTTTCGAGTAGACTTTTGCCATTTCGACCGGCATGCCGATTAGTTCATCGGTGAGCAGCGAGGCCGAGGCCTGGCTGATTGCGCAGCCGCGCCCGCTGAAACGCACATCGGTGATTAACCCATCGCTGATCCGCAAGTCGAGCCGCACACGATCGCCGCAGAGCGGGTTGTACTCTTCCTGCGAGACATCCGGCGCATCCATGGTGCCGTAGTTCTGCGGATGCTTCGCGTGTTCTAGAATAACTTCGCGATACAGTTCATCCATATCAGTCCTCAGTCCTCAGTCCTCAGTCCGCAGTCCGCAGTCCGCAGTCCTCACTCAATTCGCGCTGTCCGATTACCTAAACTGCGAACTGTCAGACTGTCAGACTGTCAGACTGCAAACTGTTAGCTAAAGAGCTTCCGCGCCTTCACCAAACCGCTTGCCAGCCGATCAATTTCTTCAGCGATGTTGTAGATATAGAAACTGGCCCGCGTTGTGGACGTCAAATCGAGGTGGCGATGCAGCGGTTGCGTGCAGTGATGCCCGGCGCGCACCGCCACGCCTTCACCATCGAGAATGGCCGCGACATCGTGTGGATGGACGCCTTCGAGGTCGAAGCTGATCGCCCCGCCGCGATCTTCGGGCGTTGTCGGCCCAATGATGGTCAGGCCATCCACTTCGCTCAGGCGCTCCAGTGCATAGGCAGTTAGCTCCTGCTCGTGGCGAAACACGGCGTCCATCCCGATCGCGCTGAGGTAATCGCACGCCTCACCCAGCGCAATTGCCTCGCCAATTGCCGGTGTGCCGGCCTCAAAGCGGGCCGGAATGTCGGCATAGGTGCTCTGCTCCAACTCGACGATCTTGATCATCGAGCCACCGCCGAGAAAGGGCGGCATCGCTTCGAGCAGCGCTCGGCGGCCCCAGAGTACCCCAATGCCGGTCGGCGCGCACGCCTTATGGCCGCTGAAAGCCAGGAAGTCAACGTCCAATGCCTGCACATCAACAGGCATGTGCGGCACACTCTGCGCGGCGTCTAACAGCACAAGCGCGCCGACAGCGTGTGCCCGCGCCACGATCTGCGCCACCGGGTTAACTGTGCCGAGCACGTTCGACTGGTGGGTGAGCGCGACGATCTTTGTCGCCGCAGTGAGTTTGCTGTCTAACTCCTCAAGCGCAAGCCGCCCCGAGCCATCCAACCCAATGTAATCGAGTTTTGCGCCGGTGCGCTGGGCGATCATCTGCCAGGGCACAATGTTGGAGTGGTGCTCCATCAGGGTCAGCAGAATACGATCGCCGGGCTGCAAATTCGCTCCGCCCCACGCCTGCGCCACTAGGTTAATCGCCTCGGTGGTGTTGCGGGTGAAGATCACCTCGCGGTGGCTCTGCGCGCCGATGAAGCGGGCTACTTTGCCCCGCGCTCGCTCGTAGGCGAATGTCGCTTCCTCACTCAGCTTATAGACGCCGCGGTGGACATTGGCGTTATAGCGCCGATAATAGTCCTCCAGGGCATCGATGACCTGGCGTGGTTTCTGGGAGGAAGCGGCACTGTCGAGAAAGGCCAGTGGCTTCCCGCGCATCTCCTGGTGGAGAATCGGGAAGTCGCGGCGGATGGCCAGAACATCGAATTGAGTCAGAGTTGCCATAGGAGCTGCTCAAGGCAAAATGTAAAGCTGCAAAATGACTCCGCGCCTAGGGCGCGGCCGCCATGTTACTTTTTGCCTTTTAAATCTTGCCTTCAATAATGCTCGTCAATTCTTCACGCAGTCCGTCTACCGGAATAGTATCAAGGGCCGGCGCTAGGAAGCCCATCACGATCATACGCTTGGCTTCGTCGCGATTGATCCCACGTGCCTGCATATAGAAGAGTTGCATGTCATCGACATCGCCGCTCGTTGAGGCGTGGCCGCCGCGCAAGACATCGTTCGAGTCGATCTTCAGGCCCGGGATCGAGTCGTTGCGCGACTCAGGGCTGAGATGCAGTGCGTGCTCTTCCAGGCGCGTGGCCGTAGCTTTTGTAGCGAGTTCAATCTTGATCATGCCGTCGAAGACCGAATAACCTTTGTCGTTGACGACCGTCTTGAACTGCATAAAGCTCTCGGCGTTGTCGCCGGCGTGACGCAACCAGGGCCCGCTATAGAGGATCTGGTCGTCGCTGGCGAAGGTTGCCCCGAGCCAGTTCACCCGCGAGCCATTGCCGAGTAGCGTCGCTTCAGCATCGATATGCTGCACCTGGCCGCCAAGTGCAATCGAAGTCCACTCGGCGTTGGCGTCGCGCTCCAGCACAACCCGCTGCGCGCCGAAGTGATAGATTTTGCTGCCCCAGTGCTGCGCGCTGATGAAGCGAATATTGCTGTTGGGGCCGGCAAAGATCTCGCTCGATGGGCCGGCCAGGGCGATTTCGGCCCGGTCATTCGAGGTGTATTCTTCGATCAGGGTCAGGCTGGCGCCCTCTTCCAATACCACGAGTGTGCGCGGGAAGGCGGCCTGCGCGCCGGCAGCGAGTGTGTAGATCACACGCAGCGGTACATCAAGGGCGACATTCTTCGGCACATAGAGGAACAAGCCGTCCTGCCAGAGTGCAGCGCGCAGCGCGGTGAATTTGTGCGCCTGAAACGGTACGGCAACGTCCAGATACTTCTGTACCAGATCAGCGTGGGTGCGCACGGCATTGGCCAGGCTGGTGCAGATCACGCCCTGGGCGGCAAGCGTCTCGTCCCACTGAATGGCGGTGCCTTGCGCCGTCTCGGTTGGAGCCAGTTTCGCCAGATCCAGGGCGCTGATATCGGTGCGGCGCCACTCGGGCGACGGCGCATCAACAAAGTGCGCCCAGGCCTCCTGGCGGCGCTCGACGAGCCACTCGGGTTCACCGGCGGCGCGGGCACGCTCGGTGATCTCGGCGGCGGTGAGATCTTGAATAGTTAGTAATGACATAGCTTTTCCTAGAGAGCTAAGGGCGGAGAGCGGAGAACTAAGCGCCAAGGTCTGGGATCTGCAGGCTGTTCTTTGTTCTCTGTTCTTACTCCTACGCCGCGCTGGCCAATTCTTCGCGCAGCCAGTCGTAGCCCTTCTCCTCAAGTTCGAGCGCCAATTCGGGGCCACCATCGCGCACAATCCGGCCTTCCATCATCACCGAGACATACTGCGGCTTGATGTAGTTCAGTAGGCGCTGGTAGTGGGTGATCACCAGGGCGCCCATATCTGGGCCGGCCAACCGGTTCACACCTTCAGCCACGATGCGCAGCGCGTCAATGTCGAGGCCTGAGTCGGTCTCGTCCATCACGGCCATGCTTGGCTTGAGCATCGTCATCTGGAGGATTTCAAGGCGCTTCTTCTCGCCGCCGGAAAAGCCTTCGTTGAGGTAACGCCGGGCGAAACCCTCGTCCATCTCTAGCGTCTTCATGCCTTCACGGATCTGCTTGCGGAACTCGGCGACGGGAATAGCCGTCTTCTTCGGATCAACACCCTCTTCGGCGCGGTGCGCGTTGAGCGCGGCGCGCAGGAAGTTGGCTACCGTGACACCGGGCACCGAAACAGGGTACTGGAAAGCCAGAAAAATACCGAGTTTGCTGCGGTCGTCGGCGTCTAATTCGAGAATGTTCTGATCTTTGTACCAAATCTCGCCACTTGTTACTGCATAGCCAGGGTGCCCAGCGACGATATGGGCGAGGGTACTTTTGCCGCTACCATTCGGCCCCATAACCGCGTGGACTGTGCTGGCCCGGATCGTCAGGTTTACGCCTTTCAGGATCTCGGTGTCGCCAATGCTTGCATGCAGATCCTTGATTACCAGATCGTTGCTCATACCTTCCTCGGAGATGATTTATACGAAAATACAGTACGACAATAGTGTGATAAGGAACCAAGGAACCAGCGAACAAAGGAACAAGCGAACTAAGAGCATTTTAATGCAGTTCTTTGGTTCCTTGGTTCTTCAGTTCTTTGGTTCATTCGGTATAAGGGCGATCTCGCCGGGCCGTCGGGTGAAGCGGCAGCTGTGCGCGCCGTCGCGGATGTTGTTCTCCAGATCGAGATCTTCACCGATCACCTGCTCGATCATGCGGCGTTCCATCACGCAAACCTGCGGATGGGCGTGGGCAACATCGTAATACGGGCACGAGAAGAAACGGATACTCTCGCCGTCGGGGTCAACTTCGGCAACAACACCGCGTTGCTGAAGGAGGACGCGCAACTCGGTCAGCCGTTCGCGCATACCGATGCCGGAAATGCGGTCCTGATACTCGTTGGCGAGCCGTGTACCCACCCGACCGAGCATGCGCTCGACCGACTCGGCGCCGCCCTCGGCAGCTAATTCACGCAGCAAGAGCGAGATCAGCCGGTCGTACTGCTTGGGTGAACTGCTCTGAGCCTTCTCACTCAGCGCATACACCAACCGCGGCCGACCAGGGCCATGGCGCTCGGCGCGCACGTTGATCATACCGTCGGCTTGCAGGTGAATCAGGTGGTCACGCACCGCAGTGGTGCTGATGCCCAATAACTCCGCCAACTCTTTGACTGTGGCCTCGCCCTGGCGTTGCAGATATTGCAGGATCTGACCCGCCGGACTGGCCTTGGGATACCCTGGTAGTGTCATAGTAGGAACCCTCCGAACTACTACTAGTCTACCAGCGTTTTTCGATATTGTCAATAAAATAAGCAAAAACTTGAGAAACATCCGGATACGCCGGAATAAGCGGTTCGCGCGCCAACGCAACTGAGCGAAGATGTTTAGTTACGTGTAATCATGTAATTGACTTCTAGCTGTACTCATGCTACACTCCAGACACCCCACAGGGAAGGGGAATCGTCGGCTCGCCCCATCGGTTGCCGCGATGGAGGTGGTCGTAAACGTACCGAGGCGCGTTGTGACACGCCGGTACATGCATGTAAAGAATGAGGAACATCACCATGAACGCCACAAAGTGGGAGTACAAAGTTGTCTTCGTTGAAGGTTGGGAGCGCGTGTCGGTGGAGGGCGAGGAGACGCACCCGGAGGAGGGCGAGCGCAATAGTGCCTTTGGGCGGCGCTTCCTCAACGGCCTGGGCGTGGATGGCTGGGATCTCACCGGCGTGCAGCACGTTATGCCGGGCCGCAGCTACTTCGTCTTTAAGCGCCCACTTGCCGAAGGTGCCGAACCCGACATGTCGGTGGTGAAGCGCGAGCGCCGCGCCCCAGCGCCTGAGGGCGAAGCCCCAACCGGCGGTGCGCAGGTCGTGTCGGTGTAAGTAACAAGCAGCGTCAATAAAAAGAAGCCCTGTCAGGTTGTAGCAACCTGACAGGGCTTTTTCGTTTAGTTCCTACCAGTCTCAAATCCTCGCCGCGGTGTAACGCGCGGCCCGCGGGCGCCCATCGGCCCGGCGGAACTCTCGGCGGCGTTGCCGCGCTCGCTGCTCAGGCTGACACTTGGCGGTTGCGGCCCGTCATTCTGCCCAACGCCAACCCGGCCAACTTCAGCTTGACGTAATTCTTCGGCCTGACGCAACAACTCCGGCTCGGAGTGATGGTAAAACGCCAACGCCTGACCGTGCTGGTCCACACCGGTGTAGCTAACCAGAACTGCGCTGCCGGTGGGGATGCCGCCGGAAGCAAGCAGATCAGCGAGCGGTGCGTCGATATCTTTCAGCAGCCGCTGGCGCAGCGGGCGAGCGCCAAAACGCGAATCGAAGCCCTTGTCGAGCAAGTACTCTTTCGCATTAGCGGCCACTTCAACGCGGATGCCGTGGCGCAGGTACTGGTCGTTGCTTTCAAGCAGCATCCGATCGAGCACCTGGCGCAAAATATCGCTCGAAAGCGGACGGAAGGCCACGATTTCGTCGAGCCGGTTGATCCACTCGGGCTGGAAGACCTTCTGGAGCGCTTCAAAACCGATCTGATAGATCTGCTGGCCGGTCGACTCGACATCCTGGTGCGGTGTGCGGAAACCGATCGTGCGCCGGTCGAGAAAATCGACCATCTCTTTGGCCCCGACATTGGTCGTAAAGACCACGACGCTATTCTGGAAGCTCACGCGGCGCCCGCCGTTGAGCAGCAGGATCTCGCCATCCTCCATGATCTGCAAGAGCAAGTTCCATAGCTCTGGCTGGCCCTTCTCGATCTCGTCGAAGAGGATGACGCTATTTTCTTGCTCAATGATCTCGGGGTTGAGCAGCGGTTTCTGGTCACGCCCGACATAGCTGGGCGGCGCGCCGACAAGTGCGCTTACTTCGTGGCCCTGGCTGAAGAGCGAGCAGTCGATCTTGAGGAACGCCTCGCCATCGGGACGGAGCAGTTGCGCGAGTGCGCGGGCGGTGGCCGTCTTGCCGACACCGGTAGGCCCAAGGAAGAGCAGCGTCGCACGCGGTCGGCGCGGGTTGCCGGCGGAGAAGCCGAAGCGCGCCCGATTAAGTAGTCGGATCACGCTCTCGATTGCGCGTTCCTGCCCAAAGATCTGCGCACGCAGTTGATCCTCAACTGTGTCGAGCGGGTTCTGATCGCCGCGTTGAGCCAGGATCATGCTGCTCGTATCCAGGGTCATAGTTTATCCCTTCCGTGTGCCGTCTGGAACGGCGCTGATGTGCTGTCATCACTGGCGGTAGTGTAGCAGGCAGGCTGTACCCGGAGAGTACCTGACGAGGGCTGAGGGCTGAGGGCTGAGCGCCTGTCGTCGGTCGTCGGTCGTCGGTCGTCGGTCGTCGGTCGTCGGTCGTCGGTCGTCGGTCGTCAGTCGTCAGTCGTCAGTCGTCGGTCGTCGGTCGTCGGTTGTCAGTCGTCAGTCGTCAGTCGTCAGTCGTCGGTCGTCGGTCGTCGGTCGT
>JBBRUG010000171.1:0-12570 GCA_038247995.1 Chloroflexales bacterium | reverse complement strand
TGGGGTGCGGGGAATGGGCGGCTGGGCCGAAAAAACCTACCCCCAAAAGGGCCGGATGGGTGGTGTCGCGAACGGCTCCAACCGGGGCCGGATGGGTGGTGTCGCAAACGGCTCCAACCGGGGCCGGATGGGTGGCGTCGCAAACGGCCCCAACCGGGGCCGGATGGGTGGCGTCGCAAACGGCTCCAACCGGGGCCGCTTCAGCGGCTCTTTGCTCCGCCGCATTAAGCAGCGCCCTTCAGGGCGCGATACTTCAAGGCGCGATACCCCATAACCATGCGTGTCGTCATCCTCTCCAAAGCCCTCGTCGTCGGCGCCTACCAGAAGAAACTGGAGGAGATCGCGCACCTCGGCGTTGAACTCACCGCCCTTGTACCGCCCGGTTGGCGCGAGCCGCGCGTAGGTCTGGTCCCGCTCGAACGGCGGTATACAGCGGGTTATAACCTAGAGACACTGCCGATTGTGCTGAATGGGCGGCATCATCTGCACTTCTACCGCGGGCTGCGCCGCGCCCTGGAGCGCTTGCGCCCCGATGTGTTCCATATCGATGAGGAGTCGTTTAACCTGGCCACGTTTCAGGCCATGCGTGCCGGAATGGCCGTGGGCGCACGCTGCTGCTTCTATAATTACGCCAACATCGAGCGCGTCTATCCGCCGCCCTTTAACCTCTTCGAGCGCTACAACTTCCGCCACGCCGCCCATGCCCTCGCCTGCAATCAGGAGGCCGCCGCAATTATCAGGCGCCATGGCTACACCGGCCCGCTGACGATCGTGCCGCAGTTCGGTGTTGATCCGGAGTTGTTCACCCCGGCTGAACCACGTTCCACGAAGGATCGCTTTGTGGTGGGTTATCTGGGGCGTTTCGTTCCGGAGAAGGGCATCTTCGATCTGATCGACGCCGTTGCCGCCCTGCCGTCCACCATTCATTTGCAGCTTGTTGGCGACGGGGCACAGCGCACCGCGATCGAGCGCCGGGTGGCCGAGCGCGGCCTCGCCCAACGAGTGAAACTTCTGCCCGGCGTGAGCAGTACCGCCGTGCCGGAAGCCCTGCGCAGCTTCGACGCCCTGGTGCTGCCCTCACGCACGACGCCGAACTGGAAGGAACAGTTTGGCCGCGTGCTGATCGAGGCGATGAGTTGCGGCGTGCCGGTGATCGGTTCGAGCTCGGGTGAGATTCCGCACGTTATCGGCGATGCCGGCCTCGTCTTCCCCGAGGGCGACGTGCCCGCCCTCAGCGCCATGATCCAGCGCCTTGCGCATGATTCGGCGTTGTCCAGCGATCTACGCAAGCGCGGGCGCACCCGCGTGCGCGCTGAATTTACCCAAGCCGCCATTGCCCAGCGCCATGTTGCGGTGTATGCAGCAATGCTCGGTGCGTCAAAGAGGGAAAATTGAGGCGGGTTATGTTGGGACGTAGCACGCTACGTCCCAACATAACCCGCACTTATCCACAACTTTTCCACAGATCGGGATAACTTTTAACCAATCGTGAGCTAAGCATCAGCCAAAACTGGTTAAATTAGCGTTAATGGGGCGAGCGTAAGCCGTATGGCAACCCACGCCAGCAACGCCCTCTGCCGCTTCAGCGGTCGGTTGCCGCCTGGCAACGCGCAGCGCTTCAGCGTCTGCGCTCCCTTTACCAAATCGTCACCCTGTGCTCAGTATGCCCGCGCAAAAATCACGATCTGATCGGTTTCCTGGCCGGTATAGACACACTTCCCGCTCACGCCCGGTTGGTCGAGCGGAATGCAACGAATGGTAGCCCGCGTCTCGTCTTGGATGCGCTTCTCATCTTCAGTGCTGCCGGCCCAGTAGGCCCGCGCAAAACCACGCTCAACCTGCTGTTTTAACTCTTCATAATTCGCAACATCGGCGGTGCGCTCTTCACGGAATGCCAGCGCCCGCTCGTAGAGGCCGGCCTGAATCTCCTCCAGCAACCCGAGGATGCGCTCGGTGAGGCCTTCTTGCGGCACGAAGCTCTTGCCGGCGCGGCCCGGAACATCGCGGCGGGCCAGCGCCACGCTGCCCTTCTCAACATCCTTCGGCCCAACCTCGATCCGCACCGGCACGCCCTTCAACTCCCACTCGTTGAACTTATAGCCGGGGCTGAGGTTGTCGCGATCATCGACCTTGAAGCGCAACTGGCCTTTCCAGGTGCTCGTAACGCGCGCCACCGCCTCCAGTACCTTCGTGCGCTCCTCGTCGGTCTTGTAGATCGGCACTACCACCACCTGGATCGGCGCGAGACGCGGCGGGATCACCAACCCCTCGTCGTCCGAGTGGGTCATAATCAGTGCGCCGATTAGCCGTGTGCTTACGCCCCAACTGGTTGTCCAGCAGTGCTGGACGGTATTGTTCTGGTCGGTGTAGGTAATGTCGAAGGCCTTGGCGAAGTTCTGCCCCAGGTTGTGCGAGGTGCCGGACTGTAGCGCCCGCCCGTCCTGCATCATCGCCTCGATGCAGTAGGAGCGCAGTGCGCCGGGGAACTTTTCCTGCTCCGTCTTCAGCCCGCGGATCACCGGCACGGCCATCACCTGCTCGACGAAATCCGCATAAACGTTATGCAGAATATTCAGCGTTTCCGCTTCAGCATCGGCTTCCGTGGCGTGTGCTGTATGGCCTTCTTGCCAAATGAACTCCGAGGTGCGCAGGAACGGGCGCGTGCGCATCTCCCAGCGCATCACGTTGCACCACTGGTTGTAGAGCAAGGGCAGGTCGCGATACGAGCGGATCCACTTGCTATAGAAGTGGCCGATAATCGTCTCGCTGGTGGGCCGGATGACATACGGCTCGGCTAACTCTTCGCCGCCGGCGCGGGTGACCTCGGCCACTTCAGGCGCAAAGCCCTCGACGTGCTCGGCCTCTTTCATTATGAAGGATTTGGGAATGAGCAGTGGGAATTGCACATTTGAGTGGCCGGTATCTTTAATTCGGTCATCAAGGCCGCGCTGCATCAGCTCCCAGATCGCCCATCCGGTCGGTTTGAACACAATACAACCGCGCACCACTTCAGCCATCTCAGCCATATCGGCTTCGCGGACAATATCGAGGTACCACTGGTTATAGTCTTTTTCCCGTGTTGTAATCACATCTTTAGGCATAGCTACTCCTCAATTATCCTGCAAACGTCGCCAGCACCACGCCGGCCTCGACAGTGACGCCGGCTTCGACCCGCACTTCGGCAATCGTCCCGGCGTGTGGCGCAGTAATTTCATTTTCCATCTTCATCGCCTCAACAATAAAGAGGATCTGGCCGGCCTCAACCTGCTGGCCCGCCTCGACACGCACAGCGGCGACACGGCCCTGGATTGGGCTGGTGACGCCATCCACCTTTGGGCCGGAGCTGGTTTGCTTGCCGCTCGCCGCCCTTCTGCCCCCTGCCGGGCGAGCGTTGGGCGCGGTGGCCAATGGTGCCGCCCCGGCGCCAAAAACTTTTACCCCGAAGCGGCGCCCATTCACCTCGACCGTGAAGTCGCGTGGCTCCGCAGGCGGCTCAGCCTCGACCGGTGCGGCGGATGGGCTGAACGCGGCGATGTGATCGCTTAGTTCGGGGTGGCGCGGAATAAAATTGACGCTCAGTTCACCGCTTTGGAACACCGGGTGCGCCAGTGCGGCTCGATGGAACGGGATCGTTGTGATCACGCCATCGATCTGATAATCGGCCAGGGCGCGGCGCATGCGCGCAATCGCCTCGGTGCGATCAGCACCCCAGACCACCAGTTTTGCCAGCAGCGAGTCATAAAAAGGCGGAATAGTATAGTCGGCGCGCACGCCACTCTCGACGCGCACGCCCAACCCTGCCGGCTCGCGGTAGGCGCCAATGGTGCCGAGGGCCGGGCGGAAGCCGTGCAATGCGTCTTCGGCGTTGATCCGGCACTCGATCGCATGGCCGCGGGGGGTGAGTTGGGCCTGATCCAGATTCAGCGCTTCGCCCTGGGCAATCCGCAATTGGGCTGCAACCAGGTCGATGCCATAGACCTGTTCGGTAACCGTATGCTCCACCTGAATGCGCGTGTTCATCTCCAAAAAATAGAACTGCCCGTCCTGGTAGAGAAATTCCAGCGTTCCGGCGCTCACATAGCCCACCGACTGCGCAAGGCGTACCGCTGCGGCGCCCATCTCGGCGCGCAGAACCGGCGCGAGGGCCGGCGAAGGGCATTCCTCGATCAGCTTCTGATGGCGGCGCTGCACCGAGCAGTCGCGCTCGCCCAGATGCACGACATTGCCATGGCTATCGGCAAGAATCTGCACCTCGATATGCCGGGGGTCGTCGAGATACTTCTCGACATACAACTCGCCATTGTTGAAGGCCGTCTCGGCTTCGCGGCGCGCGCTCGCGAAGGCATCGGCGATCTCGTTGGGGCTGCGCACAACGCGCAGGCCACGCCCGCCGCCGCCGCCCACGGCCTTGATTGCGATTGGGTAGCCAAACTGCTCAGCCAGACGTTGCACCTCAGCCACATCATCGAGTGGCTCTAAGGTGCCGGGCACCACCGGAACCCCGGCTGCCGTCGCCTCACGTCGTGCGGCAGTCTTCCCGCCCATGCGTTCCATCGCCTCGGGTGGCGGCCCGACGAAGACCATCCCAGCCGCAGCCACAGCGCGCGCAAACTCGGCAGTCTCGGCCAGAAAGCCGTAACCGGGGTGGATCGCGCCTGCGCCGGCCTGCCGGGCCACCTCAATAATCCGCGGAATGTTCAGGTAACTCTCGGCTGAAGGGGCTGGGCCAAGCAGGTAGGCGGCGTCGGCGTAAGCCACATGCGGCGCGTCACGGTCGGCCTCGGAGTAGACGGCAACGCAGCGTAGCCCGCGTTCGCGACAGGCGCGCATCACGCGTAGGGCAATCTCGCCGCGATTTGCGATCAACACAGTGTCGAACATACATGTCCGTCGAATGAGGTAAGCTGCGGCGCCAGAGCGATTGGCGTGGGCCGCACCGCCGCGCCTACTGTAGCATAAGCGCCCTGAAGCGGCAACAATGGGGCATGCGACGGCAGGGCATGCGCAACGTCTGCCGATCTGCGCTATCCTCACCCCCCCAACCCCCGCTTCGTCACGCGGAGCGGGGGCGACAAAGAGCATTGCAATACGCTATCTCCCCGCTTCCTGAATGGAAGAGGGGATGGGGGTGCGGGCGTTCCGCGGCCGTGTACCGACGTTGCGCATGCCCTGCAGGCGGCGGACGCTAGGCGGCGGAGCAGATTCCATTTTGCTTCAAACACGGCGTAACTTTTCGGCGCAAGCATGCGTTTGAGTAGGTAAGAACGACAAATCCCTCACCAGCACAGGTACTACCGCCGATGATTGGCTCCTTGCCCTGCACTGAACCGCACTACGATCCGCAACGCCCCCGTGAAGCGGCGTTGGGGCGCCATCTGCCTGCGTCAACAGTGTTGCCTCAGCCCATCGCGCGCATTCTGGTGAGCGACGACGATGTCGCGATTCGGCGCATCTATGCCACGCTGCTGCCCGCGCACGGGATGGAGATTGTTGAGGCGCCGGGCGGCGACGGCTGGGCTACCCTGGAGTTGGCGCAGCGTATGCGGCCCTGGTTACTGCTCACCGATGTGAACAAACCCGGCCTCGATGGACAACGGCTGCATGCCGCCCTACGCGCTGATCGGCGTACGGCGCGCCTGCCGATCCTCACCGTCTCGGCGATGGATCTGCACGCGCCGGAATACGGCCTGCTCGACGATACGCTTGTGAAGCCGTTTAGCTTCGGCATGTTGCTCTACCGGCTAACAGCATTGCTGCCGCTTACCACTGCGGCGCATACCCGTCTGGCTGCCTACGCCCTCGCCCATCCAAGCATCGAAGCGACGCATCCGGTTACGGGTTTGCCCGGCCTACACGCACTCGCCGCAGCACTGCCCGCGGCTACGGCGCAACCTGGATGGTCGGCGCTCAGCCTGAGCCTGGCCGATTTCCGTCGGCAGGCGCGCCTGCGTGGCCGAGCCGGCGCCGAGGCGCTGCTGGTACGGATGGCCGACGCGCTGCGCGGCATGGAGGATGATCTGCTGATCGGCCACACGGGACTGGACGCCCAGATCGTGATCGTTGGGCCTACCCCGGCAGTGGCCCGCGCCCAGGCCCGCGCCCATGCCGATTTCAGCGGCGTATACGCCCTTGCTACCCGGATTGCCCCCAATGCACCGCTGCCGCTCTTCCGCATCCGCCACGCCGATGCCCGGCACGGCCTGAACTTGAATTTGCTCGACCTGCGCCGCGCCCTGGGCTGAGTTCAGTCGGGCAGTCTGACAGTCGGGCAGTCGGGCAGTCGGGCAGTCGGGCAGTCGGGCAGTCTGACAGTCGGGCAGTCGGGCAGTCGGGCAGTCTGACAGTCTGGTAGTCGGGCAGTCGGGCAGTCTGACAGTCGGGCAGTCGGGCAGTCTGACAGTCGGGCAGTTCTCTGCTAGAGCCGCAAAACCTGCGCCTCATCATCTGCGCCATCTGCGGACGCTGCCCGCCTGCCGCCTGCCGCCTTGTCCTACTGCTTCAGCCCGTCCACAATCAACGACGTATATCGCAGCACGCCATCAGCGTTACGCTGATCATAGCGGGCCGAGCGGCGGATGTGCCCGTCGGCGGAACGCCAGGGCGCAGCGTGAAAGTGTCCCTGCGCGTCCCAATATTCGAGCAGGCGTACGGAAAACCCGGCAGCGCTGAGCAGGCCGGCGAGGCTGCGCTGGGTGTAGAGCACACGGTGGTCGGTGGCGCCGGCTCCGCTTCCGCCGGGGCGCACTGCCGCGCGATAGGCCGGATCGGGGTGCAGGCCGTCGGGCACGGCGATGCGCAAATGTGCGCCAGGCCGCAGATAGCGCCGGCAGCGGATCGCGGCCGCCAGGGCATCAGAGGGATCAAGGTGTTCCCAGACGTGCTCGGCCAGGATTGCGGCTACGCTGTCTTCGCGCAACACGCGCCGCCAATCAGCTTCAACCAGCAGATTCAAGCTCGTTGCATCAGTCGCGATCCAGCCGCGCTGGCCGTACTGCCCTGCGCCGATGATGATCTGCGGCGCGGCGGAATAGCGTAGGGCCGTTCGCGTGATGACGCGGCGCAAGAATGATCGCATCGTAACATCCAATTGCTTCCGTAGGAGCGGGTCGCGCCGCGCCGATGCGGGAGTGACGTGCTCCTACGACCGCATGTAAAACGTTGTCTGAGCAAACACCGGCACGCCGGGAACTGCGCCGCAGTAGATCGTCGGCGTAAAATCGGCTAATGCCGCGCCAAGCTGCGCCGTATAGTAGGGCCGATCGGAGTTGTCGAGGATCAGCAGCCCGCCGGGGCGGATTTTCGGTACAGCGCGAACCAGGCAGGCTGGGCGTGCGCGGCCATCGATCAGGACAAGATCGCAGCTGCCGTTGGGTATGGCGTCGATCTGGTGAACATAATGCTTGAAGCACCGACCCGGCAGCGCCGCCGAGGCGTAGGCTGTCGGATCGGCCGGATCAGCGTGGGAACCGGGTTCGGGCGGCACCAGCCGATAATCGAGCGTTGTGTCGGGCGGCAACCGGCGGCGCACCTGCGCGTGCCAGGTCGGATCGTGCTCGACTGAAGTCAGTGTAGCGCCGCGCCGCAGCCAGTAAAGGGTTGATGCGCCGCTGCCGTACTCAAACACCCGCGCACCGCGCAACTCGATCCGCTCAAGGTCATCGATTGCGTCGAAGACCAGCCAGGGCACGGTAGGTCGTAGCGGCGCAGGCAGGAGCGACGCCAGCCAGCGTGGAACATGCCGCGCCTGCCCTGGGCGCCGCAGCATGTGCAAGGGAAATCCGACATACGAACGTAATCGGGTCATCGTACCGCCTGCCGTGTAAAGACGCTCCGCCGGAGCGTCTCTACCTTATCGCCTCCCGGCTCCTGCCGCGTGCCTCCCGGCTCCTGCCCGCCTGTCCGCCTGTGCGCCTGTCAGACTGGGGACTGTGCGCCTGTCAGACTGGGGACTGTGCGACTGTCAGACTGTTCCCATCCTACCAAAACTTCGGCCAGAGCAGTGCGCGGGTCATTGCCGCTCCCGTGGGGCGGAGGCGGGGGAAGAGTAGGCATGCGCCGTGCGCGGCGATCCAGTAGGCAATCAGCGAGGCGCTTGCTGCGCCGATCAGGCCGTACAACGGGATGAGCCAGAAATTGAGCAGCAGATTGACGAGCGCGCCGAGGGCGACTGTCGGTGTGTGCAGGTGCGTCCAACCCATTGCCGTTAAGTAGGCGCCCCGCGCGCTGCCCAGCGCAGCAAAAAGGCCGGCCCAGGTAAGTATGATCACACTCGGCACGGCAGCCGCGAAGGCCGGGCCAAGCAGCAGCGGCACCAGCGGGCTGGCGAGCAGGGTTACGAGTAAGGCTATCGCATAGCCATAGAGCGTAATCGCCGCGTACAGTTGGCCGACCCGGCGTTCAAAAGCAGCGGTGTCGCTCGCTCGTAGCGCCACCAGGCCCGGCAGGGCCGCCGTGATGAGCGTTGTTGGCAGGACGACCCACGGCTCGGCGAGGCGTACAGCCGCCGAATAGATGCCCAGTGGCGCATCGCCCAGCAATTGGCCGATCATCAACTGATCGATGCGCAGGTAGAGCGTCACCAGCAGGCTTGCTGCGAGCAGGGGCAGTCCATCGCGCAGTAAGATGCGCAATTGCTCAGCCCTGATCCGCCAGGCGCTAAGCCGCCCGCCGGCGTGGTGATAGACGGCCATAGCGGCCCCGGCGCCCAGTAATGCCTCCCCTGCCGTTGCCCAGGCGAATGCGCTCAGCGGCGCATTGGTGGCTACCAAGCCGATGCGTAATGCTGCGGCGAGGGAAAAAGCGCCGCTGCGAGCCAGCACGACATTGCGCGGGCGCTGGCCGGCCTGGAACCAGAGGTCGATTACCTGGCTTGCGCCGAGCGGCGCTGCGAGGCCCAGAATAGCCGTCAGGCCGAGGAGCGTGCGATCATCAGGGCGGAGGAGTGCGGCGGCGAGGCCGGCCACGCCTAACCCTAACAGCCCGGCGCCGAGCCGGAGCGCCGCAGCACTGCCAAGCGTGGACGCGGGTTTAGCATGAGCTTGCACCAGTTCGCGCACGAGAATGCCGTCGCTGCCCAGGGCCGCCATTGCCGTGGCGAAGAGCGCAATCGTGAGTGCATAACTAAGCAGCCCAAAATCCTCTGGGCCGAGGGCCCGCGCAATCAGCAGGCTCACCAGCAGCCCACCGCCGAGGCGCACCGCTCGATCGATGATCAGCCAGCCGGCGCTCCTGGCTGTCGGGCGGCTCGCGAAGGCGCGCAGACGACTCATGGGCAAATGCGGCATAGAGTTTCATCGTAGCATATTGCTGCCCTGATTGGAGTGGAGTATAATTCCACTCTGTGGAAAAGTTTGCGCCGAGTTGCGGCAACTCAGTGCTTGCGGCAGCCCAACGAAGCTCATTATTATGGTTCAATCCGTCGAGCGCACGATTGATATTCTTGAAGCCCTGGCGATTGCCGACGATGATCTGAGCCTTTCGCAGATCTGCGAACAGCTCGATCTGCCGTTGGGTACGGTACACCGCCTGTTGGGTACGTTAGTCGTTCGGGGTTATGCGGCGCAGGATCAAGCGACGCGCCATTACGGCCCCGGGCCGCGCCTGTTGGAGATGGCCGCGCGGGCCGGCACGAGCCGGCGTTTCCAGCTCGATCAGATCGCCCGGCCGATTCTTCAGGAGCTTACCGCAACGACTGCCGAGACGAGCAATTTGTTGCTCCTGCGCGGCGATGAAGGCGTGTACAGTGCGCAGGTGCCCAGCCCGCATATGGTGCGCATGTTTACCGAAGTGGGCCAGCGTGTGCCGCTCTACTGCACCGGCGCCGGTAAGGCGATCCTGGCCGGCCTGCCGCCCGAAGTGCTCGAACGCTACCTCCTAATCACACCCCTGCAGCGCTTTACTCCGCAGACGCTCACCACGCCCGATGCATTGCGCGCCGCGATCATGGCTGCTCGGGCGCAGGGTTTCGCCCTCGACGACGAAGAGCGTGAGCCGAACGTCTGTTGTGTGGCCGCGCCGATCTTCGACCGCACCGGGGCGTGCCTGGGCGCGGTCAGTATCTCCGGCCCGAGCAGCCGGCTCAGCCGTAGCCGTGCCGAGGCGTTGGGGCCGGTTGTGCGCGCCGCCGCCGAACGTTGTAGTTATGCCTTAGGTTACAGCGCTCATTAACTCCCCGGCCAACCTGTCAGGATTTTCATTCAGCGCCGCGATAGACCCGCTACAATAAGAGACAAGGTCTAACGAATTATGCGCGGAGCTGAACGGACATGCTCGAAGCCCTCTCTTTTGCCACCCTGGCGCTGCTGACAATGTATAGTATCCTCGCCGTCAGCGGTCTTGTGCTGTTGGTACGTCGGCGCGGCGGTTGGCGGATTGCCGGATTGTTTCTGACTATTCTGGCAGCGCTCTGTATTGCGCTGCAGATCGCCTTGAGTATCCTCTCGCCCGGCGTCGGTGAGCCGTTTATCCGGATCAGGCTGAACGAACTGCTCATTCAAGTCGGCGGCGGGATTCTGGCGGTTGCCGCTGCCGCCGCGTTAACGATCTGGCTGCTGCGGCGCCTTGACGGCTGGCTGATCGGCTCACGACGCCGTGGCTTCGCCCTAGCTGGTTTGCTTCTGGCGCTACCCCTGCTCGCCGGCGGTACGATGTATGGCATGGTCTATGCCGGTACGCCCGAGCGCGAGCGCGAGCGTGATCCGCTCAAGCGCGTGATCGAACTGCCCCCGGGCTTCACCTGGAGCGTCTTCGCCCGCAGCACCGAGTGGGACAACCCCACCGTGATGACCTTCGGCCCCGACGGGAACCTTTACGTGGGCGACATTAACGGCACGCTCTGGCGGGTAAATGATTCGGGCGCCGGTACTGACGCCGCACAGGTTGAGCGCCTGCTCGACGGCTTCCAACTCTTGCTCGGCCTGGCTTGGAACGATGATGAACTGTTTGTCAGCAGCCAGGGCAAAATCGAAGCGCTGCGCGACAGCACCGGCGATGGCCAATTTGATCAGCGCCGTATCGTCGTTGAGAACTTGCCGGCGATGATCCTGCGTCCGCACTCGAACAACAGTCTCGTTTTCGGCCCCGACGGGCGGCTCTATTTCGGCGTCGGGAGTACCACCGCCGGCGAGTATGATCCCGAGCCGCTCGCCTCGGCGGTGCTCTCGGTCAACCCGGACGGCAGCGATTTGCGCGTCTTTGCGCGCGGCTTCGGCAACCCCTTTGCTGTAGCCTTCAACAGCCAGGGCCAGCTCTTCGGCGGCGACAACGGCAGCCGTGACGCCCCCGATGAGTTTAATCACATCGAAGAGGACGCGCACTACGGCTTCCCTTATTACCAGGGTGATCCGCCTGACGGCGCCACAACCGGCCCGATCGCGACCTTCCCGCCGCACTCGGCGCCTACCGGCGTTACCTTCTACACTGGCGCGACCTTCCCCGCCGACTACTACGATAGTGCGTTTATCGCGCTCTGGGCGCGTGGCGAGATCCAGCACGTTCAGGTGGCGCGCACCACCAGCGGCGCCTACCTCAGCCGGACAACCACCTTCGGCAGCGGCTTCCTCTCCCCAATCGGCTTGCTCAATGGGCCGGCGGGCGAACTGTATGTTGCCGACTTCGGCACGAGCGCGATCTACAAGATCGAGTACAGCGGGTAAGGCAAGCTTTCAGGAAGCCGGCGGCATGAGACAGCGTCTGCGCACTGCGCCTTGCGTACTGTGCGCGTCCAGACGGTCAATGGGCAACATGCCCGCTTGGATGGCTTTAGCCCAGTTGCCCCAAGGATTACCCTGAATGTAGATGAAGATTTCGTTAGCTACAGTTCGGCTGAATTTACCAGAATGCTATGCGTTACCGCTACGCTAGAACGCATAGTGCTGGATCGAAGCTTTCGTGAAGATAGTGAGCATACCGCATGTCCAGGCATCTCTACGCACTCGTCCTTGCAGGTGGAAGTGGAACACGGCTCTGGCCGCATAGTCGTAGCCGGAAGCCGAAGCAATTCTTAAAGCTGGGCAACGGCGGAACGATGCTCCAAGAGACGGTTGACCGCTCGGCGGAACTGATTGCTGCTGAGCATGTATATGTGGCGACGAACGCCGGTTATGTGCCGCTGGTTCGTGAGCAACTCCCCACGGTGCCTCAGGCGAACATCCTCGCCGAACCGTCCGGTCGCGGCACGGCGCCCTGTATTGGCCTTGCGGCGCTGCATTTGCGCCGTCGTGATCCTAATGCGGTAATGGTTGTGCTCAGCGCCGATCACGCAATTGCGCATCCCGAGCGGCTGAATGCGGCTCTGGAAGCCGCTACGCAGGTTGCCCAGGACGGCTATCTGGTGACGTTGGGAGTGTTGCCTACGGCGCCCAGCACCGGTTATGGTTATATTCAGCAGGGCGCGCACTTGCAGAGCGTCGATGAACAGCAATGCTCGGCTGTGCAGTCGTTCGCCGAAAAACCCGACGCCGCCCGTGCGCAGGCCTACCTTGCCAGTGGCGATTATTTTTGGAACGCCGGGATTTTCATCTGGCGCGCCGACCGGATTTTGGAAGAACTTGCGGCCCATCGCCCCGTACT
>JBBRUG010000170.1:0-12570 GCA_038247995.1 Chloroflexales bacterium | reverse complement strand
GTTACGTGTTGATAGTACCATGTATTGATAACGAAAATAGCCGTAATGAGGAGTGCCATGGGCGCCGCATCTGTGTCTGCAACAACTACTCCTGCCGAGTCGCTGAGTGTCTCAGCAGCATCGGCTCAATCTGAAGATCTGCATCAACGGATGCTCAATGTGTATGCACGGGTTTGCGCACTCTCCGGATGTGCGATCCCCACGGCCCTCCAGGTCGCCTTAATCGATTCCTCCAGCGCTGTAGAAGCGCCTAACATTATTGTGTTGCGCGCTGATCTCGCGGCGTTGTTTGCAGCGAACCTGATCAGTTTTGATGCAATGACGTTAGAGGTTCTGCTGGCACCTGAGCTAAGCGCCAGCGAGTATAATCGCTTTGCCGGGCGGCAGTTGCGTCAGCCGGAGCGGCTCTCGCAACGCCCGAGCCGTCAAGCGTTGGCGCATCATCAGCGCTTGTTTCGTTTACGTCAGTTTGGCGCGGCAGCGCAAGCATCGGCGCCGGCAACTCCTGCCGATGCATCGTCAGTCTCCCCACGCCCGGCTGTCCAGCACCTCCAGTTTCAACTCAAGCGTACAGCTCAAGTAAAGAGCATGGTTAATGGCGTCGCCGTCAGTCATGATGGCGCCCTGATTGCTACCGGTTCCTGGGACGGCGTAGCACGGCTCTGGCGCGCCGCCGATGCCAGCCTGCTCAACACATTGCACGGCGATCTAGGCGAGCTTAATGCGGTTGCCTTCAGCCCCGACGCCCGTCTCCTCGCCGGGGCAGGTCGTAATCGGAGCATTCAGATCTGGCGAGTTGGTGATGGCGAACAGCTACAGACGCTTGGAGGCGCCGATGGCCATAGCGGGGCAGTGTTTGGGGTTACTTTCAGCCCCGATGGCGCCACGGTTGCCAGCGGAAGTTGGGATCGCAGCGTGCGGATCTGGCGCGTCAGCGATGGTTCGCCTGAATTTGTGCTGGAAGGCCATAGTGGTGCAGTGAATAGCGTCGCCTATAACCCCACTGGGCGCTTACTGGCTTCCGGCAGCCATGATCGGCAGATCCGGCTCTGGCGTACGAATGACGGCCAGCTAATGAATACCCTCCAGGGCCATACCGACGCCGTGTTCTGTGTGGCGTTCAGTCCTGACGGGCGGATTCTCGCCAGCGCGGGCTGTGATCAAACGATCCGCCTCTGGCGTGTGGCCGATGGAACGCCGCTTTATACGATCGATGTGCAGCGTGGTGCAGTGTTCAGCTTGAGCTTTAGCCCTGATGGCTTGCTGTTGGTGAGCGGCGATTATGGGCGGAGTGTGCGGCTCTGGCGTGTGCTCGACGGGGGAATGCTCACCGAAGCAACTGGCCATGCCGAGGGTGTAGCCAGCGTCGGCTTTACTGCCGATGGTGAGCAAGTTGTCAGTGGCAGCTTCGATGCGACAATGCGCATCTGGGATGTGCGGCACAGCTGAGGCTCAGTTGGCATCATGCTCTAACCGTCAGCAGTTAACCCATCCCCTGCCGCCTGAATCTTGGCCTCAGCGTGCCGCCGTCCGACGCTGGCGTAACCGATCGCGCAAGTAGGCGATCCCGTTGCGCTGATAAACCAGCCATTCCAAGAGTAACACAATCAGCGCCGCTAACGCGATCCAACGCCAGATCTCCTGACGCCCATCGCGTTCAAGCGCAATCGTGCTTTGCGCACCACTCGTCTGAGGGATGTTCAGGTCACGCTGTGGTGTGACCTGTGATTCGTTCGGCGCAAAGAGATTGACGGCATAACGATGGCTGGCCACAACCTCGTTCCCACGCAACTCTTCAACCAGAAAAATGCCCAGGCTGTTTGTGCCGGCATAGATCGCCTGGCCCTCCTGAAGCGTTACCCCTGTGCCGCGTGAACTGAGCACCGTGCCGTCGGGGCGGGTTACGCGCACCTCTTCAATGCTTGGATCAACCTGCAGCGCGAGTGGTTGTTCCGGAAGGAGTTGAGCTGCCTCGGCGCCACTACCCGGCGCGAGGTAGCTCATCAGATTGGAAAGCAGCAGCGGGAAGGCCACCTGAAGCGGTAAATCAGAGAGATGCAGGTCGAAGGCCAGCACCGCAATGCGTCGCCCATCGCGCTCGCCGACAACAAGCAATGGTGCGCCGTCGCTATCGATAACGGTGCGTGCCCAACTTCCCGGTACAATCCGTGCGGCGCGCAGCACATTCACTTCGCTCAGCGTAACATTGCGCAAAATCGGGTCTTCTCCACCGATCGGGCGCACCGCCGGGAATTCGATCTCGCCGGTAACGGAAAAGAGATCGGTGCTGCGGATGGGGCCAATGAAGAGCAGATTACCGGGTGGTAATTCAGGCGGAATAGCGCCGTCGAGAATGGTTACCGGAAATTCAGTGAGCGGCTCGGTAAAGGTCGTTGTACCTGAAGGTACCTCGGTTACCTGAAGCCCGGGCAGCAACTCTAGGCCGGTGGTGAGAAAGCGATTTCCCGGCGTTACAATGCGTACGTTTGTTTCTTCGCCCAGGGCGCTAACGGCAAACGCACGGTCGTCGGCGGGCAGGGCATCTTCGCCACCTTCGAGGCGTGCTTCAACGGTTTGCACCTGGGCTGGGATCTCTTCAACAAAACTTTGTTCGCGGCCTGGCTCAATTGTCAGGTCGTAGGCGTTGAAGATCGCGCCGTCCAGGTACACCACAAGGCGGCGGGTGGCGATACTGCCGCCATAGTTTGTCGCCTGCACAAAAAGCGTCTGGCCCACGGCGCTTGGCTGGAGCGAGATCGCGCTTACGGCCATGTTCTCGGTTGATCGTCCGATGGGGAAATAACTCACCCGCGCCGGGACACGCAGATCCTCCGGTAGGGTGACGTTCCCATCGGAGATGATTGCTACTTCACTGTCTTCCTCGCGTGCAGCAAGGGCGCTGGCGAGCGTGAGCGCCTGACTCAAGTCGGAGGTGCCGCCATAGCCGATCTGGATATTCTCGATCGCGCGACGCAGTTCACGCCGATCCGTAGTGGCGGCGGCGGGAACTTCCATGGTACTGCCGGCGGCGATGATTGTCGCCCGGCCGCCATCGGGGAGTTGGTCGATAAGCTGGATGGCGCGCTCTTTAGCTACCGTTAAGCGTGAAGGCGGTTCATCGGTGGCAGCCATGCTCGCCGAGTGGTCCAGAATAATGATCAGGTTGGTGCCGCTGATACCCTGGGTGCGCAAAAAGGGCCTCGCAAGGGCGAAGACGATCAACAGCATCAACAACAGTTGCAATAGGAGCAACAAGTTGCGGCGCAGCTTCTGCCAGGGCGCGTTCGCCTCAACATCGCGCACCATTTTCTGCCAGAGAAACGTCGAGGAGATCGTGCGTTCCTCGCGGCGCAATTTTAATAAATACATCGCCACAATTAGCGGGCCGACAATTGCGGCGCCGAGCAGGGCGAGGGGTGCGATCAGCGACATGCTTTACTCCTACCGTAACACACCGCGCCGGCGGATCTGATTGAGCACAAACTCCTCAACCGGCACCCCGGTGTTGACGGGGAAATAGTTCATGCTGCGCCCGCTACAGAAGTTTTCGATCTCGGCCTGCCAACTGGCTAAATTTTCACGATAGCGCCGTAATACTTCCAGATCGGCACTGATCTCTACCGGATTGCCGCCCTCGACATCGACCAATTTAAAATCGCCGTCGAGTTCAGGGCTGATCTCCTGGGGCGCGAGCACGTGCATCACCGTGATCTCGAAGGGCCGCGAGGAGAGGGCGCTGAGCGCATCTTTCCAGTTCGGGTCAAGCAGATCGGAGCAGAGCAACAACGGGCCGGGCGTGCGTGCGGTTTGCATATAACGATGACATGATTGGGCCAGATCGCCGCCCTGCCCCGGTTTGAGGCGCTGGAGAAAGTTGAAAAGCGGCACGGCGCCACGTTTGCCGCGCACACTGGGCAGTTGCTGGGCGTGCGGCCCGGCGCCGAAAGCAGTTATCGACACCCGATCGAGGTTGCTCAGAGCTACATAGCCGAATGCGGCGCTCACCTGGCGGGCGTAGTGCAGCTTGTTCGGCGCGCCCCAATCCATGCTCGCGCTTGTGTCTACCAGCAGATGGACGCTCAACTCTTCCTCGGCTACAAACAACTTCAGGTAGAAGCGTTCAGCGCGGGCGTAGAGGTTCCAATCGATCTGGCGGATATCATCGCCGCTGGTGTAGGGTCGAAAGTCGGCGAACTCCACCGACGAACCACGGCGCGGGCTGCGCCGATCGCCTTGGATATCACCGGCCATCGCCTTTTTGGTCACGACGGCCAGGCGATCTAGTTTGCGCAAGAAGGATGATTCGAGCAACGTTTCGGTGGTCATAGTGTTTGGTCGGAGCGCGTTGCAGCTTGCTGATCCGCTCCTGACAACTCATTCCTCTTTGATGGCTTCCAACACGCCCTTTACCACTTCGTCGGACGAGATGCCTTCGGCCTGGGCTTCAAAGTTAAGCACGACGCGATGGCGCAAGGTTGGCAGGGCAGCGGCCTTGAGGTCGGCAAACGCGACATTGAAGCGTCCGTCAAGCAAGGCCATGATTTTGCCGGCCAGGATGAGCGCCTGCATGCCGCGTGGTGAGGCGCCGTAACGCACATACTGCTTGGTGATTGCTGGTGCATCTTTACCATCGGGGTGGGTGGCAGTGATCAGCCGGGCGGCGTAGGCTAACACATGGCTCGCGATCGGCACGGTGCGCGCCAATTCCTGCATCTCGGCGATCGTCGCGCCATTTGCCACATGACGGGTGGTTGGTTGGCGGGCGCCGGTCGTGCGCTGTGCGATTTCAACCAGTTCCGCTGTCGTTGGGAAGACGACGTTGACCTTGAAGAAGAAGCGATCCAACTGGGCTTCGGGCAATGGATAGGTGCCTTCCATTTCCAGCGGGTTCTGCGTGGCGAGCACGAAGAAGGGCTTTTCAAGCTTGTGGATCGTCTTCGCGACCGAGACTGTGCGCTCTTGCATCGCCTCCAGCAAGGCCGACTGAGTTTTCGGTGTGGCGCGGTTGATCTCGTCGGCGAGAACCAGATTGGCGAAGATCGGCCCAGGCTCAAAGCGGAACACCTTGCGACCCTGCTCATCTTCGCTGATCAGCGTCGTGCCGATGATATCGGCAGGCATCAGGTCGGGTGTGAACTGAATGCGTGAAAAGCTACAGTCTATAACATCTGCGAGGGTGCGCACGAGGGTAGTTTTCGCCAGGCCGGGCACGCCTTCGAGCAAGGCATTGCCGCCGGCCAGCAATACCACAACGACCTGACGGATCAGATCACGCTGGCCGACGATCACATTCGCCACCTCGGCCTCGATCAATTGGGCGCGCTGACGAAATTCGTCGGGGCTGAGTTGGCGTGCGGCAGGAGCGGGCGTGGTCATGGATTCTCCTTATGAGTCAGTCTGACGGTTCGCAGTCTGACAGTTCACAGTTCCGATTACTGACCAACTGACCGACTGACCAACTGACCGACTGACCGACTGACAACTGTCTGGCTGTCCGACTGATCACGGTTCAAGTTCCGAGAAGTAGCGGCGGACAAAGTCTTTCAGGTGGGGTGGGATGTAGCCACGATCCAGGGCCTCGCTGGCCGATTGAGCATATTCAGGGTAGACCTGCTCGTAGGGCACGACCGACGAGTTATTTGCACCGGGTAGGTTACTCTGGCCCTGCTGGTTCTGGCTATTTCCGGCCTGGCCTTGTTGGCCTTGAATAAAGTCGGGGTTGCCATTCTGGCCTGATGGGCGGTAGGGCTGATAGACAAGCCCGTCATTGTTGCCCTGGCCCTGCTCATTGGCCGGGCGGTTCGGGTCAATATCGGTGCCGCTGCCGCTCTCGCCCTGGCCGAGGTTGTCGGCGTTCGTGCCGCCACCCTGTCCCTGCTGCTGGCCTTGCCCCTGACCTTCACCCTGTTGGCCCTGACCCTGACCTTCCTGGCCCTGGCCCTCACCTTGTCCCTCGCCTTCACCTTGCTGGCCTTGCCCCTCCTGGCCTTGTCCCTCCTGGCCTTCTTGCCCTTCTTGGCCTTCACCTTGCTGGGCTTGTTGGCCTTGTTGGCCTTGCTGACCGGCTTGCGCGATCTGCTGGCGGGCGCCCTGCACTTCCGACAACGACTGTTGGGCGGCCTGCTGATTGGAAAGATCGCCCTGGGCTTGCTGCACGTTCTGGGCGGCCTGTTGAAGACTCTCGGCGGCCTGTTGCGTATCGCCGCGCTCTAACGCCTGAGCCGCATTCGAGAGGCTTTGTGCCGTTTGCGGATTGCTCGACGCCATCTGCGCAGCCTGTTGGGCGAGATTTTCAGCCAGTTGCTGTTGCTCGGCCTCACTCAACTGCGACAACTGCTCGGCAAGATTTTCGAGATCGCGTGCGGCTTGCTCAAGGTCGGGGCGCTGGCTCTGCTGGCGCCCGGAGAGCGTTTCGAGGTTGCGCGCCATCTGCTCAAGCGACGCCCGCTGCGCATCGGATTGCGGGTCGAGTTCGCGCTGAAGCCGCGCCTCGGCTGCCGAGAGGTCGGCGAGGGCTTCTTGGCGATCGCCGCTGTTGGCGCGCAGTTCTTCTTGCAGGGCCTGAATCTCGCGCAGGAGTTGTTCACGATCTTCTGCCGTCAGTTCCGTTGAGCGCGCGATTTCGTCGCCAAGCTGATCGAGCCGTTCATCGGCTTGTACAATTGCCTCTTGCACAGCCTGGCGTTCAGCGAGAATCTGATCTTGCGGATTGGGCAGCACAAGCAGCAACACACCGAGCAGCAACGGCGCGAGGCTGACCAGCAGCGTGTTGCGCTCGTAGCGCAGCGGAATCTGAGCCGCCTTAAGCTGGCTGGCAACCGTTCCGGCATCGGCCTGCTGGCGTTCGCTGAGTGCATCGTGTGCTTCACGGTCGTGCAGTTCAATCGCCGTAGCCAACCGTTCGCGCAGCCCGAGTAGAATGTCAACGCGCTGGGCGACGCGGCGCAGCGGCATAGGGCGGAACAGCGCATAGCCGATCATCACCAGTGCCCAAATGAGCAGCGGTAACAGCGACCAGAGGCGCAGATTGACGATCGGCACGAAGCGCCCAAGCAGCACGATGAGGGCAAAACCAGCCGTAGCATACCAGAAGGTGCGGCTGGCAAACAGCAGGCTATCGCTTAGGCGCAGCCGCAGGCCCATGGGCCGTAGCTGACGCCGCACGAGATCATAAGGGTTAACGGCCTGAGCCATTACGTGGCCTTTCTCATAACCGATAGAACGATGAAGTGGTAAAACGGTAAAGGAGCTAAACAAAGGTTGGATCAGTTATGCATAGGACGTTCTGGCTGAGTTAGAAGTTCCAGCGCGGCTAGCGGTTGGTGATTAGCTAGCGGTGGTTACTGCTCTTTGCGCCAGAGGTGCTTCTCGATCACCTGGCGGGTGAGTTGGCCATGCTCCCAGATTTCCACCACGCGCTGGCTCCAGATTGTTACGGCAGGCTGCCCGGTTGGATTTGCATGCGGCACGATTGCATTTGCGATCTGCGCCGGTGGCGTCTGCACAACGGGAAGATTGGCGTGAGCAGTACGCTTGCGCAGCCAGGCCAGGCCCACTTCGGCGGCGAGGGCTGCTGCTCCGAGGGCGACGGCACGCGTCACCTGGCGCACCTGTGCGGCGGGAAGTTCAACCCCGGCAATAACGATCCCCGTCTCCGGACGACGCGCCAACACCTCCTGGGTGAGTGAGGCACCGCATGCGCCGCAGAAGCGGTTTTCTAACGGGTTGCCGTGTTGGCAGACGGGGCAGATTCGCTCGACCATAGGGAACACCTCCACGTGGACGACGCATGGTTATCAGCTAAAGTATAGCACCGGGCGCCGGGCGTCCGCAAGGCGAGCTTTGTGCATAGCGGGGCGGCCGGACAATCCGCAGATTGCGCAGATTGTCCTACCATGCGGGCCAGGCAATTGTAGGATGCAATCGCTTGGCTAAGCGACTATTGCGTGGTGAGCGGCAGCCAGGTGGTTTCGGTCAGGACGGTGTGAATGCTGACGCCTCCCTCGATAGCGTTACTATCGAGGGGTTGAAAGATACGTTTCTTAAGCACAGCCAGTCAGGCATCAACGTGGCGGCGTCACTTAGCGGTGCGGAACATGAGCCTAATTCCGCTTGGGCACAAACCGGGCCAAAAAGACGCCCACCTCATAGAGTAGGTACATTGGGGCGGCGAGTAGGGCGAGGTTCACCGGGTCGCCGGTGGGAGTGATCAGCGCCGCTACAATGACGACGATCACCATGGCGAAGCGGCGGAACTTACGCAACTGTTTGGCCTCAACGACGCCGAGGAAAGCGAGCGCGTAGATGATCACCGGTAGTTCAAAGACGACGCCATTGATCACTAGCAGCATCGTAATCGTGCCGAGGAAGTCGGAGAGCGTCGGTTGAGCTTGAATCAGTTCCGAGTTAGCGAAGCCAATCAGAAAGCGGATTGCGGTCGGCACCGTAATAAACCAACCGAAGGCAAGCCCGAAGAGAAAAAAGAGCGTCACGAAGGGGAGAATTATATAGATTAAGCGTCGTTCGTGGTTGGTGAGACCAGGCACAACGAAGGCGAGCAGTTGGTAGACTATCGACGGCATGCCGACAATAATGCCGACTGTGAGTGCTACCGTCATATAACTGGTGAACTGTTCGGCGGTGCCTACAGCTAGGATTGGTGCGTAGTTCTCATTAATCGGCGCGAAGGTACGGATAATAATATCGATCAACTCAACCGGGCCGCCGGGGTAGACCAGGATGATCCCGAGCACAAAGCCTAAGATTACCCCGTAGGAAGCGCGCACGAGACGGGTACGCAATTCCACCAGGTGCTCGATCAAGGTCATCCCGACAGTTTGTTCAGGCGTGTTCGTGGTTGGCGTATTTGTTTGCGTGGTCACGAAACAGGCTCCTCATCGTGCATAGCGACGGCGGGCCGCCAATCATCATCGAGGACGCCGCGATTGCGCAAGCTAGTGACAAGCGCCTGGAGTTCGCTGCTGAGCGTGTCGAGGCGTTCGAGCAACAGCGCATCGGCTTCTGGGGCAGGCACCGGCTCGGCGCTGTGGCCGTTGGTGGTTTCCGGGCCTGCGGCTGAAACCTCAGATGTTATCAGGTCCGCCGTGTCCGGGTCTGAAGCTCCAGAGGCGGATTCGGTGAGGTCGGTTGGTGCATCTGGTGGTGTGACTGAAGCCCCGGAGGCGGATTCGGTGAGGTCGGTTGGTGCATCTGGGGTTGCGACTGAAGCCCCGGACGCTGAGTCTGTCAGGTCGGTTGGTGCATCTGGGGTTGCCATGGCTAAGGCTTCAGACTCAGGCGGTGCCGGCGGTTGCAGCACATTTGTCGGCTCAACAGCGACGATGCGGTTGGGGCGGGTTGCAGCGGGCACAGCCTGACCGGCAGGCCGGATCTCCGGGGCAACCTGGGCGAGCGCATCGGTGGCACTGGCAGGCTGCGGCGGCGCTATTGTCGGTGTAGTTGCATCGGCGGTTGCGCCGGCGCCTGCCGCTGGGTTGATGTCATTGCGAAGATCAAGCATGGGCTTAAGCTCTTCACGTAGCGCATCCATCTCCCCTTGCATATTAAGTTCTTTGCGCGTCCGGGTGAGCTCATCGCGCAGGCTGGCGATCTCGCTTTCGAATTCGCCGCGAATGTCGTTGAGCATCTTTAATTCGGGCGACTGCTGTTGCCATGCCAGGAAGCGCGCCACCTGCTTGCCGATGAAGCGCCCTACCTCAGGTAGACGCTCGGGCCCAAAAACAACCAGAGCGAGGCCGGCAATCAGCAAGAACTCAAAGATGTGAATATTGAAAATTTCCATCGTTGCTGTAGTGCCGCATTTCAAATAGTGCGTTCGTCAACGCTGTACGTCTATCTTACCATAGTCCCTATGCGTAGCGGGAAGGGCCGATGGATGTGTGCGAGCAGCGGCGGAGGTGAGGCGGGCGTGGGAGAATGCAAAGGGCAAGGGCAAAGGGTCTAGAAGGTTAGCCGGGGTGTGCCGGCGTGAGGCGCCACCTATAGCTGCGGGCATAGCTGCGGGCAGCACCACTGAGTCTGAATAAGGACGACGCAAGCGCAGCGAGCCGCAAGCTTCAGTGGCATCACCACTTCAGAATCTCAGTGATCAGGGTTCAGCGTCCTCACTATCTCAGTGTCTCAGTGATCAAAAACAGGGGAGGGTTACCCGCCTTGCAGGTGGAGGGTTTTTACAGGATCGCGTCCCAATGCGCTATTCCCCGCATCCCCCCAGCCCCCTGCTCCCTCACGTGGATCAGGGGGAGCCGCCGCAGATTCGGCGTCCTGATGCTGTCGGAAGCCCCGCTCCCGCTCAGGGAGCGGGGTTGGGGGTGCGGGCAACGGCAAAAACCCTCCACCTGAGAGGGGTTACCCTCCCCTGCAGTGCCGGGCAAACCGGACTTAGGCTGCTTCGGGGCTGTCGTTGAGGTACATCAGAGCGTCGGCAACTGTCTCGATTTTCTCGGCATTCTCATCCGAGATCTCGATCCCGAACTCTTCTTCGATTGACATAATCAATTCGACGAGATCGAGCGAGTCGGCGTTGAGGTCCTTGGCGAATGAAGCGCTTGGCACGATCAGGTTCTCATCGACGCCGAGTTGTTCGGCGATAATTTTGCGCAAGCGGTCTTCAGTAGTGTCGGGGGCAGTCATGGAAGGTACCTCTCAGTAAGGGTTGCTACAGTTCATCTTCTCCCTGGCGGTAGCGACTAACTACCGTACCAAGGACGCCGTTCACAAAGCGGCTCGAATTATCACTGCCGAAGTGCTTGGCCAGCTCAACGGCCTCATTAATGACCGCCTTTACAGGCGTATGCTCGACAGCATCAATGAGCAGTTCATACAGCGCAATGCGCAGAATGGCTTTATCAACGCCGGGCATCTGCGTAACCGGCCAGTTCGGCGCGGCCTCCTCGATCACCCGATCCAGATACGAGCGATGTTCCCAAACGCCAAAGACAATCTGGCGTAAGAAGCGTTCGCCCTCGGCAGGCAGCAACTCATCAACGGCACGTCGATCTACCACCTGATCAACCGGATGATCGGTGGCGTCGATTTCAAAGAGCGCCTGGAGCGCTGCAATGCGGACGCGGTGACGCAGACTAGCCACGTTCAACCTCCACCGTCGATACAGCATAGCTTTGGAAAGCAGACTGTACCACGCGCCAGGCGGAGTGCCGCCCGAGTTGAATACTTTTTCGGCTGTATAAGAACAAGCGTCACTCATCGGGCGGATCGTGCATGGGGAGTTTTCTCCTACACGATCAACGCCTGCTCGGCCTTCCAACGTTGCAACATCTCGGCGACGTAGCTGGTAGTGACATTTCCGGCGCGAAAGACCGGATCGTCGATCAGCGCTAGCTGGAACGGAATCGTTGTTTTAATTCCAGTGATAATACACTCGTGCAAGGCGCGCCGCATTCGGTTGAGCGCATCGTCACGCGTATCGCCACAGGTGATAATCTTCGCTAGAAGCGAGTCATATGCGCCGGGCGGTGTGTAGCCCGCATATAAATGCGAGTCTACGCGAACACCGGGGCCGCCAGGTGGAAGGAAAAACTCGATTTCGCCACTGGCAGGCAAGAAATCGCGTTCAGGATCTTCCGCATTGATACGGCATTCCACAGCGTGCTGCGTTATTCTAATCTCATTCTGTTGGAGCGTCAAGCGTTCGCCGGCGGCGATGCGTAGTTGCCAACGCACCAGGTCGGTGCCGGTGACAAGTTCGGTTACCGGATGCTCGACCTGAATGCGCGTATTCATCTCGATAAAGTAGTAATTGCCGTCGGAGTCCATCAGGAACTCCAATGTGCCCGCATTGACATAACCAATTGAGCGAATGCCGCGCAAGGCGTCTTCGCCCATGCGCACCCGCACTTCGGGGGTAACCGCCGGTGAGGGCGCCTCTTCGACGATCTTCTGATGGCGGCGTTGGGCCGAGCAGTCGCGCTCGCCGAGGTGAATGGAGTGGCCGTAGCTATCGGCGAGCACCTGAATCTCAATATGGCGCACCTGCGTAAGATATTTCTCCAGCAACAAATCGCCTGTGCCAAAAGCCGCCTCGGCCTCGGCGCGGGCGGTGGGGTAGGCGCGCAGCAGGTCGTTTTCGTCGTAGGCAACGCGCATGCCGCGCCCGCCGCCGCCGGCGGACGGCTTGAGCAGCACTGGATAACCGATCGCGCGGGCGATCTCGATCGCCTCCTCGACGCTGCGCAACTCGCCCTCGGAACCGGGCACCGTCGGCACACCGGCGGCGCGCATTGTCTGCCGGCCTTCGGACTTGTCGCCCATAACCCGGATCGTCTCGGCGCTCGGGCCGATAAAGATCAGCTTGCAGTCGGCGCACATCTCGGCAAAATAGGCGTTTTCGGAGAGGAAACCATAACCAGGATGGATCGCATCGCAGCCGGTGATGAGCGCAGCCGAAATGAGTGCCGGCGCGTTCAGGTACGAACGGGCGGGTTGGGCCGGGCCGATGCAAACGGCCTCATCGGAGAGCCGCACTCCGAGCGAGTCGCGGTCTGCCTCGGTTTTGGCCATCACGGTGCGCACTCCCAACTCCTGACAGGC
>JBBRUG010000169.1:0-12650 GCA_038247995.1 Chloroflexales bacterium | reverse complement strand
CGTCAAAATCGGACGCCGGTTGATCCTGAGTCATCGCCGTGCTCACATTATACGCCGCACCCGCCGAATATGCTCAAGCTAGTTACGGTAAATATAGTTCGTTAGCGTGTAGAATAACAGAATATCTGTTCGTGTACAAGTGGGACTTTGCCGGGAGCTATGGCGCACGGGGCGCTGCTACAACGCCTCCAGAAACGCGACCAGATCCCACACGTCGTCTTCCGTCAGCAGCAAGGGCTGAATGGCTGAACTGACCGGCGCGCCTGGCATCTGACCGCCGCGCTCGTACGCGCGGATCACGTCTACAAGGGTTGCCGCGCTGCCGTTGTGGAAGTAGGGCGCGGTGTGACGCACGCCGCGCAGGCTCGGCACTCTCGCCCGCCCGTTGTTACGCTGAAGATTGTCCGCTACGCCTACCGCGTGATAGCTGTCGCTGGTAAAGCGGGGCTGCTGATGACACTGCTGGCAGCCCAGTTCGGCAAAGAGCGATTGGCCGCGCAGCGCCGCCGGCGTGAGTGCTGAGGCGTCGCCGGCGAGAGCGAGATCATACGCGCTTACCGCCGGCTCCAGCGTGCGGATCGCAGCGGCCAGCGCCTGCGCTGTGTGCTCCAGACTCGTCACATCTGGCCGGAACCAGCTGAAGCGCGCACGCGCACCCAATCCCCAGAACATGGGCGTGCTGAGACTCCCACCATGTGCGCCACCACAGCCCCATAGGTGGTTATGGGCGTGGAGGAAGAAAGACGAGGCGCACGCTACCAGGGCGCCGAAACTACGCCTACTATCAACGAGTACCTTTTAGGTTAGCAATCGAAAAGAAATGTGCAATCCATATTCATTTACACGGATTAGCTACATGCTTTTTACGGTATCGTTTTGGTATGCACAACCTGCTATATATAGAAGTCCCCCGAACTGCTTGTTCAAATCGAATCCCTCCTATCTTCATCAATATCTGAGCGCATTTGTGCCCTATCGGGTGCGTATAGTTGAAGCAGTGATCGTGTGTGGAAGGAGCAATTATGCATCCATCGCCGACCTCTGGAGCCCTGGCGGCTCTGCGCTATTGGGTAGCGCACGCTGCCGGTTTACCAACACCTGTACCGCCATCATCGGATATCCAAACCTTACTCCGGCAGACGGCTTGGAATACTGCCGGATCGACTGCGCCGCCAGGCGATCACTGGCCGCCAGCGCAGGATACGCCTGTAGCATCTATTTTTACCCGGCTTAATCAGCCTGACATGGTGCCGATTACAGCATTCTTGCCGCCGGGCGTCCTGCGTATCGAGCAGCCGACAATCTTTCCAACAACAGATCTGCCACCGCAAACAGCGGTGCGGGCGTGTGCTGTCGCATTACGGGTTGAAGCAACAGCGATGGCGCAACGAAGCTTCACGCCTGAAGCCGAGCTTGAAGCGTTGTTCTTCATCTTGCAGCGCTATGCCTGGGCCTTGCCATCGCCGTTGGAAGCTGTTGCGCTTTACGACTTCGCCCGCATCCACGCCGCGCTTACCGCTGCACAGGCAGCCGAACCTGACGGGACGTTCTGCCTCGTCGGTGGCGATCTTTCGGGCGTGCAGGAGTTCATCTACAGCGTTCCCGCCCGCGGTGCCGCTAAGCAACTGCGTGGGCGTTCATTCTACTTGCAATTGTTGACCGATGCCTGTGCACATTTTGTGCTTACAGAGGCGGGTATGCCGCTCTGTAACCTGCTTTATGCCGGCGGTGGGCGCTTCTATGCGCTGCTGCCCGGCAGCAGCACTACCCGGCTCAACGAGTGGCGGCGGAGTCTGGGCCAGCATCTGCTCGCTGCGCATCACGGCACGCTCTATCTGGCATTAGGCGCAACGGAACCTTTTACTGCTGCCTACGAAAATGAAACACAATGGCAGCACCTGACTACAGCACTTGACGCCGATAAGCGTCGCCGCTTCGCTGCTCTCGGCAGTACAACCTTTGCCCAACTCTTTGCGCCGCGCCAACCCCAGCCGCCGCGTGACGAGAATGCTGAGGAGATCCTTGATCGCATGGGCGAATCGCTTGAACAACTCGGTAGCAGCCTGAGTCGGGCCAAAGTGCTCATTCTCGAATCGCAACAGGCCCGACCATTTGCGCCCGATGAGCGCGAGCACGACTACCGCGACGTACTCAGCCGGCTTGGCTTACGCATGTTACTCCGTGATGAGTATGGCCATAATGGGCGTATAGCACAGCAGCAGCAACGGATTTTACGATTGAACGATATTAGCGATGCCGAGGCGCTTCCAGACGACGCGATCAAGGGTATGCGCTACACCGTTACTGAGGCGCGGCGGGCTACAGCTACAGATGTTCGCGCCTACTATGAGCGCGGTCTTGATGCAAACGGCCAAGAGCCGCTTGAAGTCGGCAATGTGCTGCCCTTCACTTATCTGGCCGAAACGAGCCACGGTGTAGGACGCATCGGCGTGCTGCGGATGGACGTAGACGATCTCGGCGACCTGTTCGGGACAAAGTTGGATCGTCCGCCAGGTATTGCCGCGCTGGCAGCTACCGCCGCTCTTAGTGCGGCGCTGAGTCGCTTTTTTGAAGGGTGGGTTGAAGCCCTCTGCCACGAATTCAATCAAGGCGATAACGGTGGCATCTATGCAGTCTACAGCGGCGGTGATGACCTGTTCCTTGTGGGTTCGTGGCATCTGATGCCGGCCCTGGCGCGCCGAATCCGTGACGACTTTGCTCAGTACATCTTGGGCCGCCGATTGCGTATTGACGAACGGCCACCGGTCACCCTTTCGGCAGGGATCACATTGCACAACGCCGGCTACCCGCTCTACCAGGCCGCCGCCGACGCCGACGAAGCGCTCGATGCAGCAAAGCGCTTCAGCCGCCCCGGCGGGCATCGTAAAGATGCGATCACCTTCCTCGGACAGACACTGGGCTGGGAGCAATTCGCCGAGGTAGAACAACTCCATGGCGAACTCAACGAACTGATCTGGGCCGGTGTTCCACGCACGCTGCTGATGGTGATCCAAAACCTAGCGACCCAAGCCACCCAAAGCGGCAAGCGCACGCGCAATGGCGCAGCGCAATTTGCCTATGGCCCCTGGATCTGGCAAGGCGCTTACCAACTGACGCGCATGGCCGAGCGTTTCGGTAAGTCCGATCCGCTCCGAGCACAACTCGCCGACCTTTGCGAACGCCTCGTCGGCGCCGAAGCCGTTGCCAAGCGTACCATCGAACGCGCCGGCCTTGCGGCCCGCTGGACTCAACTCTTTGTTCGTAGTAGACGTGATGAAGCACAAGCTGATCAGGAGGTAGCCCGATGACCTATGCAAACAATCCGCGTCGTAACGGCGATCAAGGGGCTCGGGAGTTAGTGTCGAAAGAGCAGTTGAAACTGATCATTACCGGCAACTCAACGGAAGCCATTCAGGTACTTACTACTACTGCCGAGAAGATTGGCAAGCAATTCGCTCACAACATTACGGCCTCGCAGATTCGAAATATTTTCGGCACTGTCCGCGCGATCGAGCAAGACGTAAAAGCCTTGGCCGACGACACACCGCTTCCTATCCAGGTACAGCGTGATCTACTTATGCTCCAGCCAAAATTGGCGTATCAGTATGGCCGCGTTCAGGGACGTGAAAAGGCGGCAATGGGGGCGCTTACGCAGATTTTATCTGAAGCGATAGGATTGGTCGGCACCAGCGTACCGCATTTCCGAAACTTCATGGACTTTTTCGAGGCCATTCTCGCCTATCACCGACGTTTCGGCGGTAGCAATAATTAATTTACAGGAGGATCGCTCATTATGACTAATCCTATCGTTACCTTACACGGACGGGTCTTCCTGAACGCCGATATTGAACTTGTTACCGGTCTACACATCGGCGGTGCTTCCGGTGGCTTGGAGATCGGCGGTGTTGACAAGCCGGTCATTCGCAACGTACGCACAAATCAGCCTTATATTCCTGGCTCCTCGTTAAAGGGCAAGATGCGTTCGCTGATGGAGAAGGCCTATGGTGCGCCGCAAACATTTCGGGTCAATAAAGATGTTTTTGTGCATATGCCCGAAAGCACCGCCGATTATCAACGTTATCAGGCCATTGCCGGGGTCTTCGGTACACTTCCTGAGCGCAAAGAGTTTCGCACTCCTGCACCGACCCGTTTAACGGTGCGCGATGTGCAACTGACACCGGATTCAGTTGCTGAGTTAAAAAAGCTTCGTACTGATCTTCCCTTCAGTGAGATCAAGTGGGAGGCGGCAATTGATCGGGTCACCTCAGCAGCGGCACCGCGGCAGATCGAGCGCGTGCCGGCGGGGGCGGTGTTCGGCCCGGCAGAACTGATCTTCAATGTCTATACCGGCGAAGGGGAAACGCCCGCCGATGTGGCCACATTGTTCGCCCATGTCATTGATGCCCTGCGTCTGCTCGAAGACGATTACCTCGGGGGTATGGGCTCGCGCGGCAATGGGCAGGTGCGGTTCGGCAATCTCAAGGTGACCTGCAAACCGATCCGCAACGGTGCCTATGAGCCTGAAGCCGTGTTCCCCAATGCTACAACGCTTATGACGAGTGCCAGCGATGAGTTGAAGCAGTGGCTGCAAAAGCAGTTTTAGCGGAGGCTGCCATGAGCGCTCTGATCTCGTACCATCTGCTACCACCGAACAATGCGCCGACGCTGAGTTTTCATTTCGGTCGCCAGGGCATTGGCCTCGAAGAGGCGAGTGAAACACTCGCCTCCGACTCGCTCTTTGCCGCGCTAACGGCGCAGGCCGCTGTAATAAGCCCACAGCGTGGCCCTCATGGCGAGCCGGCCTGGGCTACACCTTTTGATCAGGGTGCGCCGCCTCTTGCCCTGAGTTCGCTTTTCCCGCGTCTGGGCAACTTGGTGCTCCTGCCGCGACCGGCGCTGCCTATTCCCAATATGTCTGAGGCCCTCCGCAAAGAAATCGGCAAGGGCTTTAAGAAGCTGCGCTACCTTTCGCCTGCCCTCTTCAGCGCTGTCTGCGCCGGCAGAGAAATCAGTGAGCCGCCGCTCATGACGCAGAGCGGAAAGGTCTGGATCAGCGCCGCAGAGGCGGGGTACTTGCCGCCTAACTGGCAAAAACAGACAACTGAAACGGCTGAGGCATGGCACGAGCGCCTGAAAGCCGCCACGATCTGGCAGATCGAGTCGGTGCCGCGTGTCACAGTCGATCGGGTCAGCAATACATCGGCCTACTATGAAGTCGGGCGAGTCATATATGCGCCTGATGCGGGCTTGGCTGTTTTAGTGCGCTTCAACGATCCGGCGGCGCAACCGCAATTTGAGCAACTACTTGCCTTCCTCGGCGAAAGTGGGTTAGGCGGGCGGCGTAACAGCGGCTATGGCGCGTTCCGTTCCGAGCGCGGGCCGGAAGTGGCGCTCGGTCTGCCCGCTGGACGACGCAGCATTCTACTTTCGCGCTATGTACCGCGCCCTGAAGAGCTATCAGTTGTGCAGCACGCCGATTCCAGCTACCAACTGGTTGATGTACAGGGTTGGCTCTATACCGTCGGTATGCCCGCACAGCGCCGCCAGAAGCTGCGCATGATCGCCGAAGGCGCCGTCCTTGCCGCGCCGCCGGAACAGTTACGCGGCAAACTGGTTGATGTGCGCCCCGATTACAGCCTGAGCCGCGATGAGCATCCAACGCTGAAGCGGGGCAAAGGCGCACCACATCCGATCTATCGCAGCGGGCTGGCGCTGGCATTACCAATTCCTGATCCTGGGGAGGCTTCTGCATGAACCCGAACTGGCGCAATCGTGTTTACCCACTAACGATCACTATACTTACGCCGCTGCACATTAATAGCGGCGCCCGCCTGGCCGAACAGGTGGATTTTTACATTGACGGCAACACAACCTATGTACTCAATAGTGATGTGGCGCTGGATCTGGCCCTGGAACGCTGGGAAGCGCTTCAACCTGCGTATGATGAAGTGCTCCATACCTGGGAGAGTACGCTTACTGAAGCCGCAGAGCGCTTGCAACGCCGTCGTGAGCGGAACATCCGCGAGATCCAGCAGTTTGAGGAGAATCCGCCACGCGACAGGGACAAGGCGAAGCGGGAAGAGGTGCGCCTGGTGAAAGAGGCCACTGAGATTAAAGAGCGTGCTGCCAATCTCGAAGCGCGCCGCGCCAACCCGCCCGCGCCGCCGACTGCCGGCTTACCCACCGAACTGCTCCAGAATAGCGGCTTCAACGACTTGATCAAAACGACGTGGATCACTGTTGATGATCTACGCAACAATACAACGCACAATGGGCGGCCGCTCGTGCGCTACGCCTACGAGGGTCGCCCGGAAAGCCGGAGCGGCAGCACCGAAATCTACGACCTGATCAAAGATGTCGCCGACCGCCCGTATCTCCCCGGTTCGTCGCTCAAGGGCGCGCTGCGCAGTGCCCTGGCGTGGAGCTATGCAGCCGACCTGCCTGCGGAAGCCTTTGAGCGCCTGAGCAACAAGGGTGCAAAGACTGCCGACAATACCATCGAAGAGGCGCTTTTCTATGGCCGAACCGGTTCCGACTCGCGCAAAGTAGGCAATCACATTCTCCGCGATGTGCTGCGCGCTGTGCATATCGGCGATAGCACACCGAGTACCGTGGGGCCAAACCTTGCCACAGTGCAGATCTACCCCAAGGGTTCGCCGCTCACGGTTGAGGTGGTACCCAGCGGCGTTGAACTTCAAGCCACGCTTCAGGTCGAGGGCTACCTGTTTAATGCACCGGACGCACATAAAGTGCTCAGGTTTGACGATTGGCCGCAGCGCCTCGAACCCGAGCGCCTCGCTGCCGGATGCCGCGAACGGGCCGCAGCACTCATCGCCGCCGAGCGTATGTTCTTTGCGACCCAGGCCCCGGAACTTACCCGCATCTACGCCGACCTGGAACAGCGCCTGAACAGCCTCGATTCACGCAGTTTTCTACTGCCTGTCGGCTGGGGCACGGGCTGGTTGAGCAAAACCCTCGCCGATCGCCTGCGCGCCACGCCGGAGCGCGAGACTGAGTTTGTCCAGGTAGTGCGTACTTATAAGCTCAAAAAGGAAAAGTCGAGCAACTTCCGTCCTGACGACCTTTTCCCCGCCACGCGCAAACTAATTTACAGTGGCGGACGCCCACGCCAACCGCTTGGCTGGCTCCAGATACGCATCGGAGAGGAGAAGCAACGGTGAGTATCTATCTTCTCGCAAATGTGGGCACCCGTGATGTACAACTCAGTAGCCTTGATGAGTTGCCGCCGGAGTTGATCGCCAATCCGAAAACCGGTCAGCTTAAGGCACGTCTGGCAGGCGATTACCTGCTGCAAAAAGAGCAGTTTTTGCGCTTTCTGCCCTATATTCGCTTACCGATGATCGATAAGGCCCTCCGCCAACTTCAGGTAGACCAGTGGGCTGATTTACGACTTGTGCTGTTTGCCACTGATCAAGATGAATCAGTAGCGGCATTCTACCGTGATGGTGACACGATTAATTTCGCTCATCTGATCCGTGAAGTGCTATTTGAACGCTATCATCGCAACGGTTTGACAAAAAAACAAATCGAAGTCAAGCGGAGCAAGAGTAATCCCGCTGACTATGATTTGATGTACGACTTCTATCGTGAGGAGTTGCCTGTTATTGCGCGGCGGATTACCGAACCTGCGCCTGCCTACCTACTCATTGCCGGCGGCACACCTCAAATGAACACCATGCTGTTGCTTATCGGCACTGAGACCTTTGGCCCAGATGCACGCCCGCTCTATGTTGCTCAGGAGTCGGATCGTGCCCATGATCTTGATATTACACGCACGCTCTATCAACGTGCGTTTTTGCGTAACACTGATACCTTGCTGCGCGCCTATGCGTATGGTTTTGCACTTGAGCTATTGCGTAATAATGCGGCGTATCTTGAATCGGATCAAGTGCTCTTGCTTGAGTCGGCGCTGGAGTATGCTATCGCACGGCGAAATTTAAACCTGGAGGGCGCATTACGCGCATTCGACGCCACATTGGCGCGCAGTCGTTCGCTGCGCGGAACCATTCGCTCATTTCAACAAGAAATGACGGATCAATCGGAAACCGCTCTCTTACGCGAGACAATCTTTCTGGCGCAAATCGCAGCCGAAACAAGTAACTGGGCCGATTTGCTTGCACGCCTCCACCGCTTTTCGGAAGGATGCATGCAACTTCTTGCTGAGCGCCTCGGCGTACAGTGGAGTGATGCCACCACACGCAGCAGTTACAAGCAAGAATGGTGGAATACTAACCGGGCATTGCTAGCAACGCTCAACCTTGCGAAGCCTGAACCACCGGCTCCGGCCCTTGAGACCCAAGAACGGCGGGTAGATCGGAAGAATCTGCGCCAAATTGTCGCGGCACTGGCGACAGGTGTTGAACACGAAACAATACGTAAAGCTTTGAGCGAATTGGAGTTGGTTGATAAACCTATTCCATTGCGCAACGATATTGTGCATCGTTTTAGCCCAATCTCTCAGGAGGAGATTGAAAAAAAAGCGCACGCCTCAATAGAAACGCTCCTTAAAGCGATGCGCCAGACCTTTGTCTATGCCTTTGATCTGGTCATTGCGGATGAAACGCCCTATGTGGCACTGAATCGGCTTTGCGCCGATATGTTGAAAGGGCAGAAATGACGCTCCTGATCTGCAATATAGGTACGCGCGATCTGGTGTGTGCCGATCTGCCCAAGCCGAATCACGCCGAGCGCGCCTGGGCGGCGACAATTTTGGAGCGCTACCCTGAATTGCGTCCCGCCCTCAGCCTGCCAATCATCGGCAAGGCTCTGCGCTACCTCGCATCGGAGGCGATCATCCCCGCCCAGGTGATCTTGATCGCCTCCGATCAGGATACCGCAGCCGATCCGAGCTTCCGCGCCGGTGATACGTGCCATAGCGCCGCCGTGATCGCCCGGATGCTCAGTGACGGCAGTACCGATCTCCCAGTCTTGCCGCAGACGGTCGTTGAGGTTTGGATTATTGCCGACCCAGAGGGGCGCGGCGGCGATCCTTCGGATTACGATCTTGTGCTCGCCTTTCTGGAACGCCGGTTAGCTGCCCTAGCTATGGCCTACCCTCATGGGTCGGCTTTTCTTGAAGTGACCGGCGGCACTCCAGCGATGACAACCGGCTTGCTGATTGCCGGTGCCGAGATGTTCGGCGCACGCAGCGAACTGCTTTCAGTTCATCCCCGCCGCGAGCGGCCCGCAACCCTTGGTGCGGGGCGGCGGTTGCTTGCTGCACCCTTACGCGCTACGCTTATGTCCAATGCCGCCACCTGTGCCTACGACGCCGCCCTGCGCACATTCACCGTCGAACGCACCACTATCGGCGACAGACTCGCTCCGCAGGCGCTTGAAACCATCGGCCCGCTTTTGGCTTATGCCTACTGTCGGTACAACTTCGACTTCCCCGGCGCACGCGCCGCTCTCGCCACTGTACCCGACGCCGCGCTCAATGCCGACGTCTTCGCTGATTTGGTCGCACAGGTGCATGCGCCAGATCGCCGCGATCTACTCGCCGAGGTCTACCACGGCGCTGCCGTGCGCTATACCGGCGGCCTTTACGCCGATTTTTTGACTCCGGTCGTACGCTTTGAAGAGAATGTGCTGCGCCTGCTCTGCCTGGAGCGTGGTGTCGTCTTTGCCGACCGCGAAGGTAACGCTGACGACGACGGCTCGTTTATTGACCGCACCTGGTTACGTGCGCAGTCGTTTACCCTGCGCCGTGATCGCGACGACAACCGCAATCTGAGTAGTAGTCGCAGCCTGATGCGCGAACTGGTCGGCGTACTCACCCGCGCCCACAACGAAGATCTGCACCTACTGCTTGCCGCGATCGACCAGATGCAAGCGCTCGCCTATTTACGCAACGAACTGACGCACAGCCTCGACGGTGTACGCAAAACCGACTTGGCCGTGCGTTTTGCCGGCCACCGCAGCCCTGCCGCCGCGGCCGATACGATCGTGCCGCACATGGCGCAGATCTATGTTCAGGTGAGCGGACGCACGCTGCCGCCATCGCCTTACACCGCGATCAATACCTTTCTCGCCCGCCTCTTACAGCCCGAAACACCTTGATCTGAGGTTGGGCCGCATGTGGCAGCACCTTAACAAGTGAATAGAAAGGTGTTAATAGGGGCAGAGGGCGGCTCCGCCCTCTGCCCCCAATGTTCGGCTGTGCGCCGTGTTCGAGAAAAACGGCACTATGCAAAAGGAAACATCATGCCGACAGCACTTGTCTTCACCATTCGCCCACTCCAGGCGCGTAGTGTGCCGGCGAGCCTTGGCCGCGCCACCCATGCTGCGTTCCTACGCCTGATTGATGCAGCCGATCCGGCCCTGGCGGCGCGCATCCATGATGAAGAGGGCCGCAAACCACTCACTGTTTCCAATGTGCTCGGGTTGGGCAGTGAGCGGTTCAGCGAAACCGACCCGGCCCGCGACTACTTCTTGCGGGTTACGTTGCTCACGCCGGAACTGGAGCAGATCGCCGCCAACTGGCGCCCGGAACATCTGGGCGAACTCGATCTCGACGGCACGCCCTGGCAAGTAACGGCACGGGCCGAACAGGCGAGCGAGCACCCGTGGGCGGGCGGGGCTACGTATGAACAACTGGCCGCGCCGCTGCTCGAGCGTCCCGACGACCTCCCGAACCGCTGGACAATCCGCTTTAGTTCGCCGGTCACCTTTCGCCGCCGTGGCGTTAACATGCCGTTTCCGCTGCCGGAACTCGTCTTCGGCGGCCTTCTGGAACAATGGAACGCCGTTGCGCCGATTGCTTTACCCGAAGAAGTGCGGCGCTACGCCGAAGAATGCATCGCCATCAGTCGCTACGATCTGCGCACCATGGCCGGCCCAACTAACGGCGGCGCGATCCAGATCGGCGCACTCGGGCGCTGCACCTATATTGCTACCAACCGTGATCGCTACTGGCTGGCCTGCATCACCACCCTTGGCCGGCTCGCCTTCTATAGTGGTGTGGGCGCAGGTACTACGCGCGGTTTTGGGCAGGCACGGGTAGAAACGCGCTGAGGAAGCAAGGTATGGCAACACTGTATGTTGTAGAACAGGGTGCCGAGATTGGCTGCAATGGCGAACGGCTTGAAGTTCGCCGGGCGGAACAATTGATTGGCAGCGTTCCGCTGATCAAAGTCGACGATATTCTGATCTTCGGCAACGTCGGTATCAGCACTCCGGCACTCAAACGGCTGCTTGATCGCGGTATTGAAGTAACCTTCATGACGGTGGAAGGCCGCTACCATGGCCGCTTGGTCGGCCAGGTGACGGCCCATGTAGCTCTCCGGCAAGCCCAGTATGCCTCAGCCGCCGCCGACGCCTGGAGCCTCCGGCAAGCCCAGGCTTTTGTCACCGGCAAACTACGGAACCAACGGGCACTGCTGCAACGCTTTGCCCGTAATCGGACGGCAGCACCTGTAGAGGCGTTGGGCGCCGTCTCCGATCTGGAACGTTACCTGGAACGGGTTGAACGCACCACAAAACTTGCCTCACTCCTGGGCGTAGAAGGGAGTGCTACAGCTCGCTACTTTAGCGGCATGCGCAGCCTGCTTGGTGCAGAGTGGGGCTTTAGGGTGCGCCAACGCCGCCCACCGCCCGATCCGGTCAATGTGTTGCTCTCGCTTGGCTACACTCTGCTGGCCCACAAAACCCTTGGTGCCGTACAGGCTGTTGGGTTCGATCCGTACCTTGGTTTCTTACACCGGCTCGATTACAATCGGCCCTCACTGGCCCTCGATCTGATGGAAGAGTTTCGCCCGCTTCTCGTCGACTCACTAGTCATACGGGTCTGTAACGACGGGCGGATCACAGCGGAAGATTTTACGCCCGGCGACGCGGAGCGTCCGATTATTTTGAGCGATGGCGGCAAGCGGCGCTACCTCGAAGCCTTTGAAGAGCGTATGCGTACCGAAGCGATCCACCCGGAAGGGGCCGACAGCGGACCGGGGCGTGTAAGCTATTTACGCTGCATTGAGCTTCAGGCGCGTCGGCTGGCACGGGTTGTACGCGGACAAGCTGCCGCCTATCAACCATTTATCGCCCGCTAAAAGGCGCAATAATGCTCTACTTAATCAGCTACGACATCTCAATCGACAAACGGCGTACCAAAGTAGCCAAACTTTTGGAAGGCTTTGGCCGGCGCGTATTGGAAAGCGTTTTTGAATGTGATCTGACAGCGGCGGAATATACCCAACTTCGCCGCAAACTCAATCGGCGGATCAAAGCTGATGAAGGCGACAAATTACGGATCTATAGGCTATGTCGCAGTTGTATACAACAGATCGAAATTATTGGTGACGGACCGCCTGTGGAACGGAGCGCCGATGTCTACATTTTTTGAAAACGGCTGCATAACGGCCACAAACAAGGCTCATGCCGCGCAACGTCATTGGAATGCGCAAAAACGCCCCTGGCCCACCCAATAAGCGCACTATCGCACCGGCTTTCTCCCCACTAAAACAGCCCGCCGCGCAAAACGTACCGGCAAGCGCTTCCTAATGCGCTGAAAATATGGTACTATCCAAAACACCAAAATCCCCGCCAGGGGATTACGACCGTCGTGGGTCTGGCGTGGCGCGCTCAGATGCAGATGCATCCAAAACACCAAAATCCCCGCCAGGGGATTACGACTG
>JBBRUG010000168.1:0-12770 GCA_038247995.1 Chloroflexales bacterium | reverse complement strand
GTCAACGATGATGGTGCTTGTCCCAAACCTGGCCCCCAGGTTGTGCAGTATCGAGGTCTTGCCCATACGGCGATGACCGTAGATCACAACCGATGGCGCCCGCTCGGGCGTTGACCAGAGTGCCTCAAGGGTGCGCAGCACGTCATCGCGGCCCACAAAGAGGCTGCCAGTGACGGGATTGGTCGCGATGTAGGGATTGCTGACCGGACGTAGCTCGGCGGCGCGGCCCATCTCGCCACCCTCGCTAACAATGAGTTCACGCCAGCGGTTAACAATCTGTTTGAGTAAGGGTTGCTCCACAGAGGAACTGAGCGCGTCAATGTTCGCCTCAAGCTCCTGAAGCATCTCAGTGGCGCGCAACAATGCTGCCTGGCGATTGCTACGACTGGTGGCGGCCTGGTAGGTGCCAATCTCGGCGGTGATAGCACCGAGTTCAGCCAGAGCTGTAAGCACCTCCGTACGCAGAAACGGGCGCTCTGAACTAGTGATGGACGCTACTACATCAGCTATATTTGGTCGTACCAGATCTGACAACTCGTGAACTGTGAGCAGATCGGCGATGAGGTGGATGACCTTCGCAAGGTCATCCCCACCGGGATAGTTACGCAAATCAGCGACCAGCGCGCGAGTGGCGGTGACACTTCCAATAGAAAACGGTGAATCCTTCTGAATGAGCAACTCTGATAACAGGCCGGCGAAGCGGGTGAGCGGAGTGGATGTGGTTTCGCGCCAACGGACCGTCAGTCTCCAGAGCCAATCTGGGTCTTCTAGCTCACGATACTTTAGCCGACGAGCATCAAGTTCAGCGAGGAGCAGTTGCCGCGCTTGCAATGTCCCTGTTGGGATACCACGTAGTGGCATCTCAGGGGATGTAGCGAGATCGGGATGATCCAGGATCTGCTGGAGGAGATAAAGGGGATCGCTGTGTGTGTGGAGCAAACGATAGATCGCCGCCTGTGCAGACCAACGCTGGAAAGGGTTTCGTGCGACCACTATAAGTGCGTACAGCCCGGTGTCTAGATCGTATGTGAGTTCGCGCTCAAGTGCGCTGATCTGGCCGGGAAGCGGCACCACCAGCAATTCGTCAACGAGCATTGGATGGCGCTTACCCCATGTGATGGACGCGCCGGCAGCAAGCAGTTGCAGCGGATACCATAGGAGCCGCATGCCACCAAGAATCCCGGCCACGCCCCAGGCCACGCCCCAGGCCACGCCCCAGGCCACGCCCCCGGCCACGCCCCAGGCCACGCCCCCGGCCACGCCCAAGGCCACGCCCCAGGCCACGCCCAAGGCCACGCCCCACCAATTCACTGGCGTGCCCTGAATAGCACTTGCCCCCGCCGATACGAGCATAGCCAGCACAATCAGCAGCAGCAGTGCGAGAAAGCCAAGACGGCGATACGCCATTACCGACCAGGATCGACGCAGCGAAGCCCATCCGTGCCAGTTCAGGTACAACTCTGGGTCAGCGGCGTACAGGTGATACTTCAAGGCCGTTGGCTGGAAGAATGTCCAGGATAGCAACAGCAGCCAGTGCCTGGCGTTCCAGAGTTGAAGGACAGCAGGCATCTTGCCACGGTAACGTGGAAACGGCAACTTTTCCACGATCACGCTTCCTCGGCGACGTAGCGCTCATAGAGCAGCGCAGCCGCACGTTGCAGGCGGGCCGGATGGCCGCCGCTCTCATGAATCAGCCCTTCGATCTCCTCCGGTGTGAAGGTGACCTGGGTTGTCTGGAGCCGGGTCGTCAAGAAGCGCCGCGCAATGGCTGCACTGAACGGCGGTACATCTATGGGCATGCAGATATTGGCCAGCGGCGATGTGTTACCCCATTTATCGGGGAAGAGTTCGGCAAGTGGGGCACGGCTCGCGGTCACCAGGGTGAGTGGAGCGTGATTGCCATCGGCAAGTCCGCGCAACTCTTCACGCTCGTCGCCGGAGAAGCGCTCTTTGCGCATCTTCTCGATCTCGTCCAAGCACAGAATATAGCGCCGGCCTTCCAGCCGCCGACCTAACAGAAACCCGCGACAACTCGACACCTGGAGCAGGTCACACAGGCACTCGAAAAAGTCGTGTTCGTCGCGCACGAGTTGCATATCGAGAGAAACGACCTGGCTTTGCGGCAGGCCGAGCCTATCCGGCCCCTGATAGCGGATCATCGCCAACAACGAGGACTTGCCAATCTGCGCCTCGCCCACAAGTGAGAGATTGATGCCTTTGGCTAACTCAACAAAAATCCGCTCCAACAGGTGTTCCCGGTCGAAAAAATCGACCGGGTCGTCGATGCGGCCAACGCGACCAAAAGGGTTGGGCGCGACGGTGCGATGCACCGAGGCCGGTGTTGATTCAGCGGAAACCGTCGGTGCAGGCGGGTTCTCACCGGTGATAAAGACCTGCGCGTGATGAAAGTGGTAGACGTTGCCGGTATGGAGCGCGAACCGCACTATGTCACGCCCGACTACATCGCGCATGTGAATGTCTCCAGTCTGCGCGCCGGCACCGAAGCTGATCCGTAGGTCGCTCGTCGCAACCTCTTGTCCCGCCAGGGCACGAGTCAAATCGCTCACTGCCGGGTCGGAGGCGATGGCCTGGATGACTTCCTCGTTGGTGACCTGTCCTGTGCGAAGATCATTGAGGAGGCCCGTGAGCAGTGAGAGTTGGCTGGATAGGGCGTTACTGAGCGCTTCCGGCAGCGCATCGGCCAAAGCGGTTCGCAACGTCGCTGGGGTGATCACGGGTTCCGTTGGGAGCGGATCGGCTGGAACAGGCACAGGGACGCCGTAGTCGCCGAGAAACAGTAACGCGTTTGCCTCATCATCGCCCAAGCCAAGCACACGCACTAGTGAGCGCAATGCGTCAATTGGCAACCGGTTGGTGCCATCCAGGTACTTGTAAAGGGTGGTGCGGTCAACCCCTAACTGCGCGGCGATCCAGGTTTTCGTCCCCTGGGGCCGCTGGCCTTGCATCCGTTCGATATAGACTTCCACCGCAGCATTAAGTCGGGCAAGGAATTGCTCACGATCAGGCTTCATTGATAGGTGCATAAATTTGCTGTTGTGTCGCTGCAACCGCCACAGATACGACGTGTTCTGTTGTCGCTTCGTCAACATCCGGCGCTGTACGCTACGAGTGTCGCAGCGCTGTGGCCCAGTCGGCCACCCTGGCGCCGGGCTGATCCCCCGGCTCGGTGGTCATTCTTCAATCGTTCGGGAGAATGACCATGACTCTTCAGCTTTTGCTCATCGCTTTGTTCGTCATCATCCTGCTGCTGCCCTACCATTGGAGCCACGAGCGTACCTTCGGCGGGACGGCGGGTGGATGGCAGTCCATCCTGTACACCTACACCTACGGCCCCGGCTACGAGTATGTGGAGTTCGACGGGATGCGCCGGCTTCAGACCTGGCTGCTGTTCATCTTCACCACCGTTATCGGCCGGCTTCAGCCTGAGGTGATCATCTGGTTGCTCGACCTGCTGCGCCGGTTGCTTGGTCTCTAGAGGCTGTTATGTACTTTGAGGGGTAAGCGTGGTACGCTGCCCTCATGAACAGAAACCCGTACCCGAGTGATGTCAGCGACGAGGAGTGGGCCTTCGTCGCGCCGTACCTAACGTTGATGCGAGAGGACGCCCCCCAGCGCGAGTATTCGCTGCGCGAGGTCTTCAACGGCAGCCGATATATCGCCAAGAGCGGCGGGCAGTGGCGGATGATGCCCAATGATTTGCCGCCCTGGCCCGCAGTGTACCAGCAGACCCAGCGCTGGTTCAAGGCTGGGGTGTTCGAAGCCATCGTGCATGATTTGCGCATGCTGCTGCGCGAAATTGCCGACCGTGCGCCGCACCCGACTGCGGTCATCTTTGATAGTCGCACGCTGCAGTCGAGCCCGGAGAGCGGTGAGCGAGCCGAGTACGATGGGGCCAAACGGCGCAAGGGCAGCAAAGTGCACGCTGCGGTCGACACGCTGGGCCACCTGCTGGCGCTGCTCGTAACCCCGGCCAACGCGCAAGACCGCGCACAGGTCGCCGAACTCGCCGCGCAGGTGCAGGAGGCGACCAGCGAGATGGTCGAGGTCGCCTTTGTCGACCAAGGCTATACGGGCGAACAGGCTCACGCGGCGGCCCAAGCTGAGGGCATCCAGTTGGAGGTCATCAAGCTGCCCGCCGCTAAGCGTGGCTTCGTGTTGCTGCCGCGACGCTGGGTGGTCGAACGCAGCTTCGCCTGGGTCAGCCGTTTTCGGCGTCTGGTTCGCGATTATGAACGGTTGCCCGAAACGCTCGCTGGCATGCATTTCTTGTCTTTCGCCGTCCTGCTGTTGTCACGCTTCGTCCGCCTCATGGCCGAAAGTGCATAACAGCCTCTAGGCTGCGTGGTAGCGCCGGTTATACCGAACCGGCGCTACCACGCATGTACAATTCATTCAGGATGGTTTACGGAAACGGGCCTCGCTGTGTATCAGCGCCGTCACCCGGATGCTTCAGGCGCATCCGTAGTTCGTAGGCGGCGCCGGCGGCCGTGAGCGTCAGTTCAAGATCAGAAGGTGACTGGTTGGACATCCTGCCCTCTCTTTCCGTTACGCGGCATCCTGCCGGCGCTCCCGTAGCGCCACGTACACAATGTCGAGCAGCACGGCGGCGAAGCCCTCACGAACGCGCTCGTTGCCGAGTACCTGACCAGCCATCGACTGGTAGTTGTCCAGGCCCTCCACCACGGTTTCCAGCATCACCTTCTGGAAGTCGCCGAGGGCGAACTGCTCTTTGGTGTTGTGCTGCGCCTGCTGCCCCAGCGTCGGGTTTTCCAGCATCTTGTCGCGGATGTGGTTCGCGTAGCTCAGCAGGTCGGCCTCGCTCAACTCGCCCTCGAACAGGTCGTTCATGCGCTGGATGATCTCGGCGAGTTTCGCGCGCAGCGGGTCGCGGCTTTCGGCTGAGCCGACTTCGCCCGGCGGGAGGAGACCGAACTCGCCGCCTTCCTCCTTGAGGTTCAGCCGACGCGTGCCCTGGTCTTTCAGCCGGTAGTGGGTCAACTGCACGCCCGAAAGGTCGATCCCGTCCTCGCCGAGCCGCTCGATCGCCAGGAGCGGAGTGAGCAACCGGAAGAAGATCGCCCGCTTCTCCAGGTCGGTGTCGCCGTAGTTGATGATCTGCGCGAGGAAGTCATACAGACGCACGAAGCTCGCCAGGTCTTTGCGGATGATCTCCAGTTCGTCCAGCGCTTTCTTATCACCGGCATCGCGCGCCGCGCGCCAGCGCACCCGGAAGCGCTCGACTGCCGGCGCCAGCGCTGCCTGGAGGACAGCTTGCTTGACTTTCGGGTCGAAGTAGGCCTTCACGAGGGTTTCGATTTCCGAATCGGTGTAGAGCCGGGTGTCGTCGAGTTTGTTCTGCAAGGTGTGGATGAGGTTCGGGTCGGTGACTCCTGCCAGTTCAGCCCGCTTGTAGTAGGGTTTGAATGCCGCAAGAATGATGTCGGGGTCGTTTACGAAGTCGAGCACGTAGGTCGTGTCTTTGCCCGGCGCGGTACGGTTCAATCGCGAGAGCGTTTGCACCGCTGTAATGCCGTCCAGCCGCTTGTCCACGTACATCGCGCAGAGGAGTGGCTGATCAAAGCCGGTCTGGTACTTGTTGGCGACGATCAGCACCTGGTATTCATCGCCCTTGAACGCCTCGCGGATGTCGCGGCCCTTGAGGCCAGGGTTCATCGTGTACTCGCTGAACGGCGTTGGGCCGCTCTCGGGGTCGTTCACTTCACCGGAGAAGGCCACCAGCGCCGCCAGATTGCCGTAGCCCTGCTGGCGGATGTAGGCGTCCAGGGCCAGCTTGTAGCGCACCGCCTCCTTGCGCGAGCCCGTGACCACCATCGCCTTGGCCTGCCCGCCCAGGAGCCGCTGCACATTCGCCCGAAAGTGCTCAACGATGATCTGCACCTTCTGGCTGATGTTGTAGGGGTGCAAACGTACCCAGCGCATCAACCCCTGCATCGCCGCCGCCTGATCGACCTCGGCCTGGTCATACTCCTGCCCGTTGTGGGCGAGCTTGAAGGCCAGTCGGCAGGGCGTGTAGTTCTGGAGCACGTCGAGGATGTAGCCCTCCTCGATGGCCTGCTGCATCGTGTAGACGTGGAACGTCACCGGCATGTTCGTTTCCGAGGGCGGCGCATCGGGATTGGGCCGGCGGCCGAAGCGCAACAGGGTCTTGGCCTTAGGGGTGGCGGTGAAGGCGAAGAAGCTGATGTTGGGATGGGTCGCCCGATCGTCCATCTCGGCCAGCAGCACATCTTCGACGCTGATTTCCTCGCCTTCCTGGATCTGCTCGGCTGTCAGTACCTTGCTCAATGCACTCGCTGCCGAGCCGGTCTGCGAGGAGTGGGCCTCGTCGGCGATCACCGCAAAGTGGCGCGTGCGTAAGGAGCCTTGTTCACGGATAGTCTGGAGCGCAAAGGAGAAGGTCTGGAGCGTGACGATGATGATTGGGGTGCGGTTGAGCAGGGCCGTCGCGAGCTGCTCGGACTTCACGCCGGCCTTGGCTTCAATCTTCGCTACCACGCCGGTCTTGTGCTCAAACTGGTAGATCGTCTCCTGGAGCTGGGCGTCGAGTACGGTGCGGTCGGTGACGACGATCACCGACGCGAAGAGCTTGGTGTCCTGCGCATCGTGGAGGCTGGCCAGACGGTGGGCGAGCCAGGCGATCGAGTTGGATTTGCCCGACCCGGCGGAGTGTTGGATCAGGTAGCTGTGGCCCGGCCCTTCCGTTCGTGTGGTGTTCACGAGCGCACGCACGGCGTTCAGTTGGTGGTAGCGCGGGAAGATCAGCGATTCGCGCTGGCCCTCACCCCCTGTCCCCCTCCTTACAGGGGTATGTATGATCGAGTTTTGGCGCATCCCAATGCGCTGGAAAACGCTGCGGTTCTGGTCTCACGTTGGAGACCCTTGAGCCAAGAAGCGCAGCTCGATCATGATGTCTTGCGGCAGTTTGCGCACCAAAATCTATGCGTGCGCCCCAGTTTGGGGCAAACTGCGCCAAACGTACATACCCCAGTAAGCTGTCCCCCTCTCCCGCGCGCGGGAGAGGGGGGATGCCACGACAGTGCTTTGCTCCAGGTGGGCGAAGTTCGCCAGGATGTCGAGCAGGCTTTCGCGTTCCAGCACCTGCTCCCAGAGGTAGGTTGTGCGGTAGCCATTGAGGTTGGGCGGGTTGCCGGCGCCGCCGTCGTTGCCGAGATTAAAGGGCAGGAAGCGGGTTCCTTTCCCCTCCAGGCGGGTCGTCATCCACACCTCGTCGGTGCTGACGGCGAAATGCACCAGGGCGCGGCGCTTAAACTGGAGCAGCGGCTCGTCGCGGTTGGTGGCCGAGTCGCGCGGCGGGCGGTCGGCGCGGTACTGGGCGATGGCGTCGCGAACGCTCTGGGTAAAGTCGGTCTTCAGTTCAGCAGTGGCGATGGGCACACCGTTGACGAAGAAGGCCAGGTCAAGGGCATCGTTGGCCTCGTTGCGGCTGTAGCGCAACTGGCGCACCACCCGACAGCGCACCTGACCGTAGCGGGCCAGGGTGGTTGGATTGAGGCCCTGGGCCGGCTTGAACTGGCACATGTCGAAGCGAGCGCTGACGTGCTTAAAGCCGCGCCGCAGCACGGCGAGCGTGCCTTCTTTGTCCAGCATCTCGGCCAATCGCTTGAGCATCACCTTGCCGGTGTCGCCGTTGTGCAACCGGCCAAGCTTCGCCAGTTCGGTCGGCTGGGTCTCCTCCAGCCAACCCAGCACATCCTCGGCGTAGAGGGCCAGTTCGCGATCGTAGCCGGCGCTGTGGCCCTCCAACCAGCCGTGGGCCGTGAGGTGGGCGACCACTTCATCCTCAAAGGTGCGTTCGCGGTGTTTCGACATCCCATTCCCTTATGTTGGCAGGTACCGCACCACATCTACGCGGTTGCGGCATCAGGCGACGGCTGACTTCACCGCCGGATCGCCGAGCAGCATGTAGTTGCGGGCATCGTTGCGCACCGTCCAAAGCTGGGCAAGTTCGGTCGGCAGGACGTTCTTGCCAAAGCGGATGTTCTCCAACTCTTCGGTCAGCGTAAGCGAGCGAGCGCCCTGGATCGCATTGAACGGATCAAGGGCGTGGCCGATCCGTTCGCCAGCGACAAGGCGCCCAAGGATGTCTTGAAACGGCTGCACTTGTGCTTTTGCCCCTGCCACGCCGCTGAACGAATATGTCCAGGCGCGATCAACGTGCCCCAACACGGCCAGGGTGCCATTGGTGAGCAGGCGTTGGGGCAATTGGGCGATGAAGGTGAAGGGCGCGATGGGCCGGCGTTGCTGATTTTCGTCGAACACAAAATCGTCGTACTGCGGGCAACCGGCGCCGTAGCAGGCAAAGAAAAGTGCGATCATTCCCGCCACATGCATCTGCGCGTCGATGTCCTCTGCCGCAAGCCAGTGGTCACGCGTGATGTGGCGAAAACCGCCGGTGCTGTAGTAATCGCCGCAGTCAGCCGTGAGCAGCGCACCCTGCTGCAACACGAGGCGGGGATCGGAGACTGGGAGGCCCACCCCGTGAACAGCGGCGAAGAAGATCGCGGGCGGCTGATCTGCGCGCAGCACCTGTTCCAGATTGACGCGGGTTGCTGCTTCTGCAAGGTATACCTCAGGCACAACCTGCCGCTTGCGGGTCAGGTTACTGGTTTTTGCCCATTCCACCAGCGGAGCGACGAGTTCGTCAGCGCTCCGTGTCGTGGAAATGTCGCCCGCGTGGCTGGTGCCGAAGAAGGTGATCTGCTTGCGCAACCGCGTGGCTGCATCAGCGCGTTGTTCAAACTCCACCACGCGTTCAGCATAGGTCGCATAGTCGTCGAAGCGATGCTGTCCGTGGCGGTCGGTGAAACAGAGCCGCCCGACGGCCCAGAACACATCGAGTTCGTATTGGAAGGTCAGGGGGATAACAGCATCTGGGTTATCGGGCGCACCGGGCCGCCCGGCCAGGACGAGGTAGTAGGGCACGCCACGCGCTGGATCGACGGGCGCCGCCATAACCTGATGCCGCGCCAGCCATGTATTGACCGCTTCACCGGGGCGATAGATCAGCACCGGCGGAATCTCCCCCCAGTGCGTTGCCAGGCTTTTGTTGCCGCCATCAGTATGCCGGCTCCACCATGCTGCGCAATTTTCGCCTGCCTGGAATGTGACGTTCGGCGCGGTAAAGCCCATCTGGTCGCAGCGATGAATGATCAGCGGCCAGAGCGCCTTGATGATCTGGGCATCATCGACAGCATTGACGACAATCGACCAGCGCGCCTCGTCGAGTTGGTTGGGGGCAGTATCGAAGACGGTGCCAAGCGACCCTTCGGCGGCACGCTGTTTTTCGCGATGCAGCGCCTGTTCCTGCGGCGAAACTGCACCCTGTCCACGTTTGAGATAGTTCGCGATCGTTTCCGCGTCGATCCGCAACAGTGGCTCGCCTGTGACGCCGTTGATCCCGTTGGGATAAAAGTCTTCCTGCACATCGCCCTCCCATCTGCCGGACTATGCTCCGAAGATATGCCGCTCCCAAACTTTGCCTACCCATCCGGTGTGTCATCACGCACGTTGGGTGACCGCCGCAAGCGCTTCTGCCGGCGTCTGTGTGCGTACCAGAGCAGCACCTCGCTCACGCTGTTCCTGGTCGAGGGTTACGAGCGTACAGCCATACTGACGCGCCACCGCAACATACACGGCATCAGCGCCCCGCAGCAACCGATCAGCGGCGATCTCCGCTGCGGCCTGCGCTAAGGCAGCATCAAGCGCCACGAGAGTAAGGTTGGGCAAGGTCTGAAGGATCGTAATCGCTGTACGCCCGCTCATCGGGTTACGTGTTTCGCGGCTGAGTGCGCCGGCGACTTCGCTGAGCAGCAATGCCGGCGCAACGATGGGAATGCGGGCCTGTGCCAACTGTTCGAGCAGGGCGCGGCAGACGGGATGATTTGGATCACGCGAGTCGAGATCGCGAACAAACACATTCGCATCAAGGGTGTACATCATCCGTCCCATCAGTACTGCGCAGGGCGGCATCGCGCTCACGTCGATCCGCGTCCAGGCGATCCGCGACCCGCGCCGCTGGATGCTCCTGACGGATCTGTTCACGAAGCGCAGCCCAATTGCGCCAGGGATCGGGGGCCGGGGTCTGTTCAGCGAGCGGCATCAGATCAGGGGAAAGCTTCTGTTTGAGCCCATGCAGATGAGTCTTCGGTAGTTTTTGTGCGTGATGTAAGCGCCCTACCACAATGCCTGGCGCGATGCCGATCTCTTCCGCAAACCGCGTAATCAGGTCGCGACTGAAGTGGCCGGCGCCCCGACGCCGCAGTAGGCGTTGAAAATCCGCTGCGGGGATGAGCAATTCCTGCGCAAACTGATTAGCTTCGGCTTCCTGGGGATCGGATGTATAGGCATCTTCATCCAGGAAGGCATCACGCTTACTGTGCAAGAGCAGGTGGGCTGCCTCGTGAAAGAACGAGAACCAGAATTGGTCATCCGTTTTGTAGCGAAGGCTGAGCTGGATCAATGCTTTATCGGGAGCCAGCCACCGTGTGGCGCCACACACGCGGGTACGCGGCAACTCCGGTACAATCACCGCCACAACGCCGACTTCGGCGCACTGACGGGTAATGGTTGTCCATGCCTCAACAATCGGCTCGCGGGTCAGGGTGCGGGCATGTTGGAGCAAGTCGCGGAAACCTCGCTCGTTAAACGGCGCACAGGCACGCTCTTCAGCGAAACGCTCCCCCTGACGCAACCAGACCCGCAGCGCTTCCTCATCACTCGTGAATGCTGTTGACCGGCGGAGTGCCGCCGTAATGTAATACCGCTGCGCCGGCGTTGCAATGCCAAAGAAAGCTAAGACTTCGCGCAACTGATCGAGCGGATTTGCCTGGTGTTGAATAAACTGAAGCTGGATCATGTCTCGCATCGGAAGCTGTTGTAACCAATCGAGGTGGTGCGTGAGCGCTTCAGCTTCGTTCTGGCGGGCCAGAAACTCGCGATACTGATGCTCACGACGGAGCCAGAATCCGGCAGGCACCCCCAGCACACGTTCCAGTTGCAACGCGGTTTCCGCCGTGATCGCCGCTTTGCCGCGAATAATCTCATTGATCGTTTTCTTTGGCCGCCCCATGCGCTCGGCAAGTTCCGCCTGAGTGAGTTCCCGGTCATCAAGCAAGTCGGCAAGGGTTTCGCCGGGCGGCGAGATCGTATCGGGGCGATACATCGTTGGTGTTGTGTCATCCATGGTAATCCTCCACCCCGCAGATGCGGACGACCGTAATCTGTGACCAATCCAGTCGGCCACTTGCTTCATACGGCAACGGGTCATTGGCCGGTTCAAGGATCAGACGTTGCGGGTGTTTGAGATCGAGCGCGAAACGCCCGGCATAATCGCCGACGAGGGGATGTAATCGCCCGCCGAACACCTCATGCATCTCAGCAAGGTTGGCTGCCGCCGCAAGATCATCGAGACGCCTTCGAATGCGTCGGGCCATCTCTGGCCCGTAGCGACGCACCAGCGTTCGCGTATCATTGAATGTGTCGGCCTCCCGGTTACTCGTAAAAAGAATCTGCACAGGTATGCTGTCCCTATTAACCCTAGAGGTTAATCTTAGTATAGCAGCTCATGCCCCCGATGTGGATGAGAAAATGTATAGCTGCTGTACGTCAATGCCCATCTCTTCGCGAAGCGTCCCAATAACACGGTTGGGAGTGCGCTTCAACAGTTCCACTGCTCAGCAGGCCGACCGCATGGATTACGCCCTTACCGCACCCACGCCCCGCACATCGATCTGCCCCGTTACCGCCGCCGCAATCAGCGCCGTGCGGTGCTCGCGCAGCAGCGCGATGAACACCTGGGCTTTGGCGATCAGGGTGTCGATGGCGGTGGTTTCTTGGTTTAGGTTGAACGCTATTGCAGTTTGTTCAGTGGGTGGTGGAACAGGCAGTAAGGCTCGTCGCAGATCACGAAGATTGATTCCCCGAATGGTTGCCCCTGTAGCTCTAGCATCGAGTTGTAGGAAGACAGGATTAGACTTAAGGGCATATAGAAGCCAGACTGTATCCACTCCCGGTAAAGGGGCAATCCGAGCAGTATCTTGTGTTAAATTGGCTCCTTCCAATTCCTCGGGAACAATTTCAGCCATTCCAATACTTCCACGAATTGCATAGACTATGTCGCCTCCCTTCAATCGAGAGCGAGTATAAGACGCTTCAATTTCGTGAGTTGTGCGGTTCAGTAAGCTAAGGCGTAACCGCTCAGGCGCAACATCTCCTCCTTATAACAATTGGGACGCCGCCTTCTACATGAGCTCCAGGCAACACAATACCGTAGGTAATAGGTCGTCTTTCCTCTACGAGAAACTGAAGGGGTTTCACCTCCCAATGCGCCGGCACCGCACCGAGCCACGGCACGCCGCTGTCCTTCATTGGCGCGGCGGGGTCGAGGCCCTTCGTCACGGCGTGGCTGATGACGGCGCGGCGCTTCTCTTGGAGCGCGGTGATCAGCGCCTCTTGCTTCGCCACCAGCGTGTCGATCCGCGCCGTCTCGGCGTCGAGGAAGGCGGTGATGGCGCGTTGTTCGGCGATGGAAGGGAGGGGAATCTTAATAGTCAGGACTTCAGAGGCGTTAACTGCCGGATAGCTTACCCCTACAGAGTAAGCAACAACGTATCCGTTCAGGCTCCCCCGGAAGGAAGCAGTTTAGGTGCGGGCTGATTCGCCCAATGCGCGGTGACGGCATCGATGAGATAGGGCAAAAGGGGACGCTC
>JBBRUG010000167.1:0-12791 GCA_038247995.1 Chloroflexales bacterium | reverse complement strand
GTCCACCATCGCGCCGTCGAGGTCGTGTTCGTCGCCCAGGGTCTTGATCTGGGCGGCAGCTTTGCGGGCGGCGGCTTCACTAAGCGTAATGCCCAGTTCGCGTCCGCGTTCGGCGATGGCATGCCAGCCCACCAGCCGGTGCGCCACGGCCACGGTGCGCCCGCGCCCGAACACCGCCGGGTCGAGCACCTCGTAGCTACGCGGGTCGTTCAGTACGGCCTTGGTGTGCAAACCGGCCTTATGATGGAAGGCGTAGGGGCTGCTGATCGGCGCGTCGAAGGGGATTGGCACGCCAATCAATTCAGCGACCATGCGATCAAGCTCGGGCAGCAACGCGAGGTCGTAGCGTGACACCCGGGCCGGGTTCAGGCTTGCCAGCCGTGCGATGAACCCGCTCAGTGAGGCGATGCCGTTACGCTCACCGATGCCGAGCACAGTCACATCAATATGGGTTGCGCCGGCTTCCAGGGCGCAGAAAGCGTTCGCCACGGCGCACCCGCTATCGTTATGGCCGTGGAACTCGATGTCGCACGGCACAGCGGCGCGCACGGCGGCCACGATCTCGTAGACCTGGCGCGGCGTGGCAATGCCGACCGTATCGGCCAGGCCCACGCGCTGAATACCCAGCTCGGCAATGGCGCGGTAGACGCGAATAAGTTCGGGCAGCGGGGTGCGGAAGGTGTCTTCGCAGGAGAAGCGAATCTCAACGTCGTGGCGTTGCAGGTAGCCGATCACGTCGGCGGCCTGTTCCAGAATTGCGTTGATCGAGCGGCCATGGCTGGCTGTGCGCAGCGTTTCCGATGTCGCAAAGAGCAGGTTTACACCCTGAGCGCCGTGTTCAACGGCCAGGCGGGCGTCGTCGCGGTGGCAACGGATGTGGGTGAGGATGCGAGCACGTAGCCCGCGGCGGGCGATCTGTTCCAGGTCGCGGGCGCTCTGCGGCGAAGCGGCCGGCGAGGTGAGTTCCAGATACTCCACCCCGAAGGCATCGAGCGCTTCGGCTAGCGCCATGCGCTGCGGGCTGGTGAAACGGGCCGTGGCAAACTGTTCGCCCTCGCGCAGGGTACTCTCAACCAGCGCAAAACGCTCATGCGTCAACATCGTAGAGTCTTCCGCTTAGTTGGCATGCGCCAAACAGCTCCGGGCGGCAGAAACGCGGCGTGTAGGCGAACGGCGTGGTCTTCAGAGTGCGCTTTTTCATGAGAGTCTCCTGATTTGGTGCAATAGCCGACAAATAAAAACCCGGCTCACCACAAGTCTGGTGAGCCGGGTCGTCGCAGTTTTGCGAGCAGACAACGCTAACCAGACCGTGAGGCTGGCTTTTTGCTGCGCTTGATCTGCTTTGCGAAGACTGTGAGCATCGAATCTGGTTCCTTGAACTATCTCGCTCGGAAAAGTAGCATACGTTGGGGCGGCTGTCAACTCGCGGATGACCGCCGATTTTCCCTTGTTCGTGACCCGCAGCGCCGCCGCTTTACCGCGATCAGGTCAGTTTACAGCATTGCTCAGATCGATTGCGCCTGCGTCCAATGGCGCGAGCGCAGCGCGCCACCCGGTTCAGTGGCCGCAGTGGCTCAATCATTTTGCTCAGTGCTCTAGTTCTTCACCAAACACAATTCGATGCCCGTCAGGCGTCACTATGGCAAATTCACGCATGCTCCATGGCTTGTCTTCAAGTGGATGCCAGATCTCTACGTGCCGCGCGACGCACTCGTCGAAAAGACCCGCAGCATCCGAGACGTGGAGGTAGGCAAACCATGAATGATCTTGACACTGCCACATAGACTGCGCATCGGGGCAATCCCCCAGGCGCAGGGTACAGGCGCCACGCTCCAGAAACGACCAGCCTTCAACACGGAGGGTTTCGGCAAAGCCCAATTTCTCGGAGTAGAACCGTACCGATGCATCAAGATCGTTGACTGCCAGCACGAAGGTTGACGACAGAATAGCGGACATTGCTTCCTCCTGGTCAATATCAGTTTTTCGCTACATTGCAGATCAAATCGCCTAACTGCGGCCGTATCCTGCGGATGTCACTGAATCCAATCGAAAGAGTATATCATAAAATAGAGAACTAATGTACTGAATGTATTGAGGGTCGCGTGATTCTGCGGCCTTTACGGTGCGTTCGCTGTTGAGTAGCTGGAACTTCCGTAGGGTGTGCCGGAGGGCTATCTGATGATATGACTGTCCTTCGTCCTTCGTCTGTTGCCCCTTTTCCGTCATTGGGCATCCGTACTCCTCTGACCCTTTCCCCTGTCCCTTTGTGATCCACCCAAGGCATCCAGATTGGGCTGCCCCTACGCACTGTCCGTTGCCCGTCGTCCGTCGTCCGTCGTCCGTCGCCCGCTGTCCCCATCGACCGCCGCGACCACCGACCGCCGTACGAACAATCCACCAGGGCAGCCACATTGGGCTGCCCCTACACGCCCGCCCATCGCCCGTCGCCCGTCGTCCGTCGTCCGTCGTCCATCGTCCTTGTCCCCTTGTCCACCTGTCCACCTGTCCACCTGTCCCCTTGTCCACCTGTCCCCTTGTCCACCCTACAGGACCAATGTCATCTTGCCGCCGACCGGGCAACCATGTTACCCTGCCGCAGCTATGTCACACAAACATAATCGTCTGGTTTACCTCCTGCTGGCGCTGATCTGCCTGCTGGTGGCTGTGCTGCCCGCTGCGGCCCAGTCATTGGATCTTTCAGCCATGCAGGTTGTTCCATCCCCAACTGCACAGCCCGCGTCGATCAGCTTCTTCGGCATGAACACCTATTTCACCGGCCTGGAGCGCAATCGGCGCGATGGCGCTGAGGGTGTTGCCGCCCTGATCGCTGAAGGTCGCGCCATCGGTACGGCCTGGGGCCGTGAGGAAATGAGCTGGGGCAATCTCGAACGCAACGGCAAGGGCCAGTGGAGCTGGAGCCCCTTCGATGAACGGTTGCGCGCCGCCGCCGATGCCGGATATGGCATCATCGGGATGCTGCTTACCACGCCGGCCTGGGCGCGCGTTCCCGATTGCCAGGCCCGGATCAACCGTTATGCCGCCGCCGGCGTTACCACCCAGGATTACTGGTGCCCACCGGCTAACCCGCAAGATTTCGCCGATTATGTGCGGGCCGTGGTCGAGCGCTACGACGGCGACGGCATCGCCGACGCGCCCGGTTCGCCGCGCATCGCCGTCTGGCAGATCGGCAATGAGCCCAACGCCTGGGAAACCTGGCCGGGTTCGCCCGCCGAGTTCGCCGACATGGCCCTCGCCGGTTATGCCGCCGCCAAGGCCGCCGATCCGACGGCAATTGTGGCCATGGGTGGCCTGTATGTCTTCGACGGCGTCTGGGATGACGGGATCGGCCACCAGGATGGCCTGCGTTTCCTGGATCAAGCCCTCGCCGCCCGCCCGGCGCTCTGGGGCGCCTTCGATGCGCTCGCCATCCACCCCTACATGCCCGATGTCGCCCCCGACCAGCCCGGTATCTATGGCCAGGTAACCTACTGGGGTCGCCTCGCCACCGCCCGCCGCTGGCTCGATGATCGCACGCCGGTGTACGGCGGCCCGCCCAAACCGCTCTGGATCAGTGAAGTCGGTTGGTCAACCTGCACTGCTGCCGAGGCGGATTGTTTCGTCGGCGGTACAGCAGCGGCGCAGGTGGCCACCGCGACCGATGCTCCGCCGGCCCGCGCCTACTACCCGCCTGCCACCGCTGCCGCCGGTTCGGATCGTGTCCGTCCAGCCGCCGAACTCGCCGCGCTGATCGGCAAGACTGAGCAGCAACAAGCCGATTATCTCGTGCGCGCCCATGCCATGGCCCTGGCCCAGGGCATTCAGCACCTGAGCTGGTTCCAGCTCGAAGACAAATTCGACGGCTCGGCGCGCAATTTCTGGGAAGAGGCGGCGATCCTGCGCACAGCAGCGGATGGCTACGCCCGCAAGCCCGCTGCGACAGCCTATGCGGTACTCACCACGCTGCTCAGCGGCGCCCAATTCAGCGGCTTCGGCGCGCTGCATACTTTTGCTTATGCGCCCACCACCGGCGCTGCGTCGGCACGCTTTCACCTGCGCTTCACAACGCCGCAGGGCGAGATCGTCGATCTGCTCTGGCGCAATAGCGGCGCTGAGCAACTAGTGTTAGGATTAGAGCCGAACCGCCTGGCGACGGTCTACAGTCGCGACGGCGCAGTCCTGGCCCAACTGCCTGCGGGATCGACGGCGTCGTTACCCGTCGGCGAGATGCCGGTGTATCTGGTGCAATCGCTCCCGGCTGCGCTGCGCGTGCAACCAACCCAGTCAGCGCTCCTCGTTGCGCCGGACGATCTGCCGCTTCCGCTCAACTTGACGGTAAGTAATAGCAGTTCCGGGGCGGCAATTAGTTGGAGCGCCGCCGCCGATGCGGCCTGGGTGCGCGTCGAAACGCCGAGCGGCGCCGGGCAGAGTTCAGTCGTTCGCCTGATGATCAACCCTAGCGGTCTGACGCCAGGCGCTTACAGCACCACCATCCGCGTGCGCAGCCCCGCCGGCAACCGCGACGTGCCGCTTACCCTGATTGTCAGGGAAAGCCTGCAACGCACCTATCTCCCGGTAATGAGGTGAGTCGAAGGGCCGAAGCATTCTGTGAATGCTTCGGCCTTTCGTGGTACGTCCAGCACCTATACTCAGATCAGCGTTCAAGACATACTCAGGCCGATCATTATGAGTGCATCTCCCCAGCCGGCCCGCAGCAACTACGTACTCATCGACTACGAAAATGTGCAGCCTACCAAATTAGCGCCGTTACAGCCCGAACAGGTGCAGACAATCGTTTTTGTCGGTGCCGGGCAATCCAAAATCCCCCTTGAAACCGCCCTGGGCTTGCAAAAACTTGGCTCACGCGCCTCGTACATCAAAAGCGGCGGTAGCGGCGCCAACGCCCTCGACTTCCACCTGACGTTCTACCTCGGCGCACTCGCCGCGCGTGATCCGCACGCCTACTTTCACATCATCTCGAAGGACACTGGGTTCGACCCATTGATCCTGCATTTACGCGAAAAGCAGGTGCGCGTCTATTGGATCGCGTGCCTGGCCGATCTGCCCTGGATGAAGACAATGCAGCGTCAGACTCAGACCGAAAAGATCGCCTGTATTGTTGATCGGCTTCATAAACACAAAAACGCGAAACCGGCGACGCTGAAGACTCTGTCCAGCACGATCAACGCCCTCTTCCAAAAACAACTGAGCGAAGTCGAAATCCAGGCGCTGATCGAAGCGCTCCAACGCCAGAACCTGATCAATATTACCGAAGGGAAGGTAAGCTACTCGCTGTGAGGTGCAAATCTGCGCAATCTGCGCAATCTGCGGATTATTCGTTACACCTTCTCCAGCTTTGCAAAGCTCGCCAGCAGCCGCTTCACGCCCTTGCCCTCGAAGGCCACCGTTACCTCTTCGTCGCCCTCAACGAGCTTGGAACTCACTACAATGCCTTCGCCGAAGCTGCCGTGACGCACTTTTTGGCCGGCGAAGAAGTTCGCCGCTTGCGGGCCGCTCGTGTCCGGGCTCGGGCGCGTGGTGCGCGAGGCGACGTCCGTCGGGCGCACCCGATCGCTGCGTAGTTGATCGCCCAGCATACTTCGGCTGGTAAACATAGTGTTCTGATTGATCGATGCGCTGCCCCGGCGCGGCATCTGGTGCAAAATCTCGCGCGGGATGTCGGCCAGGAAACGCGAGGGCGCGCTGGGATTCGTGCGGCCAAAGCTGGTGCGCCGGAAGGCGTGCAACAGGTAGAGCCGCTGGCGCGCCCGCGTCGCGCCGACGTAGAATAGCCGTCGTTCTTCCTCCACCGCGTCTTTGTCGTCGAGCGAACGTGAGTGCGGCAACAAGCCCTCTTCCAGCCCGGTCAAAAAGACCACCGGGTACTCCAGCCCTTTGGCCTGGTGCAACGTGATGCAGGTGATCGCGTCTTGCTCTTCTTTCAGCGCGTCCACATCGGCTACCAGCGCCACTTCCTCCAGGAAGGTCGGCAATTGGGTTTCGCGCGGCATCAGCGCGTAATTCTCGGCCACATTGCGCAATTCCAGCACGTTGTTCCAGCGGTCGGCGCCCTCGTCGGGGCCGTACTCGCGGATCAGCGCTTCCTGGACGCCTACGAGCGCCACCAGCAGGTCGATCAGTTCGCCCAGGCTGCGCTGCTCACGCTCAGCGATCAGCCGATCGATCAAGTTCAAAAATGTAACCAGCGCCGTCTTCGCGCGCGTGGTGAACGGTGCATCGGCGGAACCCTCCGGGTCGGCCAGGAGCTGCAGCGCCGTGTAGACCGGCACGCCGAGCGAGTTGGCCCAGCGGTACAACTCCTCTTCGCTGCGCTGACCGATCCCGCGCCCCGGCCAGTTCAGCACCCGCCCGAGGCTCACCGAGTCGTACGGGTTGGCGATCAGGCGCAGGTAGCCCAGGGTGTCTTTGACCTCTTTGCGCTCATAAAAGCGTGTGCCGCCGACGATCTGATAGCGCACACCACGGGTCATCAGCGCTTCTTCCAGCGCGCGCGATTGGGCGTTGGTGCGGTACATCACGGCAATATCGCGGAAATGAAAATCGCCCTTTGCCACCAACCGGGTGATCTCATCGGCAACCCAGCGCGATTCTTCGTCCTGGTCGTAGCCTTCCTGGATCGTAACGAGCGTGCCTTTGCTATTCTCGGTCCAGAGATTCTTGGCGTGCTTACGCCGTCCGCCGCTGCTGATCACGGCTTGGGCTACGTCGAGAATTGCCTGTGTCGAGCGATAATTCTGCTCCAGCAGGATCACCTGCGCGTCGGGGTAATCGTCCTCGAAGGCGCGGATGTTGCGGATATCGGCACCGCGAAAAGCGTAGATGCTCTGGTCTTCGTCGCCCACCACAAAGATCCGCCGGTGCGACGCGGCAAGCTGTTTGAGCAGTAGGTATTGCACCCGGTTCGTGTCCTGGTATTCATCGGCGAGCACAAACTGGTAGCGCCGATGGTAGTGTTCCAGCACAGCGGGGTGCTGCTCGAAGAGGCGCACCGTCTCGACAAGTAGGTCGTCGAAGTCGAAAGCGTTGGCTTCGCGCAGCCGCTGTTGATAGCGCACATAACAGCGCGACACGATCTCCTCGAAGTAAGCGCGGGCCTGTTTGGCATACTCGTCGGGACCGATAAACTCGTTTTTTGCGCTCGACACGGCGCTGAGGATGGCCCGCGGCGGGAACTTCTTCTCGTCGAGGTTCAGATCGCGCAGCACCTGCTTCATCAGCCGCTGTTGGTCGTCGCTATCGTAAATTGTAAAATCACGCTCACGGCCAAGGTGAACCACATCGCGGCGCAGCCAACGCGAACAGATGCTATGAAATGTGCCCACCGTCAGCGCCGCTGAGCGCCCGCCGCCAAGCAGCGTATCGAGGCGTTCGCGCATCTCGCGGGCGGCCTTATTCGTAAACGTAACGGCGAGAATATGGAACGGATCGACGCCGCGCTCCTCGATCAGGTAGGCCACCCGGTTGGTAAGCACGCGCGTCTTCCCGCTGCCCGGCCCGGCCAGCACGAGCGTCGGCCCGTCGCCGGCCTGCACCGCCGCACGTTGCGCCGGGTTGAGGCTCTGAATAAGATCGGTAGGCATTATTTGTTCCTTGTGGGTGCGACGCTAAAGCGCCGCACATTTCTGCTGTGGCGGCCGGCCGCTGAAGCGGCAAAAGGCCCCTCAGCCCTCAGCCCTCAGCCCTCAGCCCTCAGCCCTCAGCATGGTATCCGCCGCAGGCATGGCCGTCAAGGTTGACACCCCTCGCCCGCCCGTGCTATACTCGCGCCAACTTCAGAGTAACGACGTTGAACGGGAAGAGTACGCCGCGTACGAATCGCAGCGAGCCGGCGAATGGTGTGAGGCCGGTGGTCACGACGCAGCCGAATGGACCCGGGAGTCGCGGAACGAACAGTCAAGGCAAAATTAAAAAGGCAAAATCATTCGGGATTTTGCAGTTTACCTTTTGCATTGATTAAGTAGCAGCCGCCGGAATCGCCACCGTTACAGGGCGCCGGGTATAGAGCGTGCGCAGTGCGCCGACAGTACCCGCAGAGTGCGTGGAGCGCGTGAGCGCCCGCGAACGAGAGTGGCACCGCGATGCTTTCGCCTCTCGTCCCAGTGTGGGATGAGGGGTTTTTTGTTTGCCGTTTATCACGCCGAAGGAGGATCGTTTATGGCCGACACGATCAAGTATCTGCTCACCGAAGACCGGATGCCCACCAGTTGGTACAACATCTCTGCCGATCTGCCTGTGCCGCTCGCGCCGCCATTGCACCCCGGCACCGGCCAGCCGCTTGGCCCTGCCGATCTCGCGCCGCTCTTTCCGATGGCGCTGATTATGCAGGAGGTCAGCACCGAGCGGCGGATCGAGATCCCCGAAGAGGTGCAGCAGATCTATCGTCAGTGGCGCCCGACGCCGCTCTACCGCGCTCGGCGCCTGGAGGCCGCGCTCGATACTCCGGCCAAAATCTACTACAAGTACGAAGGCGTGAGCCCGGCGGGCAGCCATAAGCCGAATACCGCCGTTGCTCAGGCGTACTACAACAAGCAGGAAGGCGTCAAGCGCCTCGTCACCGAGACGGGCGCCGGCCAGTGGGGATCGTCGCTTGCCTTCGCCGGTGCGCTCTTCGGCCTCGAAGTTGAAGTCTATATGGTCAAGGTCAGCTTCAACCAGAAGCCCTACCGCCGTGCGCTGATGGAGGCTTACGGCGCCCGCGTCGTGGCCAGTCCCAGCACCGAGACGGCCGCGGGCCGGGCGATCCTCGCCGAACACCCCGACAGCACCGGTAGCCTCGGCATCGCGATCTCCGAGGCGGTGGAGATGGCTGTGCAGCGCGAAGACACCAAGTACGCACTCGGTAGCGTGCTCAACCATGTGTTGCTGCATCAGACGATTGTCGGCGAAGAGGCACTTATGCAACTGGAGATGGCCGGCGATTATCCCGACGTGATTGTCGGTTGTACCGGCGGCGGCAGCAACTTCGCCGGCATCGTTTTCCCCTTCCTGGGGGCGAAGCTGCGGGGTGAAAGCGCCATGCGGATCGTGGCTGTTGAGCCGGCCGCCTGCCCTTCGCTCACTAAGGGCCGTTTCGCCTACGACTTCGGCGACACCGCGCATATGGCGCCGATGGTGAAGATGCACACGCTCGGCAGCACTTTCGTGCCCTCGGGCTTCCACGCCGGCGGCCTGCGCTACCACGGCATGGCCCCGCAGGTGAGCCACCTGATGGATCTGGGCTATCTGGAGGCGATTGCGCTACAGCAGCTTGAAACGTTCAGCGCCGGCTTACAGTTCGCTCGCGCCGAAGGCATTCTGCCCGCGCCCGAGGCCAACCACGCCGTGGCCGGCGCGATCCGCGAGGCGCTCCGTTGCAAGGAAGAAGGCCGCAGCGAGACGATTCTCTTCAACCTTTGCGGTCACGGCCATTTCGACATGCAGGCTTATACCGACTTCCAGGCCGGTAAACTCAAGGACTACGAGTACGCCGACGACGAAGTAGCGATGGCCCTCGCCGGCCTGCCCTCCGTGGGGTAGTGTTGATGTGGATGGCGGCGTAGCTGCCATCCACCTCCACGAAAGAGCACCTGCCCCAGAACAATTGTACCGTGGGCCTCAATGATCACATACCGGCTCGTGCCGATCGTCTCGATCTGGAGCGGCACGGGCCGGCCGTTGAGGCGTACGCTCGTTACCTGGCGGGCGGTTTCCGGCAGCAAGACGCGCACGCGCATGCTGTCGGCTTCGCCAGTGGCTTCCAGCGTGATCCACCCCGGCAGGCCGAGGCGCTCCGGCGCAGTGTAGTTCCAGGTGTAGGCGGCATAACCGTCGCCGGCGGCATAGCGGGCGCTCGCGTAGGCGTTGCTCACTGGGTTGCGCGGCGAGGCAAGCCAGCGTGGGCTGATCTCGGCACGGCTGTAGTTGATTCCGCGATCTTCTAGGCCGGCCGCGCCCTCGATCAGGCCACCGAGCATCGCACTGCTGCCCCAACCGTCGGTGGGCAGGAACTCGTTCACCGGGGCAATGCCGCCGGTGGGGTAGTACCAGAGGTAGGTAGCACTGGTGCGCCGTAGCAGATCGGCGTAGCGCTCGAGAATATCAAAGCCGTAGGCTTCATAGCCGTAGCGGAACGCGCCGCGGGCTAGTTCGCCGCCCACCAGCGGCATCACGCCGCCATTGACATACTCGCCGGGCCGCTCGCCGGAACGCCCGGCCAACCCGAACGCGCCGGGTGGGAACGGCGGATCGATGCTGTACCACTCGGCGAAGGCAACCCGGTTTGGGTCTTGCAGACGCCGCAGGTACTCGCCGACAATCGCCTGGCCTTGTTCGACGCTCAGTACGCCGCGGTTCAGCGCAATCGCGTTCGAGAGGCTTAGTTGCTCAGCTTCGTTTACGCCCGGCACATTGTAGGGAACTAACTTGACGTGATGGGTAAAGAAGCGGCCATTCCAACTCAGCGCGTTCAGGCGGCGCATAAGCGCGTCGGCCAACACGCGTCGCTCGTAGGCGCTTTCCCACAATCCGGCCTGCTCTTCCATGCTCGCCAGCGAACGCAACGCCTCGGCGAGGCCGGTGTTGTCGCCGTGAAAGACGCCCCATTTCGTCTGTTGGTCGATCCAGTGGCGCGGCGCCGGTTCGCCGGTGTGCGGGTCATTCGTTGTTGGGCCGTACTCGAAGTCCCAGGTATCGATCGTGAAGGGCCGCATCACTAGGCCCAACGTCGGCTCCCAGCGCTGCGCATCGCTGGTGCTGTAGGCAATCGCGCGCTGCATGGCGGGCAGCATGGTCAACATCCAGGCTGTGTCGCCGGTGGTCTGCCAGGTTTCATAAACCAATTGAACGAACAAATACTCAACATCAGCCTCGACTGGTGTACGATAGGCGGGAATACCCCAATCGGGTCGGGCGACAAAATCGGGGAAACTGCCGTCTTCAGCCTGCACACGGACAAAGGCTTCCGGCAGGCTGCGCAGGTCGGTTTCGAAATAACGGAAGGCGCGATTCTGATAATAATGGTCGCGCAGCCAGAGCAGCGGGCTGTCGGGGGAACGATACCCCGCCACCGGCACGCCGTCGATCGGATACTCCAGACGCTTGGCGGCCATGAAGGTGCGCACCTGATTGTAGAGCCGGTCGAAGGGTGCGGCGCCGGTACGAATGAGGGTATCGGCATTCAGTCGATAGATCGTTCCCGCCGCAACCTGACGCCCATCAGCGAGAAAGAGCGCCGCCCAGTGGTCGCCTAGGGTGCCGCGTGGCGTGACGCTCACTGCGCCGAATCCGTTGTTCAGTTGTGTCTCGAATGCGCCCGCCGGGCGCTGGCGCGCATCGAAGATCACTAGCACCGCCGGGCCGCTGTAGCCCTGCACATTCAAGTTCACCGTAACCGGTTCAAGTGGGGCGACAACCTGGCGCACACTGGTGAAGGAAGCGGCGGGGGCTTGAGCCATAATAGGGGCCGTCGGGGCGAGGGTGATCAGGAGCAACAAAACCAGAGCGCCGGTCAGGCGCTGCAACAGACGAGACACAGGCTTCTCCTCAGTGAGTTGGATGTTCAATTCTGGCCTAATTCTGCGCCGCAGTATACCATGGCAGGCGGCAGGCGGCACTCGGTTATTGGATGCGCGTCCCGAATAATCTACGTCATCTACGCAATCTGCGGATGGATCATAAAGCTGTATAAAAGGAACTGATATGACCACACGTAAAACTCGTGTCTTCTCCGGCATCCAGCCCTCCGGGATGCTGCATCTTGGTAACTACCTGGGCGCCATCCAGCAGTGGGTGGCCGGCCAGGACGAAAAAATCAACTTCATCTGCATTGTCGATATGCATGCGATCACTGTGCCGCAAGAGCCCGAGGCACTGCGCCGGCAGACCCGTGAGCTTGCCGCGCTGCTGATCGCCAGCGGGATCGACCCGCAGCGTACGACGCTCTTTGTACAAAGCCACGTGCGCGCCCACGCCGAGGGGTGCTGGATCTTGAACTGTGTCACGCCGCTTGGTTGGCTGGAACGCATGACCCAGTACAAAACCAAGGCCCAGAAACAAGAGAGTGTGCTCACCGGCCTGCTCGATTACCCGGTCCTTCAGGCTGCCGACATCTTGCTCTACGACACCGACGAAGTGCCTGTCGGCGAGGATCAGAAGCAGCATATCGAACTGACCCGCGACATCGCCCAGCGCTTTAACCACCTCTTCGGCGAGACGTTTGTCATTCCGAAGCCGGTGATCCGTGAGAGTGGTGCGCGGATTATGGCCTTGAACGACCCGACGGCGAAGATGAGTAAATCTGATTTTACGCGTGGTCACGCCATCCGCATCACCGACTCGCCCGATGAGATCCGCTGGGTGATCAAGCGCGCCGTCACCGATCCGGGCCGCGAGATCCGCTTCAGCAACGAACCGGAGCGCGCCGGGGTGAACAACCTGCTCCAGATCTACGAACTGCTCACCGGCCAGAGCCGCGCCGCCATTGAGGAACACTTCGCCGGCAAAGGTTACGGCGCACTCAAAAACGATGTGACCGAAGCGGTGATCGAGGGCTTGCGGTCCATCCGCGAGCGTTACGAGCAGTTAATTGACGAGCCGGCCGAACTCGATCGGCTACTCAACGTCGGCGCCGAACAGGCCCGCGCCGCAGCCGAACCGAAAATCCGCCAGATGATGGATCGGATCGGGTTTGTGTTGCCGGCGCAGTAGGGGGGGGGGGCGCCGCCCCCCGACGGCCCCCCGGCGTGCCCCCACAGCGGCCAAGTTTAAAATGTCAAAAAAATGTGTTGTGCCAGAAT
>JBBRUG010000166.1:0-12794 GCA_038247995.1 Chloroflexales bacterium | reverse complement strand
GGGCTTGTTCGGCGCGCAGATCGGTGAGGCGCTGGAGGATCGCTTTGCGCTCGGCAGCCTGCGCCTCAAGCGCGCGTAATTGCGTTTCAGCCGCAGTACGCGCTGCCTGGGCCTGAGCAACCTGGGCTTCCAGTTCAGCCAACCGGCGCTCGGCGTCGGCGACGCTCTGCTGCCAGAACGGCGCCTGCTCAGCCTGCTCAGTCAGCGCATCGATCCGCCCGCGCAGACCCTTCACCTGATCCTCAGCAGCACGCGCCCGCAGCTTGGCTCGCTCCTCCAGGCGCGCATACACGCCCAGGTCGAGGATATCGGCGAGCACCTGCTTGCGCTCGGCGGGCGTCCGGGCGGTGAACTCATCGGCGCGGCCCTGAAGCAGGAACGAGGCATTAATAAACGTGTCGTACGACATACGCAACAGATGCGTGATCCGATCCTGGGTTTCGCGAATCGTTGCCTCGGCGATCGGACGCCAGGTTGCGCCGTCGCGTACGTGCAGATCGAGTGCGCCTTTGCCTACGGACTGACCGCCACGCGGCCCGGTGCGCCCGCGCTGGCGCCGCCGACTCACCCGATACTGCTGGTCGCCAAGCAGAAAGCTCAGTTCGACAAACATCTCGCTGGCGCCCTGAGCGATCAGGTCGTCGTCGGCGGTGCGCGCCCGCCCCCAAAGCGCCCAGGTAATCGCATCAAGCAGAGCCGACTTACCGGCGCCGTTTTCGCCGCTCAGGCAGACGACGTGCAGGCCATCAAAGGGCAACGCCAAAGCACCGCCGTCGCCGTCTTCGCGGTAACACATGAAATTGCGTAATGAAAGCTCAGTTGGGATCATAGTTCGGGTTTTGTGCGTAGCGCCGCAGCATGCTTTGGCGCTAGGCCTCGTCATCAACCTTCACGCGGGGGGCGCCTTTGCGGGGGCGAATCTTCAGGCGGGCGCGCACCCGCTCGACCTCGGCAATCGCCTCGCGCACTTCGGCCAACCACGCGCCATGCTCAGCGGCGAACGCGCGCACTGTGTAAGCCAGCGCACTACTGCGCGTATCGGCTACCCCGGCGGCAACCAGCGTATCCAGCACATCGCGCTCAGCACGGCCCAGGCGAGTCATCACTGGCGCCGTTCGCGTTGTGAAAAGCATCTCCAACTCGCCGAGGCGCATCCCCCAGGCCACCGGCAAGCCCAGCGTACCCTCTAACTCGCTGGCAATCTGCATGCGCAAACCGCGCGTCTCGGCGCGCAGACGACCGATCAATGCCTGGCTCGCCTCAATGGATTCACTATCGAAGGCCTCGGGCGGCACGACATGAAGCACAATGAGCAACTCATCGGCATACTGGCGCACTTCCGGCGGGCGATGCGCGAGCAGCGGCGGAAGTTGCTGCGCGACCCAACTCGGCACATCACGATCAGGCATACACCATGTCCTTTATTTTATTGCGTTGTTCGCTTCGGCACGGGCTACAATGCCCTACCCATTCATTACCGGCACATCTGGCCAAGCGCCTGCGTTTTACGGTTTGCGTGTTGCGTTTTACGGTTTGCGCTTTACCGCTTTACCGTTCTATTGTACCGCAGGTAACGCCCTGGCCCCCGTGCTATAATCGCCCCCAATGAACGCTGTTCTCTGTCACGGTGCAATCTGCGCCGACTTGCGCCTCTACTTGCCGCGCCATCCGCGCCCCGGCGATGGCGTCCGCGTCCGCTCGGCCATCTGGACGCCCGGCGGCAATGCGCTGATCGAAGCGCGCACGCTGGTTGAAGCCGGTGTGGCCGTGACGCTCACCGGCGACACGCTCGGCCACGACGCGCCGGGCGATCTGCTTGCCGCTGAACTTGCCCGACTGAAGCTGAACGCCGGCGTCGCCCGTAGCGCCGCTGCGGTCACCCCGGTGTGTCATGTGCTGATCGGCCCCGACGGCGAACGGAGCATCCTGGCTATTCGTGATGAGCCGCCGCAAGCGCTGATGCCCACCGCTACGCAGATCGCGACAAGCCGGATCGTCAGCGTCACTCGTTACGGGCCGTTTACCGCCGAAGTGGCGACGCAGGCCCGCGCCGCCGAACGTACGGTTGTGGTCGGTGATGCGCTTGATCCCAACGACCCATTTACCGCCCACGCCGACGTCATCGTCACCTCGGCCCGCCTGCTCGCCGATATCGACCTTCCGCTCGATCAGCACATCAACGCCCTGCATAACCGCCGCCGGGCAACGATTATTGTGAGCGATGGGCCGCGCCCGGCGCGTATCGTCTGGCACGCCGATGGACAGACTCAGAGCGCCCAGATCACCCCGCCGCCGATCGCAACGACCGACAGCACCGGCGCAGGCGACGTGCTGCGCGCCGGCATCGTACTCGGCATACTCAACAACCAGCCCTGGCCGCAGATCCTCGAACACGCTTGCGCCCTGGCTAGCACTGCGATCAGAAATTAGTGGTCTGGCACCATAAAGCTGATCGACGCTGTAAGGGCGGACCAACGTGTCCGCCCCCGCCAAGGCGCACTACCCTATCCTGAATCCTAGAGTACAATAGGGTAAAGTCTGTAGGTGCTGAGGAATTGATGAGCACTGCTGTTTTCACTGACAGCCGATTTGATGCGCACACATGGCACGGCCACGTCGAGTGCGCCGAGCGCCTGATTGCAATCCGGCACGCGATTACGCAGGCTGGGCTCTGGTCGGCCGTCCAACAGATCACGCCCCAACCGGTTGACGAAACGCTGCTCGAAACAATCCATAGCGCCCAATTGCTGCGCCTCATCCGCCAACTGAGCAGCTACGGCGGCGGCCAGTTTGACGCCGATACGTATGTTACTGCCGACTCGTGGGATCTCGCACGCCTCGCCGTCGGCGCCGCTGTGGGCGCAACGGCATATGTACTCGATCGACCCGGCCACAAGGCTTTCGCCCTGGTGCGGCCACCCGGCCATCACGCCACACCTGGGCGGGCGATGGGCTTCTGTTTGCTGAATAATATCGCCGCAGCGGCGCGCTACGCGATCGACACATCCGGCCTTGAACGGGTTGCGATTGTCGATTTTGATGTGCACCACGGCAATGGCACGCAAGATATTTTCTACGACGAGCCGCGGGTACTGTTCTGCTCAACGCACGCCGCGCACTTCTACCCCGGTACCGGCATCGCAGGGGAAGCCGGCAGCCGCGCCACGGCGCACGGCGCCACATTGAATGTGCCGCTACCCTATGGATCGGGCGACAAAACCTATGCCGCGGTGTTCGATCAACTAATTGCACCGGCGCTCCGCCGCTTCCAACCGCAACTGATCCTCGCCTCGGCCGGCTATGACGCCCACTGGCGCGATCCGCTCGGCCCCATGACTCTCTCGGTTACCGGGTATAATCGGATCACGCAGACCTTAATCGACCTCGCCCGCGAACTCTGCGACGGTCGGCTTGCGTTCGTTCTCGAAGGCGGCTACGATCTGGACGCGCTTGGAGCATGTGTCGTAGCGGCGCTGCGCCTGTTGCTCGGGCAGAATCCCGGTCACGACCCGCTGGGCGGCGTTACCTCACCCGAGCCGGACGTCAGTGAACTGATCAATAACCTACGTGCGAGCCATCCGCTGCTGGCCGACAAGTAAGCCAAAGAGCCGGCGCAACACGCAACACGTAACAAGGATTACCCACATATGATTGCCGTCATCAACTATGGCGCCGGCAACCTGCCGAATGTCGTCCGTGCCCTGCAAAGCGTAGGCGCCGATCTGACGGTCACGGCTGAAGCGGAGGTTGTACGCGCCGCCGATGCCGTAGTTTTGCCCGGCGTTGGCGCAACTGCCGACACGATGCGCAGCCTCAACGAACTCGGCCTAACCGCAGCAATTCGCGCCGTCGCCGGCGCCGGCAAACCATTCCTCGGCATCTGCGTCGGGATGCAAGTCCTTCTGAGCGATAGCGTCGAGTTTGGCCGGCATCCGTGCCTCGACATCGTCGGCGGCACCGTGCAGCGCCTGCCCGAGAGCGCCGGCAAGATTCCGCAGATTGGCTGGAATCAGGTAAACTACACGCCGACCTACGCTGATCATCCGCTGTTCGCTGCTATTCCCGACGGCAGCGATTTCTATTTTGTTCACTCCTATTATTGTGATCTCAGCGATCCCAATCTGGTTGCCGGGCGCACCGCCTACGGAATCGATTTTCCCAGCGTCATCGTGCGCGACAGCCTGGCCGCCGTGCAATTTCATCCCGAAAAGAGCGGCCGCATGGGCTTACAACTCCTGCGCAACTTTGTCACGTTGTGCGGCCAGACGGTCGATCCGGTAACTCCGTCAGTTCATGTTAGCCAGCGGTTATCGTAAACCCGCCATGTTCATGTGCAAAACGGGGCGCTTTGGAAGGGCGAAGCCCCTCCGCGAAAACCTTATGCACACGGTCAAACCCTGTTTGATCTTATTCACAAGCGAGTCTACATTCTATGGAAATCATTCCCGCGATCGATCTGAAGGACGGTCGCTGTGTCCGCCTTTACCAGGGCGATTTTAGCCAGGCCACCGTCTACGGCGATGATCCGGTGGCGATGGCGCGGCGTTGGGCCGATCAAGGCGCACCACGGCTGCACGTCGTCGACCTCGACGGGGCGCGTAGTGGACGGCCGGCCAACACCGCCGCGATCCTGGCAATCGTCCAGGCCCTCCAGATCCCCGTGCAACTTGGCGGCGGCCTGCGCCGCGAGGAAGATCTAGCCGCGATGCTGGCAGGCGGGGTTGATCGGGTCATCCTCGGCACCGCCGCTGTGGCCAACCCCGAATTCGTCGCTACCGTCGTCAAACGCTTTGGATCGCAGATCATTGTCGGCGTTGATGCGCGCGACGGCAAGGTTGCAACTGCCGGATGGACGACCATCGCCGATGTGTACGCCATCGACTTGATCAAGCAGGTGGCCGACCTGGGTGTGCAACGGATCATCTACACCGACATTGCCCGCGATGGTACGCTCACCGAGCCGAACTTCGTCGCCCTGGCTGAACTGGTTCAACTCAACGGCCCGGCGATTATCGCCAGCGGCGGCATTGCCGATGTAAGCCACCTCCAGCGGCTTGCCGAGCTCGGCGTCGAAGGCGCGATCGTCGGCAAAGCGCTTTATGCCAATCTGATCGACCTGCCTACGGCGCTTGCTACCGTACGGAAATAACCATTTCCGTCAGAACCCATCATTCAGGAGCCATAATGACCAACCCAGACCTCACTGCCAAATATGAAGCCGAGCGTATGCGCGCCAATGAGCAATCGCAAATCGTCTATTTGCAAGGTCAGATCGACGAACTGCGTCGCTTGCTGAAGGATCAGACTAACAAATACAATTGGGCGATCGAGCAGGTGCGCAAGACCGAAGGCGCTGTGGGCCAGGTTCAGGGCCTTTTCGAGCGCCATACCGAAGAGGTCGCCCAGACAACTGAACTCGTGCGCCGCGATGTTATTGCATTGCGCAAAGAGATCGCCAACGCGTTGGTGAAGGTCGAAGAGGGCGTGCGTCCAATCCGCGATATGCAGTCGCAGATCCAGCAGGTATCTGAAGCGCGTAAACAAGATCGCGATTTCGTCGCCGGTTGGCTGGGCCGCATCGAGCACACCGAACAGCAATTACTTACCCTTCAGGCCCAGATCAAAGAGCAGGACGAGCGGCAGCGCCAACTGCAACTCCAGATCGACCGTTTACGCGAGGCTGATGCCGTTACGGTCCAAGAGACTCGTAAGGTCAGCGACGAACTCCAGATCGAAAAGCAAAGCCTGCGCCGGCAGGCCGTTGAGGCTCAGCAACTTGTCGCTGATGTGCGCACTGTTATCGACGATCATGCGGCACGGATTGCCCGTCTGGACGAGATTCGCAAGCAAATCGATCTCTTCGCTGAAACGCTGCCGCACCAGTATACTGAACTCGCGGCCAAGTTCCCCAACCTGATCAATGAGATCAAGCGCATCGAGCGCCTTGCCACCGAACGCTTCTTAATGAACCAGGAGCGCCTCGAAGATCTGCGGCAACAGTCCGATGAGAAGATTAGTGCCATTCAGGAGGCCGAAGATCAGCATCTGACCCAACTTACCTCCTGGCTCGAACGTATCGACGGCTGGTTACGTGAGCTCGAACAACGGCTTGCTCGCGCCACCCAGCGCCTGGAAATAACGCAGAGCGCCCAGATGACCCGGATCGTTGACCTTGAGCGGCGTGAACTCGGCGTTCTGTCCGATTGGCTTGCCACCTTACGCGACCAGGTTGAACGAACCCGCGCCGCGCAGATCGAGATCCGTGGCGGCGATGAGTCGTCGTAAGCCGAACTATTCCGCATGGCCAGACAACTTTAATTTGTCACATGTCTTTACACTCTGAGCCTCCATAAATGGCGGATTCCCCATCGTGTAGGCATGGGACTATTGCAAGCGTGCGTACCCTGGTGTATACTGTAACCGCGCAGCTCACGTGATTGCCTCGCGTGGGCGTCTGTTGCGCTCCGCATCAGCACCCTGGTCAGGCACCGGCATGACCCGTACGAGCCCCCGGCTCAGCACCGACGACGACAATGATTTGCTTGGTACGCTGCTCACCAACGAGGTGCCGAGTCGGCGTGCCGATTTGCGACCGGTCCAACTACGCTCGGTGGCAGAACAGCGCCGGATCGCGCTCAGTGGGTTTCGCCTCCGCACCTGGTTCGACACCTTTCTGCAACGCTTCGAGCGAGCGCTTGTTGTAGCGGCAGCGCTCGTGTTTCTTTACTGGCTGCTCGATGGCTACGGTCGCGATTGGCTCTACACATGGCGCCAGACGACTGTTGCCCAGGCCGAGGGTGTATCGGTTACACCAACGCCACCCCTGCGCCCACCCGACACTGCGCCCCCAGCCGTGGCAGCCGAACTACCAGCCCTGCCCTTCACTACACCGTCGATGAGCGCCGCTGTGGAACCAAGCGCCGACTTCCTCGTTCCACAGCCGCTCGGTGTCGTTCCACCTGCCGCCGATCCACGCCCGCAGCGGCTGAGCTTGCCGACCATCGGGATCGACACACCCGTACGTGAAGTTTTTATTGAGAACAGTGCTTGGCAAGTGGCCAACTACGCCGCCGGCTATCATCACGGCACCGCTCTGCCGGGGAACATCGGAAACACCGTCCTTGCCGGTCACGCCGGCCTCCGCGGCGCGGTCTTCCGCGATCTTGGCCGCCTTACACCAGGCGCTGAGATTGTGGTTGAGACGGGCGGTTGGCGCTATATCTATCACGTTCGTGAACTGAAGAACGTCTGGCCCACGCAGGTTGACGTGATGGATCCAACGTCAACGCCTGTGCTAACGCTGATCACATGTACCAACTGGGACACCCAGCGTTTAATTGTTGTGGCCGATCTCTTTGACGCTCGCCCGCTTAACTAAAGCGAGGAGTTGCTATGCAGCCGCCATCCCAGCGCCGCTCTCCTAATCCATCACGTCGTGGCCGTGCGCCGGCACGCTGGACGATCTGGGAAATGTCCCTGATCGTCTTGAGCCTGGCAATGATCGTCTTTCCGCTTTACGCCGAAGGTGTGCGTTGGGTGATGCCGCCGGTAGCACCTGCTCAGGAGATCACGCCTGAAGCGTCACCGGCCAATCAACCGGAGGTAGCGTCTACGGCGCCCGCTGAGGTTCCGCCGAATGCAGCGGCAACCTCTGAACCCGCCGACCCTGACCCCGACGCAGCGGCAACCCCCGACGTCGTCCCCACTCCCGATGCAGCGGCGACAACACCGGCGCAACCATCCAGTACACCCGAACTAATGCCTACCGTCGCCCAGGGGTTCACCAGTACGGCGCTCCCGGCCACTAACACGGCTACTATTCCAGCTGCCGACACAGCAACACCAACCAATACAGTGCCCGCCGGCGCCAATACGTCCACACCAACCAATACAGTGCCCGCCGGCGCCAATACGCCCACACCAACCAATACAGTGCCCGCCGGCGCCAATACGCCCACACCAACCAATACAGTGCCCGCCGGCGCCAATACGCCCACACCAACTAATACGGCGCCCATAGCGATGACGAATACGCCTACCCAGATTCCTGGTGACGTGCGGATCAGTAAGAGTGCTTCGGTCTCTGAGTCTTCACCTGGAGCGCGCTTTACCTTCAGCATCGGTATTCTCACAACCAGCGCCAGCGACGTATCGGTGCAGATGTCCGACAATGTCAATAGCAACCTGGAAGTCTTGTCGGCTTCGTCTGGCTCGGGATCGTGCATTCCCGGTCAGTCGGTTACTTGTACCGTCACTGTACGCGATGGCGCACCGGCGCTGGTCAATATTCAAGTGCAGGTGCGCAGTAATGTCGCCAGCGGCACGATTATCAACAACACTGCTAGCGCCTCCAGTTCAATCGGCTCAGCCACTTCAAACAGTGTCAGTGTGCGCATCTCCGGCGGGCCGGTCACGCCTGGGGCAACGAGTACGCCTACCGCTACCACCGACCCGAGTTTGCCTACCAATACACCCACGGTAAGCCCGACAACCGATCCTAGCCTGCCGACCAGCACGCCAACAACTCAGCCTACGGTGACAAACACATCAGCAGCGGTGCCGCCTACCATCACAGCGACGAGCGCACCGCCGCCGCCACCGCCACCGCCACCGCCACCACCGCCGCCACCGCCGCCACCACCGACTAGTGCTCCACCGCCATCAGTGGTCGAGCCGGGGCCGGCGCCGCGTACACCGACGCCGCCACCACCACCAGCGCCGCCTACGCCACTGCCTGCGGTGCCGACTGAGCCGCCACCACCGCCGCCGCCACCAACGATACGGCCGCAGGTGCGGCCAACTGCCGGGCCTGGTTTGCGCCCCACCGCGCGCCCTACCAACACGCCGGCAGTCGTGGCGCCGATCGCGACCACCACAACGACAACGTCGGTGGCGAATACTACGACACCAGGGTTACCCGACGGCACCGACGTCTTCTTTCGGCTGGCCAGTGATTGGGGCAGCGCCTACCCCAACCAGGAAGTGCGCTTTACACTGGTTGTACGCAATACCCGCACCGGCGGCGACGCTAACATCCTGAACAATGTCAATTTGCGCAGCGTCCTCCCGAGCAATCTAGAGGTGCTTGCTGCCCAAACCGACCGCACTGATCCGACGATTGCCGGCCAGGAAGTGCGCTATACCATTAACCAACTTCAACCTGGACAGGGTGTGGAGCTCACGATCTTGACCCGCATTCGGCCAAATGTCGCTGCCGGAACGCTGCTCGTGGTGCAGGGCCAACTCCTTTATGACGGCCTCACCCAAGCGGCCTTCTCGAACATTGCTTCAGTGCTCGTCGTTGATAGTGGCCAACCCACCGTGGTTCAAGTCATTACAGCCACAGCCACAGCCCCAAGCGGCACCGCGACGCCCGGCGCCTATCCGCCACCGGCAACCAGTCCGACCGTAGAACCGGCGACGGCTACTGTTGCCGCTGCGGGCATTGCCCCAACGGCTACCGCGACACTGGAGCCGATCATCGGCCAGCCGCCGACTACGCCACCGCCGCCCACAGCGCCGCTCCCCGACACGAGCACCGGCGTGCCGCTTATGGGTGTGTTACTCCTCGGTTTAACCCTCTTCACACGCACCTGGCGTCTGCACCGCTCACGCGAGCGGATCTAAAAAGCGAAGGGGCCAATCCAGATAGTACCTGGACTGGCCCCTTTTAAATTCTGCCAGCGCGTGCTACGCACGCTGCCGCACCGGCACCATACGCGGCTGGCCGTTATCAAACGCCAGCCAGAGCACCACAGCCAACAGTAGCCAGTGCAACTGATCGCGCACAGCCACGAGCAGCGCCACGCCCTGACGGCTAGCTGGAAGCGCTTCATACAGCCGTTGTAAGCCGATCGCCGGCGCTTCACGCAGTTGGGCAAACATCACCTCTAAACCCAACTCAACCCCTACCAGGCTGTAAAAACGCCAGGCGACTGCAAGCGACAACCCAACGGCAACTGCGGTTAACACCAATACAAGCATGCTATACCACGGTTTCGGCTTTGCCCGTTCGGGTACAAACTCGAGCAGCGCCACACCTGGAACCAAACTCAAGAGCCGCGCTGTCAGATCCGGCGGCGCATCCCAACGCAACTCTGTGCGCAAGATAGCATCGAGTTGATCGTCACGAGAGGGTTCAGGCTGATTCATTGTTTCGTGCGTCATTGTGCTTATCCCCCTGCCCGGCTAAACAGCAGGCGCAGTGGCGCAACCTGCGGCGGATGGCGTGGTTCATCACGGCGTGGCGGCTGAACAATCGCCCGCGTAGCGGGAGGCTGCTCTTGCGTTTCCAGCAGTATCGCCAGGCGCTCTTTACCGCGCCGAATATGACTCTTTACCGTATTGAGCGGAATATCGAGAATCTCCGAAATATCGGTATACTTCAGATCCTCAAAATAGTATAACGTGAGCACCAGACGATAATGCTCCTCTAGCTGCCCAAGTGCATACCGCACCTGATCGCGCACTTCAGTAGCATCCAGCGCCTGTTCCGGGTCGGTCCAACGATCGAAGTCGGCGACGCCGGCCATCTGGTCGGCCTCTTCCTCTTCAGGAGCGGGCGGCATAACGGGCACCTGGCGCCCACGCCGTCGTAGTTCATCCCGACAAAGGTTTACTACCAGCCGATACAACCAGGTTGTGAAGCGGCTCTCACCGTTGTACTGGCCGAGGGCACGCAGGAGTCGAATGAACGCCTCCTGGGTCAAATCGGCTGCATCTTCAGGGTTCTTCAGCACACTCATAGCAATGCTATAAACATAGTGCTGCTGACCCAGAATGAGTTGCGAAATCGCCTGGGCGTCCCCTTGCTGAGCCTGTGCGAGCAATTCACGAGATGGTTCTGCCACCGTGTACTTTCTCCTGGCGCCGGAGCGCCTGCGTGCCGGGAGGCGTGCGGTTCTACGCCCATCATAGAATAGAGCGCCACAACGTACATCGCCCACTTAGACAATCCACCCTCCGCCGTAAGGCGGTAGGTATCTCGTCCTCTGGCGCTATGACGATCACAATGACAGGAGAGTTGCAGGGTTATGGAACGGGGTCGTAACCGCCAGGGCTCCAGGGATGACAGCGAGCGAGGCGCTTGAGCGTTAGCCAGCCGCCTTTAAGCGCACCATACTTACTGATCGCCTGGAATCCGTAGTTTGAGCACGAGGGGGTATAGATACAACTCGGCGGCGTCCAGGGCGAAATCGCCACCTGATAGAAGCGGATGAGCTTAAGGGCAAGCCAGCGTAGCATATACATTAAAATAGTGCCGCAGCACGCCCAAAGCATACTGCAGCACAAGACCTACTGAGCATGAGCCAAACTATTCCAGCGGCTCTTTGCCGATCGTAAAGCTGCATGAACTAGAACCCTGGCCCATGCAGGTGCACTGCTCGACGGCAAACCTACGTCCACCGCTCACCCAGGCTGTCGCCTCTTCGATGATGCCGCGGGCCACATAGAAGACCGGACCAGGCTCCGGACGGGTAATGCAGTTCGAACACCTCGTAATGTGATAAATAAACTGGCCACGTTCTTCTTCAACGTGGCTGGACTGATCCGAGAAGCGGTCGAATGTTTGCGCCGTCGCATTGAGCGCAATTTTCAGCTTCATAGTGATCGGCATCAGCTTTAAGGCCAGATCGGCCATACCGAGGAGCGGACCGAACTCTTTGAGACCGAGGGAAAATGCCACGCGCCCAGCACGCAATTCAAGGCCACGGGCACCACGCGGACCGTACATCGTGCCCAGCGCAACCGACGTTGCCGAGATCGCCTCGAATGGGAACTCGCGCTTCAAATCGTTGGGCGGGTAGGCGTCGAGAAACTGCGGCAGATCGGCTAGGCGCAATAGCGCCTTTACGCCGTTCTGACCCATCACCTCTTCGAGCGACAGGAAGCAGAGACGTCCAATTTTATTGGGGTAGTGCAGGCCGCGGAAAGCTTCTACGCTCGTCATGGGCTCTCTGGCTCCTTACACAGCTATGGAGAGAACGACAGGCCAACTGCTGCGTCGCACCTAATATAGCAGAAAATGACCTGCCCCGCATTACTCACGCACCGTCTCCCAAACAACATGATCAAGTTCAGGCATGATCAGCCGCTCGAGCGCCAGCTGCACCGCTGCTGTCGAGCCAGGCAAACAGAAGATCAGTGCTCCGTTGTGAACCCCCGCACTTGCCCGCGATAACATTGCCGCAGGGCCGATCTCCGTATAGGAGAGCATGCGAAATATTTCACCGAACCCAGGCAATCGTTTCTCAAGTAAAGCATCGATCGCTTCAAAGGTGCTGTCGCGGCGGGCAATCCCCGTACCACCGTTTGTGATAATCAGCTTACACCCTGCAAGCGCGTTTGCCTGTACAAGCGCAGCAATCTGCTCTGGTTCGTCGCGAACTACCTCATATCTTACCACATCATGGCCAGCTTGTAACAGCGTTGTGCGGATCAACGCGCCACTTGTGTCGTTGGCGGCGCTGCGTGTGTCGCTAATTGTGATGACGGCACAGCGAATCCGCCGTGGGCCTTCACGTTGCGCCCGATCTTGGTGCTCCCGATGTCCCATACGCCTATCCTACCATGAGGGTGCACACCGTGTCCACTAACAGTTGTAGCACGGCAACGGCACCAGCGGCATACCAATCACCTTTCTAGCCCAAACTCTACCTGCGCTCCTACCCGCATAGGTAGTTGACGCGCTGTGTCAGCCATAGTACACTCGACTGTACTGTTTCTCACAAAGCGCATTATGTACTGATTGCTCTGAAAGGATGGCTGCAATTGAGCGCACTGTTGGCGAAGTC
>JBBRUG010000165.1:0-12857 GCA_038247995.1 Chloroflexales bacterium | reverse complement strand
GGGAGCGGGGCTTCCGACAGCATCAGGACGCCGAATCTGCGGCGGCTCCCCCTGCTCCACGTGAGGGAGCAGGGGGCTGGGGGGATGCGGGGAATAGCGCATTGGGACGCGATCCTGTAAAAACCCTACACCTGCAAGGCCACTGACCGCCCGCCACCACGTCATCACATACTATGCGCTACGCCTGACGCTATGTGTACGGTGCCAGTTGTACCGCTCTACCGCTTTACCGCATACACCGTGTCCGCGTCTTCATAGCGGATCGGCCACTGCTCCGGGTGCTCGCGCACATACTCCACCAGCCCGGATTGTTGGGTGGTGCTGAGTAGCAGTCCGTCGATTGCGTACTGCGTCAGTAACTCTTCAGTACGTTGCCCTGTCGAGAGCGCCTGGTAGTGGCGCCACTGCTCAAGCGGGTAGAGTTCGATACGGGGGTCGATCCAGACCAACTGTTCCGGTGCGGCCCAGATCAAGTAGCTGCCATAAGGTAGGTCGTGGAAGAGCCGTTCAGGGCGGGCCGGATCGCTGCGTAACGCTTCAACCCCGGCGATCGGTGTATCGCTTGAGGTGAGTGCTCCGAGTTCGGGCGGCAAGCCCAGGGCCGGTTTGATCCAGGGCAGGCAGATCAGCAAGCACAAGCTCAGCAGGGCGAGGATCGCGCCATTCAGTACCGGTGTCCCCTGGAAACGCGCCAGGCGCGCTTTGGGCAGCATGCTGGCTGCCTGAACAATGAACAATGGCGTCGCCACAGCAGTAAACCAGATATTATTGCGCACGGCGCTGAGCGCCAGCCAGAAAAACGCTCCCGTCCAGAGCATTTCCGTTAGGTTTGGCGTGCGCTTGGCATAGGCTAGGATCGCCACGCCAATCGTCACAAACAGAAAAAAGATTACCCCGTTCGGGTCGCGGATGGTCATTGGCGACCATTCCGTCACGATCTGGGTAACTGGTGAACTGCCGATCAGATTACGCACATACCCAATCACCTGGAAGCCGCCGGGATTAAGCAACCAGGCCGTTCCCACCAGTACGCCGGTAATAAACAGTTCGCGTAACGGCGGGAGTTTAGGCGGATCAGGGCGCGTCAGTACATCTTCAGCGACACCAATTGGGCGTTGCGCCCAGGCATTTGCTTCACGCCAATTACCGATCAGGCGGCTCATCATTTCACCGATGAAGGCTAGCGCTACCAATGCGCCGCCAAGCACAAACGAGCCGTGCAGATTTACCCAGATTGCTGCCAGCACTGGTAACAGCCAGAGGCTTGCCCGCCGTCCCGCGCGCCATTCCGTCAGCACGATCAGGTAGATCACAAACAATGGTAGTGCATACGTCTGCGGGCGGATTGTCCAGTTGTCGAAACTGGCGGGCATCGTCATGCCCAGGATGATCGCAGCGCTCAGCCGTATCGCGCCGGTACGCCGAATGCAAAACCAGAGTAACAGCCCATATGTGCCGGCCAGCAGTACTGCCTGGAAGACGGTCATTAGTTCCAGACCGCCCAATTGATAGAGGCCATACATCAGCAATTGGGCCAGCCAACTCTGATTATAAAAGACTTCGCCGGCCTGAGTGTATGAGAAGCTGTCAACCGTTGGAATTGCGCCGGTGGTGGTGATCAGCCGACCAGTGGCCATATGCCACCAGAGATCGTGGGGTGGGGCGGGGGTAAGCAAGGCGCGTAGGGCGATGAACACCACTACTGCGCCAATCCAGACACTGTCGAGCGTCAGTCGCCGCATAAGTTGGGTCATAGTGATTTGTTCAGCATGTTCTTTCGATACGTCTTGAAGGTCTGTAAACGGCGAACTGTGAGCCCGATTACTGACGTCGCCAGACCTCGCTTTGCCCATCGCTGTAGCTCTGCGCCCATCCAGGGAGCGCTGCCATTGCCGCAGCTAATTGCGGCTGCTTTGGTGCATCGAGCAGCACACAGCCAATGTCGTAACTGGCGAGGTGCGCGGCCACATTACGCCCCGCGTTGAGATCGATGTAGTCGTCCCAGAGCGCCACTGGGTAGAGTTCTACGCGCGGGTCGATAAACGCCTGTGCCGCAGGATAAAGCGCCCAGGCCATATACGAGCCGTAGCCCATTTCGTTGAAGAGCAGGCCGGAGCACGGCTCGGCGCGTAGGTGTTCTACGGCGCCCACCGGCGTTGGGGCGGCAAACAGCAGCGGCGCGCCGGGCACGGCTGCATACTGCGCGCGCATGTCGTCTGGCCAGGGCAAACGGTGTGCTGTCCAGGGCTGCACGAGCACGAGCATGAGCACCATTAACATTGCCGCGATCAGGTTGCCCACCGGCCCGGCGCCGCGCTCACGCGGGCGGATCGCATGCATCGCGCCCCCAGCCGTGCTGAACAATGGACGTGGCGCCGCCAGCGCCTGCGCTGCTAGTGGCATAGCCACCATGCCGAACCAGACCACATAGCGTACGCCGACAAACGCCTGCCAGGCCAGGCCGCAGACGAGGATCACTTCGGTGATCGTCGGGCGGCGGCGCTGGAAGGCGAAGGCGGCAATAAGCGCCAATACGCCCAGGTAGAAAATCGCTCCCACCAGATCGCGCGGGTTGGGCGTCTGCCACTCAATGATAAAACTCTGGCTGGCCGAATCGCCGAGCATGGTGCGCAAATAGGTGAACACGCCAATGCCCAGCGGGTTCACTACGGTAGCCGCGCCCATCCCCAGGCAACCCAGGTAGAGCGCGCGTAAGCGCGCCCAGGTAAGTGCCCGCGGCTGCCGCAATAGTCGGCGCAATGTCTCGCCGACGGCAAATGCCCCTGCCATGAGCAGGCCCATCACAAATGCGCCGTGGGCGTTCACCCAGAACATCATCAGCAGCGGCATAGCGATCAGCCAGCGTGGCCCTAGTTTGCCCTCCACATAGCGGCTCAGGAGAAAGAACAGTGCAATGAAAGGCACCCACGACCAGTTCTGGGTGCGCGTAGTCAGATTGTTCATCGTCATCGCCGCTGCGAACAGCGTCGCACCGGCGGCCCAGCGCCAAGAACCAGTGCGCTGGTGTGTCTCGATCGCCACCAGGCTGAAGGCAAGCGTACCTAACAAGTTGCGCGCAAATACGACGAGCGGAAAGCTTCCGAGTTGATAAATGAGGTAGAAGAGATATTCACCGAGCCAGCTCTGATAGACATACGGATGGTCGATGGGTAGTGTCCAGGCAAACCGGTTAGTGGTTGGAATGCCCTCGGTCGCTACGAGTTCACCAGCTTTTAAATGCCACCAGAAGTCGTTTGGCAGCGTTGGGCGCAGGCTAATGAAGGCGCCAATTGTGCAGATCGCGAGCAGCACCCAGAGTTGGTCGATCCGAATGTGGGGTAACGTGCGAACGCGAGTTTGCGTTGGCGGCGATGAGACTTGTTCCATGGGAACCTCGGCGGAAGGCAGCATTAAACGGAACAAAAGCGAGTGTTTTATCATGCGTGTAATGCAGATGTCACTTATACCCTCTATAATGATAGTGATTATATATTACCATCAGGACGGCTGGAGGCACCATGACCGCTCTCGTCTCTCCCCCACAATTACTGATGACGACCGGTGCTCAACCAATGGCTCTCGACTGCATTGTTATTGTACCCACTTACAACGAGGCCGAGAATATCGGTCAACTGCTTCCGCAAATCTTGGCTCAATCGCGGTTTCGGGTGCTTGTAGTCGATGACTCCTCACCTGATGGCACTGGGGCGCAGGTTGCGGCTATGAGTCGTGACGATCCACGCATCGGGTTGCTCTCGCGGGCAGGGAAACTTGGTCTGGGGAGTGCCTATATTGCCGGATTCCGTCAGGCGTTGGCCGAAGGCGCCGAATATATCTTCGAGATGGACGCCGACTTCTCGCACGATCCACGTTATCTCCCCACCTTACTCGCCGCAGCTGAACAGGGCCACGATCTGGTGATCGGATCACGCTATGTGCCCGGTGGAGGCACGACCGACTGGGGGCTGATCCGGCGAATTATCAGTCGCGGCGGTAATATCTACGCCGGCATCATTCTGGGCCTGCCCATTGCCGACAGCACCGGCGGCTTTCGCTGTTATCGTCGGCGTGTTCTCGCAACAATCGATCTTGGGGCGGTGCGCTCGAATGGCTACGCATTCCAGATCGAGATGGCCTACCGAGTACGTCGGGCCGGCTTCACAATCGGCGAAGTACCGATCATTTTCCCCGATCGGCGTGTCGGTAACTCGAAAATGTCGCGCCGAATCGTGATCGAGGCCCTGGTAAATGTCTGGCGCTTGCGTTTCGGTTGGATCTAAACGCCGACAATGTTGCGGCACTGTACAGACCGCCCTATAATGCAGAGGCTGTGCGTGTGCTGTGTCAGCTAGGGCACGCGGACGCTTCCGCCTGCTGATCTGGAGATAACCTATGGCCGGCGAAGAGACAATGGAAAAGCTCGAAGCGACGCGTAACACCTTTCGTGAGGAACAGGATCGCAATCGTCGCGAGATCCAGGAAGTCGAAGTGCTCGTACGCCAGAGCACTGTTGAGGTAGAGAAGTTGTCCCAGCGTGAACTCTCGGTCTCGAACCGTGTGCGTGATCTGGAAGTTAACCTCGACAAATACAGTAAAGACGAGATCAAGAATTTTTACACCACGGCGCAAGAAGTGCAGATGCGGCTGCAAATTATGCGCGGGCAACTCGAGCAGGTGCAGGTACGCCGCGATGCGCTGCGCAATCGTCAGAACCAGCTTTCGGAAGTCGTGAATCTTCTCGACGATATGGTTGAAGTAATGGGAACGGGCATGAGTGCACGTAGCAATAATACGGGGCTCGATACCGAGACAATGGTTGGGAATATCATCCAGGCGTGGGAAAGTGAACGCCTACGCATCTCGCTGCAGATGCACGATGGCCCGGCTCAGTCGATGAGTAACCTGGTTCTACGTGCTGAGATCTGCCAACGCCTGATCGATCGCGACCTGGATCAAGCTCGCTCTGAACTAACCGGGCTTAAAACGGCGATCAATACAACCCTCCAGGACACGCGCAAATTCATCTTTGAACTGCGCCCAATGACCCTGGATGATCTTGGCCTCGTGCCGACACTGCGTCGCTATGCAACACAGTTTGGTGAGAAGAGTAATCTCGAAATCAACCTGATGGTGCAAAATGTTGAGCAGCGTCTGCCTAGCCATTACGAGGTGACGATCTTCCGCTTTGTACAGGAAGCGCTGAATAATGTCGCCCGCCATGCCAACGCCAATCAGATCCGGCTGCTCCTCGATGCCTCGGGTGATACGTTGCAGATCATGATCGAGGACGACGGTAGTGGCTTCCACGTTACCGAGACCCTCGCCGACGAGAATGCGCGTAAAAATATGGGGATTGCCGGAATGCGCCAGCAGGTCGAGGTGTTGTTGCGCGGCGAGTTCGGCATCGAAAGCGCGATCGGGCGCGGTACACGGATCGCGGCGACAATTCCATTGCCGTAAGCCCAGACACAAATATACACAGTCCTGTCAGAACATCCATGCGGAGCAGATTATGTCTTGCTCCGCATGTGTTTTGTTTCATATACTACAGTATATAGTATTACTAATGAAGCATAATAGCGCCCTAAAATACCCTTTTGAAGTATGACAGCTTTCTCATCAAGGCCTTTGGAAGTATGAAAGGTACTATGCTTAGTACTCCCAAGAGGCGGTACCTTGTGACTATTGAGGGTATCCGCCCTGGGACCTATACTGTGACGTATAGGGTACACCAATATGTACGCTACATCCACTAAGGAAAGGAGGTGAAATTAATGCTTCGCAGCTTCTTTGCTAAGGAAGAGGGCCAGGGCCTCGTCGAGTACGCTTTGATCCTGGTACTTATCGCTATTGTTGTTATTGGCATCCTGACCCTGCTCGGCTCGCGCGTGAGTGAGGTGTTCAGCGATATCAACAGTGGTCTCGGCGGCTAGTTTGCTCTTGTCGGAATCGTCGTACCTAGCATTTCACTAACCCCAAGGAGCTCCTTCATGATTCGCAGTTTCTTCGCTAAGGAAGAGGGCCAGGGCCTCGTCGAGTACGCTTTGATCCTGGTGCTTATCGCTATTGTTGTTATTGGTGTCCTGACCCTGCTCGGCTCGCGCGTGAGCGAGGTGTTCAGCGATATCAACAGCGGTCTCGGCGGCTAGTTCGGGTTCTCTTCCACCAGTCGGCGTAGAAAAGAGCGCTCTGCCACTTGGCAGGGCGCTCTTTATTTTGTGTGCTCCGGGCACGAGTGCTAGAATGAACGCATAATCGCGCTTCTGAGGAGTTTTATCGTGCCCGACTATTCGCGGAAGTGGTGGGCGCTGGCCGCCGTGGGCAGTGGTGTGCTGCTTTCCACAATCGACGGTTCGATCGTTAACATCTCGCTCAACACCTTTGTCGATGTGTTCCAGACGAACTTAAATGTCGTTGAGTGGGTTGTGCTTTCCTATTTGTTGACGTTGACCTGTCTGTTATTGCTGATGGGTCGGCTGGGCGATATGTTCGGCAAACGTCGGGTCTATGCGATCGGGTTTGTCGTTTTTACTGTGGCTTCCGCGTTGTGTGGCTTGGCACCCGGTATCGGCGCCTTAATCGGCTTTCGCGTACTCCAAGCGATTGGCGCAGCGATGATCCAGGCGGTCGGCCCGGCGTTGCTGGTGGTCGCTTTTCCGCCCCAGGAACGCGGCACGGCCCTCGGCGCGATCGGCTCGTTTGTAGCGGTAGGTATTCTGATTGGCCCGGCGCTTGGTGGGCTTTTGTTGCGTTATGCCAACTGGCAGTCGATCTTTCTGGTTAATATTCCAGTGGGCATTGTGGGCACCTGGCTGACGCTGCGCTCACTCCCGCCTGATGCGCGTACAGAACGCGGCCAGGTTTTCGATCTGGTTGGCGCGGCGCTGCTGATGCTGGCCATGTTCGGTCTACTGCTCGCACTCACCGAAGGACCGCTGCTCGGATGGGGGCATCCGCTGGTATTGGGGATGTTCACATTGTTTGTCAGCGCGAGCGTCGGTTTTGTGGCCTGGGAGTTACGCATACCACAGCCGATGATCAACTTGCGGCTCTTCCGCAATGGCGCCTTCTCGCTAAACCTGCTGGCCGGCTTGATCCTTTTCCTCGGTCTTTCGTTCAACCTCTTACTCACGCCCCTCTTCTTCCAACTCGTCTACCGCTTCGACTTGCAGACCACCGGCCTGATGCTGATGGCCTTGCCGCTTGCATTATCGCTGGCTTCACCGATCAGTGGACGGTTATCGGATCGAATTGGGCCGCGCATGTTGACGATCGCCGGGTTGGCGACGATCGCGGTCGGCTTGCTGGGGGTAAGCCTGACGACGCCGATTACCCCGCCGATCCAGATGCTCGCGTTTCTGATGTTGGTGGGCGCCGGTGTTGGGCTGTTTCAAAGTCCAAATAACAGTACCGTGTTGGGCAATACGCCTCCGGAAGCGCTAGGCGTAGCGAGCGGCTTACTCGCCGTGATGCGCACACTCGGCCAGACAGCCGGGATCGCCATCGCCGGGGCAATCTGGGCGTCGGCGGTGATTGCGCTGAATGGCAGTAGTATCGAGCCGGTGACGGCTGCTTCGCCTGAGGTGCTGGCAGGTGGTTTTGCGGTTGCAATGCGGGTAGCTGCCGGACTTGCTTTGTTGGCTATCGTGCCGTCGTTGGCGGGTGGGCGGGCAGCGCAGCAAGCAGCAGGAAGTAGAAAGCAGGAAGCAGGAAGCAGAACATAAGCGGCGGAATGATCCGCAGATTGCGCAGATTACGCCGATACGGCAACGGGTGTCAGTTCGCAGTTCGCGGGTATGCATCAGCCTGTTCTCATTCACGCTGGCTGTTGGCGCCGCCGGGCGTTGTCCGATCTGTGGTAGGATTTCCAGCGATATGATGAACGCATTGCCCCAATCTAGTTCACTCCGCTGGCTCTGGCGCGCACTCAGCATGGCCGTGATCGGCTATATAGCATTTCTGTTGAGCGCCTGCGGCAGTACCTCACTGCTTGGCGAAGTAACGGCGAGCGCCGACAGTTATGCTCCGGCGGATACAGATGCTCCGCTCACGGTAAGCTATCTGCTCAATCGTGAAGCAACAATCGACGTTTACGTTCTGGACGAAGGCGGCGAGCGCTATGATCTGCGCGTTGCACAGCCCCGTGCGGCGAGCAGCGATCCGTATGTGTTGCGTTTCGACGGCACGGTGCCGACCAACGACGCGGTAGTATTGCGCCGGCTTCTGCCGCCTGGTGCATATACGCTGGTTGTGGCCGCTCGGGCAACCGATAATAGTGTGGCCGAAGAGCGCGTGCCGCTCACGATCGTCGGTACGGCGCCCGATACACCCGACATTGAAAACCTGGCGATTTTTCCCGCCACGATTTCACCCAATGCCGACGCAGTCGACGACGTAACTGAGATTACCTACCGACTTCCGGTAACGGCAACGGTCGATATTACCATGCTTGCGCCGGATGGCGAGGTCATCCCGGTAGTAACGCGCATTGAAGAAGGCCCATTTGAGCAGCGCCATGTCTGGAACGGCAAGCGCCCGAATGGTTCGCTGCTGGCCCAGGGCGTGTATACCTACACCGTGCGCGCCGAAGATCCATTTGGTAATGTGGTGCAGCGCCAGGGCGAGGTGACGCTGGAGAATGTTGGGCAGCCCGAGGCGCGGATTGTATATGCTTATATCGCTCCCCAACGCGTGATGCTCGGTGAAACAATTACCGTGACGATGCGGGTGCGCAATACCGGTGAGGTGCCGATCCGAACCTATGGTCCGCCGAGTGGGTTCCGCTACACCACCGACGATGTATTTTCGTCGGTTGAAGATGGCGCGTATACCGCGCAGGCGGGCGGTTTCTGGCGCATTGGGATGGACTGGGACGCCAATAGTGGCGGTGGGCCGCGGCGTTACCCTTTTCGCTGGGCGCTCTCGGAAAAACCGCCTGAGGAGTGGACGGTGCCGGGTGTGGAGGACTGGCTCATGCCGGGCGATGAGGTTGAGATTGTCGGCGAAGTGACGATCCTGCAACGTGAGACACGCATGGGCTTCTACGTTGGCCTGATCCAGGATGGCGTGGGCTTTTTCCAGGATCGGACGGCACGTACGATCATTGAAGTAGGCTTTTAAGCCGGGGCCGCATCTGCTACAATGAAGCAGGCTTCGACATAGCGTCGGAGGTGAGGCTCCCCAATATGAATTTTAATGATATGTTCCGCACGGCCCTGGAGAATCTGGGCCGGCGTAAGGTACGTACCGCATTAACGTCCACCGGCGTAATCGTCGGCATCGTCACGATTGTGACGATGGTTTCGCTCGGAGTTGGCGTACAAGAAGAGATTCGACGCCAGTTTGCTGCGCTGGGCCTGGAGAACGTTTTTGTACGTCCCGGCGCCCAGCGCGATGCTGACTTTTTTACTCAGTTCGGTACCCCGCAACGCAGCAATCCGATCACGCCGGAGCTTGTGGCGGAATGGGCTGCACGCCCGGAAGTGCAGTCCGTTGTGCCGCTAATCAGCCTCGACGATGTGAACAGTGTGTTGCTACTCCCTGATGGTACAACCAGTTCGGTGCGGATCAATGGTGGTGATCTCTTTGCCGATCCCTTCCGTACGCCGCCGCAGGCTGTTGCTGGTTCAATCGATCCGCCTGAGCCGGGTACGCTGGTGCTCGCCGCCGGTGCGCTGCCGCAAAACAGTCTCGCCGCCGACTTTGTGGGCCGTGAATTGACGATTGAGTTGCGCAGCCCGCGCGGTGAAAATGAGCAATTCACGCTGACCGTTGTCGGTGTTAGTGATGCTGATGACCGTGAGGTCCAGGCTGCTGCCGTTGATATGGCGCTGATGAAGGGTTGGTGGTTCAACAGCCCCGATTATCTCGCCGCTCAGGGCTACGACGAGGCCGTTGTGCGGGCGCGTGATATTACGGCAGCTGCGCAATTGGTCGGCACCTTCCGTGATGCAGGTTTCCGCGTGCAGTCGCTTGAGTTGATCCTCGATCAAGCCAATCGCGTCTTTGCGGTGATCAATGTTATGCTGGCTTCGGTGGGCGGCCTGGCCTTGTTTGTGGCGTGCTTGGGGATCGTCAATACGATGATTATGGCCATCTATGAGCGTACGCGCGAGATTGGCACACTGAAGGCGATTGGCGCATCGCGCGGCGATATTCGGGGCATGTTCATGATCGAGGCGGGCCTGATCGGCCTCCTCGGCGGGGTGCTGGGGCTGGTTGGCGGTTGGGTGCTGGGCCTTTTACTCAACCAGGTGATCGGCTGGTATATCGAGCGCGAGCAGTTGCCGCTTGATGCGATCTTTTTTGTGACGCCCTGGTGGTTAGCGATAGCTGCGCTGGGGTTTGCTACGTTGGTGGGAGTTGTGGCTGGGCTTTATCCGGCCGCCCGCGCCGCTCGCCTCGACCCGTTGGTGGCGCTGCGTTACGAATAATGTGAGGGGGAGATGTCGCATCCGACGAGCGTCTTCATCACCCGGCTCCGTAGCCTCCAACCATCCCCCGTGGTTGGCTGTTATACGCCAGCGACAATCGGCCAACTTACGCAAAGCCTAGGGCGACAGGTGTTCGCTGCGGGCGGTACGCTGCTCGAATCGGGCGGCACTGGTTCGCAGGCGTGGGCGGAACTGGCTTTGCGCGGTGCGCCGGTAGATGTCGAACGGCTGACCCTCCCGGCAGCACCGGGGCCGGGGCCAGGCGCGATTTTGGCGGGGATTGGCCGTGAATATGGCTATGTTCTGGCCGCAATGCCTACCGAGCCGCTTGATCGGGATGAAAGTTTGCGACTCTATGATGTGTTCTGGAGCAGTGAGCCGGCCGCTTTTGTTGTGCTGGCTGATCTCTTCGGCGCCGACCTGCCCAGGGAAGTGCTCAACCGGCTCCAAAACCTGCGCGCACTGCCATCTACCGCGCTGCTGAGCCTGGCAACCGATGTGCTCGATTTCAGTGCGCGCCAGCACGCCGCGCTTGGGGTGGCGAATCGTTCGGTGAACGAGCGTCTGCGGAACCACGAAGACCAGACGCGCATGATCGTTCACGATATGCGCGCACCCCTGCATACGCTGCTGATTAGCATCAAAGCGTTACAGCGCCAGCGCTTCGATCCGGATAGCCAGCAAGAGTTGCTGAGCGTGGCGACCGACAGTGCTAACTATCTATTGAACTTGACCGAAACGGTACTCGACTCGGCGCGCCTGGAGACGAGCAACTGGTCGCTCAAGCGCCAGCCAATTCGCCTGGTAACACTCGTGCAGGGGGTGTGTGAACCATTAGAGCTTGCTGCGCGGCCCGGCCAACCGCAACTTCGGCGGGCAATCGCCGATGATCTGCCGGTGGTTTGGCTTGATCGGGGTTTGATGGAGCGCGTGCTGACTAACCTGGTGACGAATGCGATCAAGTACACGCCGCCCTCCGGCGAGATTGTGGTCAGCGCCCAGATAGCCCATGCCGGCCATGCCCTGGAGTTGCGCGTACACGATAGCGGTGCCGGAATCCCGCCCGAGGCACTGGATCATATCTTTGAGCGTTTTTACCAGGCTCGCGCCGATGACCGACGCAACGGCACCGGGTTGGGCCTCTACTTTTGTCGCCTGGCCGTTGAAGCCCATGGCGGCAGCATTGCCGCACAGAGCGCGGTTGGACAGGGCAGTACATTTACGATACTCCTGCCGTTGACGGAAGAGGGGTAAGCGCTACGGAGGTTACACAGCGCCAGCCCAGAGACGGCCCAGCGGGCCGTCTTTACGCTAGGTACGTTTGGTTAGCCCACGGCGCACGTACACCTCGGCAGCTTCGCGCACGAAGGCGGCGCAGAGCGGTGCATTATATTCGCGCTCAAGGCCATCGGCGAGGGACAGTAAATCAGTGTGCGAGGCGCGGCCGGGGCGCAACATGTCGTACATGCGCAACATCTCAGCGTTGGGTACTGCTGTCAGTTCCGCTGCCCGATCTAGATTTTCAGCCAGTTGGGAATAGCCCGCTTTCCGCGCTACTTCGGCCTGAGCGCGCAATGCCGCCGCGCTGATCTGCGTGTCGGCAATCGTCAGTTCCCCTGCACTTACTGCGTCTAGCGTCACTTCCGCCAGAGGGCGCCCGCTCACTGCACGTAGTTCTGCGGCGGCGTGCTCCATGAGTGGGTAGTTATTTGTTGAGTCAGGCATAGTATTTCCGTTGCAGCGTGCTTGCGCTAGACGTCGGGTTCCCAATCGAAGGCCAGTTCCGCCGGCGGCAGATCGCGTACTTCTTCGGTTTCGCGGCGGTGGAGCAGTGCCGTCTTCACGATCAGGCGCAGGCGCGCCCAGTTGTCAACCTGAACCGGCACCGGCGTGGTACGCTCATTCTTGGCGTAGCGCGCGGCATTGCGCCCGATCGCACGGTAAGTTTCCAGCGTTAAACTGGGCGACTGCGGAAAGAGTTCGAGGTTGTTCAGGCGGGCCAACCCGCGCTTATGAATGATCGTCGTGCCGCGTGATTGAATGCCGACGGCGATGCCCGAGCCGCTGAGTTGCGCGCCCACATGGCCGATTTCGGCGCAATCGGAGCTATGGTTAACCCGCAGGATGCGTGCGGTGAGCCCTTCCTCGGCGACGCCGGTGAGGATCGCAGCCAGCACATCTTCGTGGTCGAGTTCACCGATGGTTTTGGTCATCGCGCGCCCGAAGGCCGGGCCGACGGCGACGATCACTTCAGTCTGACTGCCGGCACGGGCCGGGCCAAGCTCAACAAGCTTTGGCGATGGTTCGCCGAGTTGAGCGGTAATAAAGTCGCGCGGTGATTTGGCCTGACGGATTTGCTGGATCTCGTTCCAGCGCTCGCCCTCGACGCGATAGCCGGTGCCGGGGCCAGTGTAGTCGTTCGGG
>JBBRUG010000164.1:0-12858 GCA_038247995.1 Chloroflexales bacterium | reverse complement strand
CTTGTTGCGGCGCATGATCGCGGCGGTGCGCAGCAGCAGCAGGGCGCGCGCTTCCACCGGCGTGCGGCTCCACGCTGGGAAGGCGGCGGCGGCGGCCTGTATCGCCTGCTGGGCATGCTCCTGGGTGGCCTTGCTCACATAACCGACCACCTTTTTCGGCTCGGAGGGATTGGATGAGGCAAGCTTAGCTTCCGTAACAATATGCTCGCCGCCGATAATCAGGGGATAGGTGGCGCCGAACTGGCCGGCTGCGTGGCGCAACGCGCGCTGCATCGTCGCTCGTCGCTCGGAGCTGGCGAAATCACCATACGGTTCGGTGCGAAACTCGGGGATCATCGTCGTCTCCCTTCTGTAAAAGCAATAATGAAACTATTGCTATTGTAGCAGAGCGCGGCGGGTAAGCGGCAGGCGGCAGGCGGCATGGTGATGAAGTGACGAGGTAGTGGAGTGGTGAGGTGGTGGAGTGCTGCAAGCAGATGACCGCTTCAGCGGTCGGTTTCCGCAGCGGAAATGTGCGGCGCTTTAGCGCCCGCACCCAACCCGCCAGTAGATTACCACTCGCCTGCATACTCCACGCTGAAGGGCGCCGCGCGGCGGGCGGTGAGCGCATACCGCAGTTCGATGATCTGGCGCAAATGCAGGCTGTCGTGGGCGACCCAGGCGGCCAGCAGATCGCCGGCGCGCAGCACAAAGCCCTGCGGATGCCGGCGGGCGCGCTCCAGGTCGGGGGCCTGTAACGCAGCCAACCAGTCGAGCGAGGCCTGGCGTTCGGCCTGGAAATCGGCCACAACAGCGGCAAAATCGCGGCTGTTGTAGTTCCGCGCTGTCACCCAACCCTCCGGGTCGATCGGTGGCCACTCGGTTTCGGGCGTGTGAAAGGTCAGTTCGATGCGTTGACGAAAATCCTCGCGTTCCTCGTCGAGCAGGTGGCATGCTACTTCCAGCAACGACCAGCTTGCCGGATCGGCTCGCCAGCGTACCGCTTCGTTCGTCCATCCGGTAAGGAGCGCGCTGATCGCCGCCCCGCCGGCCCGTAGTTGCGTGATTGCAAAGCTGACATCCATCAGGTTGTCCATTCACTCAGCCGGAAGCCCGCCTCGCGCAGCATCCGGAACACCGTGGCAGTATAAGCGCCGATGAAGTCTTGCGGATTGCGTGCGCGGGCGAGCATATCCATCGCGCCCATTGCCATCTGGCGGCGCATCTTCGGGTAGTAGACGCACGAGTGAACCACTTGGTTGTACAACCCCAGCCAGTAGATATAGCGCCGCACCAATTCGGTGTCGGCGGCGGCGGCCACCTGGCGCTGAAGCTCATCGCTCAGGCCGACCCGGGCCATAAAGACATCAACGGCATCCAGGTGCAACGTGCGGATGGTCGCCAGCGTGTGCGGTAGGGCCTGCGGCAGCGCATCGCCGGCTGCTTCCACAATCTGTCCGAGCAGTTGCAGCGTTGGCTGCGGATGATAAAATCCAACTGCGGCAAGCCCGGCCGTTACCCGTTCCAATTGCTGGTCGTCGCCGCGCAACAGTGCATCCTGGAGTAATAACTCTATTACCGGCATCGTCTGGCCGACTTTGCCATAGGCCAAGCCGAGCGGCAGCAGCAGAATATCGAACGCCTGGAGCAGGCTCGGCTCGGCACCGAAAACGATCTCCGGGTGTTCGACAAACATGCGCTCGGTGAAACGTTCAGCAAGCGTCGCCCACGCCGGCGGGGTAGTGGGCAGCACGACATTCAGGCTGAGCAGCACCCAGAGCCGGGCGTGGCCCGGCAATGCGCCAAACAGACTATCGAGCACCGGCTCGGTGGCGTTTACATCGTGGACGGCGTGGATGGCGAGTTGGGCCGCACCAACGAGATTGAAGAAAGTGTTTGGGTGGCGTAGCAACGCCTCCAGATCGGCGCGCTGTGGTTCGAGCGGCGTGGCCGGGTCGAAGAGCGGCGCTACGCGGTTGAGCAGTTCGCGTTCGGTGTGCGGTAGTTCAAAGAACTGCTCGACCGGTACGATCTCGGCCAGCATCATCGTGTCGAGGATCGGCTGCGAGAAGGCGCTCGCCACCGCCTGAAAGATCAGGTCTTCGATCGTTTTGCCCAGCAACCCGGTGTTGATCACATCCAGGTGGAGCCGTTGTTTGGCCAGTTCATAGTACAACTCAACCGTCGTGTCGCGCACATCGGTGCGCTCGCAATGGTTGATATAGATCGTCACCGAAAGCTCAAAGAAGAATTCGAGGATATTGCGCAAGTCGCGCAGCGCGCCTGGGCCTACCCGGCCCACCAGATCGCGCAGCAGGCCATAGGTGAAGTCGGGGTCGTGGCGCCAGGTGAGGTAGAGCGCGTCGCGGGTGGCGCGGCGCAACGCGGCATTACCGCGGCTGGCGGCCCAGAGGAAGATCGGGCGGGCGGGCGGGCCGATGTAGTAGGCTGCTTTCAGGCCGGTGCGGCGCGCCTCTTCCGAGGCTTGTTGGAGCAATTGCTTGATCAGCTCCGCTGCGCCTTCGGCGTCGTCGGTGTGCAATTCAGCCAGGCATTGCACCACCAGTTCGCGCAGTTCGACATCGGGCGAGCAGGCGAGCAGGCTAAATGCCGCGGGGCGGCGCGAGATCAGCAATACTGTGCGCGCTACATCCCAGGCCAGCGGGAAGCTGCGCGAGCGCTCGATCAAGTCGCGCACGAGCGCTTCCACCGACGCATTGGCCCCGGCGTCGCGCAGCAAGTAGCGCGCCAACACGTAGGCGCCAACTTCGGCATAGGCAAAGCCGACCATCTCGCCCGCAAAGATATCGCCGGCCAGTTCGCGCAGCACCCCGCCGTCGAGCAGGCGTACATAGGCCGAGTCGGGCTCTTCGCTGAGCAGATCGGCGCGCAGGTGCTCGTTGCGCGCCAGTTCGCGCACCGGCACGGCGGCCTGCCCCCGGCGCAGACACTCGGCGGCAAGCTCATCGACGAAGAGTTGCTCGCGGCGCTGGCGCACCCGTTCGTCGTAGAAGCGCCGGAAGATGCCCAGGCTGAGCCCGCCGGCAGCGATCTGAACCGGGCCGGCGCGGTAGCTCTCGGCGACCATCCGCAGCAGCAGCGGGCGGCGCAGCCGTTCGTGCAGGGCATTCGGCAACTGGGCCAGCGCTGTTTGAAGCTGGAATGCTTCCTGGTAGCGCGCATAAGCCGCCGGCAGTTCGGCCATACTGAAGGGCGTCAGGTCGAGGGTTGGGTCGCCCTCGGCAGTATGATGATAGGCGCTCCAGAACAGCCGCGTCGCGCCGGCGCGATCAAGTTGGCCCCAGGTGGCGCTGTTGCAACTGAGCACGAGGCGCAGGTGCGGGCCGGCAACGCGCCCGGCCAGGGCGTCGATCTGTTTGAGCAGCGCTTCTGGGCCGGCGGCAGCGCCGCTGCGATACTCATTCAGCGCATCAAAGATAATAATCAGTTGGCGATCGGCGCCGGCGGCGAGTTGGGCAATCTGGCTCAGGTCGTGCAACAGCAGATCGGGCGTCTCGCGCCCCAAGTCGCGGGCGATCTCGCGGTCGATCTCCGGGCCAAGCGAGCCGCCGCAGCGATAAAAGAGTACGGCGTCGCCGGCGGCGGCGCGGTCGGCGGCCCAGCGGGCGAGCAGGCAGGTTTTCCCAACGCCCACATCGCCGGCCAGTACCAGCGCGCCGCTGCGACCGGCGTGAAAGGCTTCCAGTTCGGCATCGGCTTCGCTGCGTGGCAGATAAGCGCTGGGCAGGTAAGGGCCGGGGCGGCGCGGCGTGCCTTCCAGTTCGCGCAGCACTGGCTCGAACTGGATCTGGGCGGCCTGGCGCACCTGTTCCCAGGCAACGCTGATCGGCTGGTCAACTGGCGCCGCAGCGCTCTCAATTGGAGCTAGGGGGCGGGCCGGCACCGCGCGCCCGATCGCCGTGCGGGCATCGGTGAGGCCGGCCGCGCGCAACTGTTCGCGCAACACGATGGCCGTGGCCGGACGCTCTTCGCGCAGCAGGGCGAGCGCCTGGCCGAGCACCGCACTCACCTCGAACGAGACTTCGGGGTTCGCCGCGTGGAGCGGGCGGAGCGGATCAGTCCGCCCGCCGAGCAGCGCATCGGCGCGCACCGGCGCATTGGGTGGCGGTCGGTCGCTGAGCAGATGGTACAACGTGGCGGCGAGGGCGTAGAGATCTGAGCGTTGTTCAGTCCCGCTGCCGTCGATCTGTTCCAACGGCGCATATTGGAGGGTATAGCCAAAAAAACTGGGCGCCTCGCCATCAGTGGCAGGGCCTTTAGCGAGCCCAAAATCGAGCAGAACTACCTGGCCGTCGGGAGTGAGCTTGAGATTCTGCGGTTTGATATCGCGGTGGAGCACCGGCGGCTGGCGGGTGTGAATATAATCGAGCGCGCCAAGCAATTGATCGGCCCAATCGAGCACGTCGGCCGGGGGGAACGGGCCGCCGCGCCGAGCCTGGAGCGCAGCGAGATCGGCGCCGCTGAAGAACTCCATCACCAGAAAGCGCCCATCCGCGTGGCGAAAATAGTCGATCACCTTGGGCAGCGCCGGGTAGCGTAACCCAGCGAGGAGTTGCGCTTCACGCTCGAAGGCGCTTGCATTCTCATCGCTGTTGCCCAGCATTTGCTTGAGCGCCACCGTATTGCGCAGGCGCGTATCAACGGCCTCATAAACCGCCCCCATCCCGCCGCGACCGACTAGGCGCACGATCTGGTAGCGCTGCAACACAAGTGAGCCAGGCTCAAGCATAAAATCCTATGAATGCTAACCACGCGGTTAGGTGTCGAGCGTCAGTCGGTACGGCATATTGTAGCATAGGGGTGCGTAGTAATCGGGTAGAATAGCCGTAAGGTGGTTCGACAGTTCGCAGCATGGCGACGGATTGTGCGGGAGCAATCCGAGCGGGGCAGGTCGCGATCCGCCAGAAGCGATCGGTGATGGTGGGTGAATGTGCGTAGGGCCAAAGCAGCGCCACCCGAAGATCTTCGCGTTCTATGCACAACCCTGAAGGAGCGCTGCTTCGGCCTTACGTAGTGGAGCGGCGTGCAAGCATGATATACGACGGATGCACACCCATGTCCAACGAACCCGGTTTTGGTCAGTTGATCGCATTACAGGCCGATGTGAACCCCGGCGAGTTTTTGCTGAGCGGCGCCGAGCATACGTTGGGGCGTTCGAGCATGTGCGATATCGTGATTCGGCGGGCGACGATCTCGCGCATCCACGCCCGGATCGTGCGTGATGGGCCGCGTTACCAGATCCACGATGCGGGAAGCTCAAACGGCACTTTTATCAATGGCCAACCGCTGCTGACGCCGCATATACTCAGCGACCGTGACACGATTGGGTTGGGCAGTGCAGGCGCGCTCTTGCGCTTTATTGATCTGGATCCGACGATTGTGCCGCATAGTCGCTTGCGGCTCGACGAGCGGGCGCAGACGTTCTTGCTCGGCACGCAGGCGCTCGATCTGACGCCGAGCCAGCAACGCTTGCTGCTGTTCCTGTACCGCCATCTGGGTGAACTGTGTAGCCGCGAGGCATGCGCTGAGGCGATCTGGGGGCGCGAGTATGATCCGGGGATGGATGCCGACGCGCTGGATCGGGCGATTAGTAACCTGCGCGGGGTGCTACGCCAGGCCGATCCAACGGCCGATCTGCTGAAAACCCGGCGCGGCCTGGGTTATGTGCTGCTCCCGCATACGCTTGCCGACGATGACTGAAAAGCGGTAAAACGGGAAAGCGGGAAAGCGGATATCACGCCCTCGCTCATGCGCTCCGCCTCACGTAGCGAAACACGCTTCTTCAGCGTGGGGCGATCGCATAAGCGCCACAATAATCTGATCATCATCGATGGCGAGGTACGCTTCCGCAGCGGGCAGCGCTCGTTCGACGATCATGGTTGCAGCATCCGCTCCAGCGCCAAGCGCTGCGATCATCGTCGCCGGATCTGCCGTTTGCGTCCAGGTTGCGCGCAGCCCGTCGCTCACGGCAATCAGCGCGTCGCCGGGCGCAAGCCAGATCTCGCCTTCGGCGTACAGATCACCGCTCAGACCCAGCGGCATGCCCCCTACATCGAGCGGCACAACTTCCCCCGTTGCGCGGCGCACAAACCCCAAGCCATGGCCGGCATCGACATAACGCAGCCGGCCGGTGTCGAGTTCGAGCGTGGCATGGAGCAGCCGCACAAAGGTATGCTCCCGATCAAGGTCGGCGGCGAGCGCATGCACAACTCGTTGCAATGTCAGGCGTGATGAGCGGGCATCGGTGGCGGCGCGCAGGGCCGCGTAAACGGTCGCCATCAGCAGTGCAGCCGGCATGCCCCGCCCGACCACATCGCCAATCGTCAGTTGCAGGCAGCCGGGAACCGGCGCGTGCCAATCGTAGAAATCGCCGCCGGCATCGGGAACCGGCACGCAGCGACCGGCCAGGCTGTAGCCGGGCAGCTGGGCAACCGGTTGCGGTAACCGTTCCATCTGTACCCGTACTGCGCGTTCCTGCTCGCGTTCGACCTGGAGGTGGTGTGCAAGTAATTGGCGCCGGAGCATCGTGTTATTTCGGCTGAGCCGTAGGCGGGCAAGGGCGCGTTCGAGCACGGCCTGGAGTTCGACCGGGTCGAGCGGTTTGCGCAAATAATCATCGGCGCCGCGGCGCAGGGCAGTCAGCACAATCGATTCGGTATCGGCGTTGGTCAGCATCACGACGGCGCTATCACTACCCAGCATGCGGATGCGCGCCAGCACATCCAGCCCACTCACGCCCGGGAGTTGCACATCAAGCAAGACCAGATCCGGCGTTTTCCGCGCCAGATAGGTGAGTGCCGCCACGCCGTCGGCAACCATATGGGCGCGATAACCGGCGTTCAGCAACCAACTATGCACAATCGGCCGGGCAGTGTTGTCGGCATAAACCAACAAGACCTGTGGTGCATCGGCGGCGCTGGAGTTATGCTCATGCCCTGACGGCAGCGCCGAAATCGGCCGGAGCGCGCTGATGTGCCATTCCGTAGGCGGGGTGGGCGTGCCGGCCTGCGCGATCTGATTGCGCCCGTGCCGTTTCGCCTGGTAAAGCGCGATATCGGCGTTTTCGCGGATCGTTGCGGCATCACTATCGTTGGTGAGCGTCGCCACGCCTCCCGAAAATGTAGCGTGAAACTCAATTGCGCCGGCGCGATGGTGCAGTTGGGCAAAGCGCGCCCGGATCTCGTCTACCACGGATACGGCTGCCGCTCCATCCGTTTCCGGCATGATAATGGCAAATTCTTCGCCTCCGTAGCGTCCAACCACATCCGAGGCGCGCAAGCGCTGCACAAGCAAGCGCGCCATGCTCTTGAGCACCTGATCACCGGCGGCATGGCCGTAGGTGTCATTCACTTGTTTGAAGTGATCGATATCGAGCATCGCGATCGACAACGTCGTGCCGTTACGCCGCGCCCGCGCAACTTCACGCTCCAGATGCTCTTTGGTGACGCTATGGTTAAGCAGGCCGGTCAGGCTATCGCGCACCATCTGGCTGCGCATCACCCTGGCGCGCTGAATGCGGCTGCGCACCGACGCAACAAGATGATCGGGCAGAATAGGCTTGGTGAGAAAATCGTCGCCGCCACGAGCGAGCGCCGCTAATTGGGCATTGCGATCAGTCTCCGCTGAGAGAAACACAATCGGCACCCGGTGTAATTCTGGTTGCTGGCGGATCACCGCCGCCAATTCGATCCCGTCACACTCGGGCATGTACATATCCATCAGGATCAAGTCGGGGATCTGTTCCGCGATGAGATCCAGCGCCTGGGCAGGCAAATTCGCAATGGCCGTGGTCATGCCGGCGTCGTTCAAAATGGTCGCGTAGAGTTGGGAGTTCCAGTAAGAGTCTTCGACGATCAAGACCCGATATGGATCGGGATGGAGGCGATCCGTCGCTTCGTCGAGGCGAGCCACGAGTGCGCCGACATCGACCGGTGCAGAAAAATAGGCCAACCCGCCGGCACGCACGGCCTCAAGCCGGTTGGCAAATGTGTCATCGGCTGTGATGAAGATGGTGGGGATGTTGAGCGGGCTCAACTGAGCCACCTCGTGAACGGATGCGGCAACAATTCGGTCAGTTTCGCGAAAGCTCAAATCACACACCAGCGCTGCCGGTGGTTGCTGCGCGGCGGCAAGCCGGACCTCGTTGAGCGTGGTGCAACTGACCGTCGTATAGCCGAAGAGGGCAATCTGCGCCGCCAGGTCGTGCGCTCGATTTTTTTGCGGGTCGATAACCAGGATCCGTGGGCCGACGGCGCCGAATGTAGTGTTTGCAGCGTACTGAAGAGCTGCGCTCTGATGCCGTAGGTCGTTCAAGTCGACTCCCGAAGCAGGCGGGATGGTGCAATTGACCCTGCGGATACGCTCCACATATAGCATTATATACTACGCATCATCGTTTTGCGGATTCTGTGCGCTATGTAGTTCAAGTGCATCGCCCCAGCCGAGGTCACGCGCCTGGCGCCAGGCCGTAATATTCGCGCGGGTTATTTCAACGGTGCGCAGGCGATCCGGTGCGCAAACGGGTAGGCTGATATAGCCCTTGCGCGTCACTGGGTGGCGCAAAATACGGCCGGCAATCGGCGTGCCGGGTGTGCGCGCAACGGCCACATAGGCGAATTTTTCGTCTTCGTAGCCCATTGCTGCTCCCTTAACGTTGCGCTGGACGCTGGTGCGGGTAACGCGCTGGGCGAAGTGGCACCAGTCGTTGGCAGGCATTGGGCAGGCGTGATGGTGTGGACACGGCGCCACGATCTGCGCACCTGCTTCCAGGAGTTGGTCGCGCAGATCGCGCACAACGGCGAAGCCTACAGGCGTGCCGGGTTCGACGATCAGCAAGAGACCATTTGTAGCTGCCCAGAGCGCGTTTACTGCCGCTGCGCGGGCGGCTGCGGGCAATTCGCCCAGCGTATAGGCTGCCGTGACGAGGTCGGCTTGCGGCAGAGCTGTGGTGCGTAGATCGGCGCGTTGCCACTGGATTGCGGGCAGTGCGGTTGCGCGTACGTGCGCGGTCAGGCGCTGCCCAAAGCTGATCATGGCTGCTTCCGCCTCGATCAACGTGGCGTTGGCAAGCGACGGAGCGTGAGCGCCAGCCGCCCAGAGCGCCGCACCGGTACCGGCGCCGACATCCAGCAAACTGCGCGGCGTGAAGCCGGGCAAGCGCTGTTGGGCGGCAACCAGAGCGGCGGCCACGGCGGCGAAGGTGGCCGGCATGCGTAATGCGGCATAGGCTGCCGCCTCACGATCATTGCGTACGAAAGGGCCGCGTGCCGCTTCGTCGCGATAGCGCAGCGAGAGTTCGGTTGCCGTGCGGGCAAGTTCGGCGGGCGGTGTCGTGCGCAGTTCGCGTTCGAGCGCGAGGCGGAGATCGTTAGGGAGATCCATAGCTATCCATAGGGGGCGAAGATTATCTATAGGGGGCGGACACATGGGTCCGCCCGTACATGGCGCATCAGGCATCAGGCATGGGCGCATCGGGCATGGGCGCATCAGGCATGGGCGCATCGGGCATGGGCGCATCGGGCATCAGGCATCAGGCATCAAATGTCCGGTGGCGGTTCCGGTTCGCCCAGGATGTCGCCGTGCCAGCGTTCGAGCCATTCCAGCGCTTCGTGGAGCCGTGCCGGCGGCATGCGGCGGTACGAGGTGATGCCGAAGGTGCGGTAGAGCCCGCTGTAGATGCCGGCGTATTCGTTGCGCCGAGTTCGTTCGGCCAGGGCCAGCGCCACGCGGCGGACGGTTTGGGCCAGCCGTGCTGCCGATTGATCATCGAGCGCTGTGGCGCGCCGCGCCCAGGGATCGCTGCCCTGTTCTTCGTCGGCGCCGGCGCCCACGCCATTGAGTTGGCGCTCCACGAGCAGTTGGTGCCGCGCCAGCGTGGCCATGCCCATGGTAGCGACATAGGCTTGCTCGGCGGGGTCTTGGCGCTGCCGATCCGGGATCAGCCCATCGCCGCTGTCGTAGCCTTGCGGCCGAAAGTTCTGCCAGAGCGCCGAGGCGACTTCACGTTGAAACAGCTTCAGCCGTGCCGCGCCTTCCAGGTCGGTCACCTGTGCGGCATCTGCGGTTGTCAGCCAGAGCGGCAGCAATTCGATCGGCAGGCAAAGCATGCGCAGTTCGCCGGTGTCGGTCTCCACCAGCATGCGTTTCGCCTGCGCCGCTAGGATCGCGTGGTTGCGAATGCGGCGCTCCTCTTTCGCCGTGGTCAGCCCCATCCGCACGCATAGCTCGGCCAACGGCACATAGCTGCGGTTGGGGTCGAGTTGCAGCCAGGCGAGCATATCTTGAGCATAAAACCAGATCAAAGCAAAACCTTTCCAGCGACAAAGCGACAAAGCGATAAAGCGGCAGAACCTTTCCAGCGGCAAAACGGAAAAGCAGCAAAGCGGCAAAGCGGCAAAGCACACCACTTATCTTCTACCGCTCTAGCGCTCTTCCGTTCTAGCGCTCTCTGCTCTCCGTTCTATCGTTCTACCGTTCTACCGCTCCTCAAGAAATTCCGTAACCAGTCCACAAAACTCCTCCGGGCGCTCATCCTGCACCAGCAGCGAGGTGTTGTCGATCACGGCGAGGCGTGCGCGTGGGTTGATTTGCTGGAAGGCAGCGGCACGCTCCACTGGGGTGGTTGTGGCCTCCTTGCCCCAGACGAGCAAGATCGGCTGCTGGAGGCGCGCGAAAGCCGCGTTGATGTCGCAGTTGAGCAGGCCGGTGAGGAAGCAGATCGGCGCATAATAGGCGCCCGGCCGGCGACAGGTTTGGTAGAAGCCTTCGTGCGTCTCCGGCGTAATGCTCGCGGGGTGGTGATAGACCTGCTCATTCAGGAAGTAGCGCGTTCCGGCGCGGCTGGTCAGCCCCCGATAGATCAATCGTCCGAAGGCCGAACGTAACATCTGGTAGACCACATAGGCGCCAACGCCGGGGCGTCGGGCAAGTTGAGCGATTCCGGTTGGGCAGACGAGCACCAGCGCATTCACCCGCTCGGGCCAGCGATCGGCGGCGGCTATGGCATATGCCGCGCCAAGCGAAGAAGCCACCAGGGCCGTCGGCTGGCCGATGCGGGCCAACTGTTCGCCCAGCAGATCGATGTAATCCTCGGCGCGATACCGCCGGGCTGGGCGATCCGAGTTCCCGTAACCGAGCAGATCGACGGCATGTACAGCGTACTGATCGCGTAAACCGGTGAATGGCCCGCGCATTTCGAAGGCCGAGGCGGCTGCGTTGATGCTATGAATGAGCAATACCGGCCGCCCCGTACCGGCACGGTAGCTGGCAACCTGGTGGCCCCGCCAGGTGCGCAGATCAGGCTCAACCGGGAGTAGCGGTAAGAACTGAGGCATAGTGCAGTTCTCCGACAGTGGGCGCGACGCAGCGGCGCCCTGATCCGATTATAATGATCAGGAATGCTGTCCGTCAATTGGAGTATTGCCCCAATGCGTTTTGATGTCGCCCCACTTGATCATTATGCGGCCCGGATTACAACTGGGTTGGCCTATTTTGGCGGCCTGCTCGCCATGCCGCTTTTTTTTGCGTACCTCGCCAATCTGCGTTGGGGTGGTCTGCTCGTGCCCACGGCGTTCGCTTTGCCGCTGGCGCTCTTCTTGTTGCTTTGTTACGCCGCGCAGCCTAGCGCGTATGTGATCAATGCGCGCGAACTGGTGGTGCAACGGCGCTGGCTCCCGCCCCTGCGCACGCCGCTGGAAGAAATTACCGGCGGCTCGCTCGCAACTACCCTCGCCGATGTGCCGCAGCGCGGCCTGCGCTTCGCCTTCAACCCAGGTATTTTCGGTTATCAGGGGCCGTTTCATCTCGACCCTTACGGCGCAACGTTTTTTCTCGCCACCAACCGCGCCCGCCTCGTCGCTGTGGCCCGCCGTGACCGGGTGTCGCTCATCCTCAGCCCCGATCGCCCGCGCGATTTCGTCGAGGCGCTGAACACCCAACGCTCGAATCACGCCGTCGCCCAACTGGATCCTGATGCTAGATTATGAGTGGGGTCGGTGCAATCACTACGCGATTGCACCGACCCCACAGTTTTTATGCACTTTCCGCATGTACATGAACTCCGCCTTGCCTGCGTGTGCGCACGGGTGATCCCCGGCAAACTTCACCCCGACGGACGGCGCTACCTGCCGACAGTAGTATTGCGGCTGACCCAAGCAATGGATAGCCAAACATCAGATCATCAGACGTCTGATGATCTGATGTTTGGTGTTGTCGACCGCCACCACCGCCTTCCGGCCGATGCCGTGGGGCGCGCCGGCCATGCGCAGATCGTCGCTGCGCTTAGCGCCGTGCGCCTGCAGACGCCACCCTACCGGCGCGGGTTCGTACCCGAGGCCGGCTGGCAACCGGGCGCGATCAGCATGGCGCCGCAAATCTTCGCTCAGGTTCGGCAAGTATTCGCCTGGGAGATCGAAGCGGGGAATTTGCCCTATGCCGCGCTTTACACTGAGCTGTTGCTTGATGTAGGCCAGGGCACAATTGGCCTGCGTACCAGCATTACCGCCCCCGATCTCGCCGCTACGCTCGGCACGGAACGGCTGGCACCGGGCGATTGGGTGATCCTCGATCGCTCGCGGATCGATCTGCTCGGATTTCACTAACGGAGTTGGGTAAGCACACGCATCACGTTAGGCAGTCTCATGCCTGTCCGAACATGCGCAGATCGCGCCCCAGCGCCAGAAACGCCGCATCCCCCAACCTCGCAGGTGGAGGGTTTTTACAGGATCGCGTCCCAATGCGCTATTCCCCGCATCCCCCCAGCCCCCTGCTCCCTCACGTGGAGCAGGGGGAGCCGCCGCAGATTCGGCGTCCTGATGCTGTCGGAAGCCCCTCTCCCGCTCAGGGAGCGGGGTTGGGGGT
>JBBRUG010000163.1:0-12943 GCA_038247995.1 Chloroflexales bacterium | reverse complement strand
CGGGCGCGTCATGACGCACCCGTACCCAAGGCTTTATAAGCCGGGTTGCACTTGCGGCAGCCGGAAGCGCAGCGCCCGGTCACTCGTGCGGTCAAGTACCCAGACGCTACCGTCGGGCATCACGGCCATGCCGCTGGGCGCGTTCAGCGAGGCCGGATCGCTCCCGGCGCCGCCCCAACTCAGCAGTACATCGCCGCGTAGATTGGCGGCCAGCACCTGCTGCCGGCTGGGCACACTCACATAGACCTGCCCGTCGGGGCTTGCGGCGATCGAAGGATCGTCGTAGGTGTTGGGGCGCCAACCGCTGACCTGCCAGGTCACAATCGGAATGGGGCTAACTTGCCCGGCGCCGTCGGGGGCGAAGACCTGCACCCGCCCATTCCACGTATCGGCGACGTAGACATTGCCCTGGGCGTCGAGGGCTACCCCGGTCGGTTCGTTAAACTCGCCGAGTCCGGCGCCGGCGTACCCCCATTGATACTGGTAGTTCCCTTCGCTGTCCGTTACCACAATCCGCTTGTTGCCCGTATCGGCGATATAGACATTTCCGGCGGCATCGATGGCAATCCCGCGCGGGCCGAAGAAGCCGAGCGGGTTAGCCTCATTGGCGGCCTGATTGCCCTCGGTAATCGTCGCCCGGCGGCCGTCGGCAAGATCCTGGCCACCGCTGCCCCAAGTGGTCAGGACACGTCCTGCGGGATCGTACTTCACGATCCGTGCGTTCCAGGTATCGGCGACGTAAATATTGCCCGCAGCATCGACGGCAACTCCCCGTGGCTCATAGAGTTGGCCGAGTTCACTGCCGAAACCGCCCAGCGTACGGATCAGGGTGCCGTCGGGGCTGTAGACGAGCACCTGGTGCGTGCCGGTGGCCGTGACGTAGAGGTTGCCTTGTGCATCAACAGCCGCACCGGTGGCGTTACTGCCGCCCGTTCCAATCGGCTGCACCTGCTCGGCAACCAGACGTAGATTTGCCGCGCCGCCGCTCGCCGCTGTACCGTCGCCAAAGCCGCCGGCGAGATCTTTGCGCAGCCAGAACTCCATCTCGCGGGCGCCGGGCACCAATGGGTAGGGCAGTTCGCGATAGATCAGGAACTGATACAGACCGGGCCGGTTTTCACTGCGGAAGGGCGCGAGCAATGCATCGAAGGGACCGTGTACGTCAGCCGAGATGTCGCGCCCACAGCCGTCGTCGCTTGTGCCGAGCAGCGTGTCGGTCGGCGTCCAGGTGCTGAAGTAGAAGCGCTTATAGCCGGGATTTTGAGGTGAGCATTTGTCGCCTTCGGGGAACCACCAGTTGAACACGTTTGCCGAGCCGTAGGGTTGCACATAGTTCTCTTCGAGTGCGCTACGTACCTGATCGTTCACATGGGATCGGTAGAGCATCACCACCGGCGCCAGGGCCGTTGTCTCGTCGGGCATTTGCACTTCAAACGTCTGGGCGCCGGGGTTGGCCTGGAATGTCTCGCTCTTGATCCAGTTCAGGCGCTGGAAATCGCGCAGATACCACTGCAACGGCCAGGCGAGCGAGCCCTCACCAGTGGCGCTGCCGCTATCGAGGAAGATCGGCATGCTCAGGCCGCCGGTTTCATCCTCAGGCGTACGGTTATTGCGCGTCAGGTTGATCGCCAGTTCGCGCACATCGGTTACCAGGCGTGGCACGTCGGGCGCCGTCTGGGTATAGACAAGCAGTTCGACCGGTGTGTCGGGGTGGCGATAGACCGCCATCCAACTGGCGCGCAGCGTATACGCACTGAGGCTGCCGGCCAGGGTCAGCGCGATGATCGCCAGGATCACCCGCCCGCCGAAGTGGGTGGCGAGAGTGAGCAGGCCGTAGATCAGGCCGCCGGCGATCAGGAGCGGCACGAGGCCCTGCAGCATACTGCTTTGCGCGCCCTGGCCGCTGCCAAGTTGGTCGAACTGCCAGAGCGCCACAATAACCGCCACACCGATTAGAAAGACCGTCAGCGGCGCCAGCCAGATCGCTGGCCGCCAGCGCGGCGCCGCTAGTTCGCCATCGGGCAGGTGCAGGCTCATTGTGGTGCGAGCTGCCGAATTGGCCTTGTAGGCGTCGGCGGTGCGCAGCAGGCGCGAGATACACCAGGCGGCCAACAGGTTGCCCGGCAAAGCCATATGCACGACGAGCCAGGGCATCTTCTCGCCGGCCCACGAAAAGATGATCACCGACATAAAAAACCAGAACACCAGCAGGAGTGGAAAAAGTTCCCAGGGGGTGTGCTCGGACGACGGACGACGGACGACGGACGACGATGCAACCTCAGTTTCGCGCTCTTCTTCGGAAACGACGCCGTCGCCTGCCGGACTGCTTTCAACCGCCGCTTTATTCTTGCGATCGGCCAGCGTACGGCGCACTACAGCGGTGATCATCGCCACAACTGTGCCGATGCCGGCCAGCACCGCCAGCGGCTCATAGAGCGGCAGTTGCATCAGGTAGTAGTACCACGGCTGATCACCGCGGGCGTACTCTTGCTGGCTGCCGAGCCAGTAGGCCAACCCGGCGTAGAGGCCGTCGAGGGCGCCACGCGGGTAGGCAAAAAAGGTCGTATAAAGCACCAGGTAGATGCCGGCCATAATTGCCAGGGCCGTCCAGAGCACGTTACGCTCGTATTGCCAGAGCGTCTGGAGCCGGGTGGTAAGCAATGGGCGCGGGTCCCAGAGCCGCTGACAGAGCCAGGCCAGGGCAAGCGCCGAGGCGATCAGAAAAGCCTTTTCGCCGAAGTACAAGCCCTGACCGATCGGCAATGGCGGGTTGATCACCATCAGCGCAAGGCAGAGTCCGATCACGATCAGCAGGCCAATATTCAAATAACGGACGAAACGGCTCTCAGTGAGCAGTCGCATCAGCACAAAGACACCGAAAATGAAAAAGAGGATGTAGTACAGTTCGTGGGTGCCGACGGCGAGGGCGATCGCGGCTGTGGTCAGGTAGAGCCAACCGGGGCGGCCGCTGTCGAGCCAGCGGAACACGCCGATCAGCATCAGCACTTCCCAGAGCACCATCAGGCCGTCGTGGCGGGCAAAGCGGGTGTAGTAGAGCAGCGAGGGCGAAAAGGCGAGCAGCGCCGCCGCCACCAGGGCGCCGCGCCGCCCAAGGTAAGGCCGTAGCCACCAGCACGAGGCGCTCATCGCGATCCCGGCCAGCGCCATTGGGAGGCGGGCCTGCGCGTCGCCGTCGCCAAACAGGAAGTACGATAAACCGGTGAGGAAATAGAGTGACGGTCCGTGATACACCGGATCGTAACAATAGGTGTAGGCTGTTACTCCGCCCCAACAAGTAAAACCGCCCGCGCCAGTGAAGAACCGCCAACTCGACCAGGCGTGGATCGATTCGTCGTGGTGCAGCGCCATGCGGCCCAGGCCCCAAATATGGGCCACCACGCTCAGCGCCAGGATGACGAAGTAGGCCACAACCTCCCAGTTCACCCGTGCGAGGCTGAGCGGGTGGTCAAAGGCGGAACGGGTGGTTGGGGTTGAAGGATATGTGTTTACTGCCATAGTCTTTGTTGGGCCGAGGCCTTCACAACTTACGCTACGCTAGAGGTTCTACGAACGCTAGGGCGCCCCGCTGATGTTGCCGCCGAAGCCGGGGCCGATCTGGCGAGACAGTTCAGGACGCACGGCGATCACGAAATCGGTTGAACCCAGGCCCGTCGGCAGATCGCGATGGATCATGAAGCGCCACACTTGCGCGCCGACGTTCGGGTCGAAGGGCGCCCGTAACGCTTGGCCAAGCAGCGACGTGCCCTCCAGCGGGCCATCACGCCAGCCGCTGCTGAGCCGATACATCTGATCTTCGGGGAACCACCAGCGTAACGGATAGCGCTGGATCACAAAACCGTCCAGATAGGTGCGATTCTGGGGGTAACGGTCGAGGTTTTCCTGAAGCATCACCACCGCCATCACATTGGCGTCGGGCGGTGCAGCAAGTTCCGGGCCAACCCGCGTGCTATTGGTGAAGCGGCGCATATACCAGGTCCAGACGGTCTCGTTATCGTAGATGACCGGCATCGCCAGGCCGTTGCCGCGCCGGATCGAGGCTTCCTCAAGGCGTCGGATGACGTGCATCACATCGGGTGAGGTCTGGGTGTAAACCATCATCTCACGCGGCACATCGCCGTTTTCAAAGGCCAGGCGATAGGCGGCGCGGGCTGTGCCGAGCGCCAAGGTCAGGCTGGCGCAGATCGCGAGCAAGGCCAGGGCGCTGCGCCATTCCCAACGCAACCCGGCGCCAATCGTTAGCAGCGCAATTAGCAGGACGGCGAAGGTGGGCACCGCCCAGGGCGGCAAGGGCGACTCGGCGCCGAAGCCGACAATTGCGGTTAATGTAATGAAGCTCAACCCGACGACCGAAGCGAACAGGCTGCCATACATCGCCACTGGCGCCCAGTCCGGAATGCCTGTCGTTGGCACTGTGGGGGTGAAGAAGCGCCGCACACCCCCAATTGATTGAGCGCAGGCCCAGGCACTGAAGAACGTTAGTGGCACACTGATGTGAATGGAGAGCCAGGGCATCTTTTCGCCGGCCCAGGTGTAAATAGCGAAGGCGGCGAGCGACCACCAGGCCAACAGTAATACCGCGAAAGGGACACTACGCTCGGCGAGCGGTGTGTTAGGCGCTGCACCGCGCGTGCGCCATAGGCGGAAACCCACCAGGCCGAAGCCAACCGCGCTCCAAATCAGTAGCAGCGGCTCGTAGATCAGGAGCATAATCGCGTAATAATGGCCGGGTTGGCCACCGCGCTCAACATTATGCTGGGCGAGCCAGTACAGCAATGATCCGGTAGTGCCGGTGATCAGGCCAAGCATATTGCTGAAGAAGGCGGTGAAGAAAAGTGCGTAGATGCCCAGCAGGATCAGCAGGGCCACCAACCAGCGCCGCCCATCGGCGAGGCTAGCGACAAGGGCAGCCGTCGGGTCGCCCCGATTGTGGGCACGCTCCCACGCCGTTTGGCCCGCAGGGTCAGCGCGCCGCCAGATGCCCCAGTAGATAGCGAAGCCGGCGGCAAGCGCCAATCCGAGGCCCATTAAGACGGCTGGGTGGCCAAAGAAGGCGCCGATCTCATTGAGATATTGAATCAGATTGGCCGGCAAACTGCGTCCGCCGTCGTTATCGGCGCGGTTGCGGATGCGTAGCGCAAACGAGTTGTCGTCGGTTTCGAGCGGATGCCAGCCGAAAAGCGGGCCGGGCGTGTAGCGCATTGCGCCCGTCTCCGCGTCGCGCAGAGCGGTATTGCTCCCGTCTACCTCGGCTGTACCGGGCAACACAAACGCAAGCAGCACGGCAGCGAGGCCCAACCCGCCCATAATCAGCACACCTGGCCGCCAGATCCGCCAGAGGAAGGCCATAATCAGCGGCGTGCCCATAATGACCAGGAAGAGGTAGCTGGTTTCCTGGTTGACGAGCATCAACGCGAAGGCCGCCACGCCGACATACAGCCAGCCGGCCTTGCGCGTACTTGCGTAGCGCACAATCGCCGCGACGACGAGCACTTCACAGAGCACCGAGTAGATGTCGTGGCGGAAAAAGCGACCCACATACAGGGCAATGGGGGAGATGAGCAGGTACACGGCCGCCAGCAGCGCCGCCCCGCGCCCGATCTCACGCCGCACCAGGTAAGGTGTGAGCGTGAGCGCCGTACCGGCGAGCGCCGGGCCAAGCCGTGCGGTAAAATCGTTATCACCGAAGAGAAAATAGGTCAGTGCGCCCAGATGGTAGAGCAGCGGCCCGTGTAGCAACGGATCGTGGATGTAACCGCGCCCGACGTAGAGAAACCACGAGTAGGCGGCGTGGAGTGTTTCATCGTGATGCAGCGCGCGATCACCGAGCATCCAGAGGTGCGCAAAGAGCGCCAACAGCCCCAGGGCGCTGTAGGCAAGCTGCTCAACGGTGAGAAACCAGATGCCGGCCGTACGCGTCGGATCGACGGGCGGCTGTTCGGCAGTAGGAGTCGGTCGCGGAAGTTCCAGGGTAGACATCGCACCTCAATGCCCGAAAATGCCACAGAATCTTCAGCATTGTACACGAACGAGATGCGCTGGGCAAGACGAGGGCCGGTTCTCAAGCTTACAATTCACCGCTGGCGGCACCTGAAATGAGTTTACGCGCCTCGTGGGGCTACGACATCAAAAACCCCAGCACCGATCATGCTCGATCGATGCTGGGGAGGAGTTGCCAGTTGGCTCAGAGTGGCTGCATCCGCAGCGTGCTAGCACTGCTGCTGGGGCTACTGTAACAGCAAGTCGAAGCTCGGGTGGCCGTCGTCGCCGCTCAGGCGCCGAAAGCCGCGCTGAACCGCGCGCACTGTTCCTTCACCAAGCCAGAATGTCAGCAGCGCACCCACAATCAGCCCAAGCGCACTTCCTACGGCAGCACCGGATGCAAATAACACAACGCGCTTACGACGGAACGCAGCCTTGCGCCGCGAAGGATCTTTGCTCATAGGTGCCTCATTGAACGACAACGACGGGGGGGACTTTGCTCCAAAGCCGCTCCAGGCGATAAAACTCGCGCTGAGTAGGGCTAAACACATGCACAACAATGTCAGCATAATCGAGCACGATCCAGCCGGTCTCGGACGCCCCTTCTTTACGCGAGTTGCGCCCAAACTCCTGAGTAACCGTCTCATCAATATGCTCGACAATAGCGCGAAGTTGGCGATCATTGTCGCCGGAGCAGATCACAAAATAATCGGCGATCGTGCTCTGCGGGCGAATGTCCAGGAGGACAATTTCGTGCGCCTGCTTATCTTCGGCCAGGTCAACAATCCGGCGGGCGATAGCTGCTGTCTCTATGTGCGTGCTCCTCTCCTAAGCGGAAATAGCATAACAAACGTACTGTGATCGTATCATACATGACGCAGAATGTAAACTGGATGTTGCATTTGCCTGAAGGGCTTTTTCCCTCATCCATACGGCACATCATCGGCTGTCGGTTCGACAGCATCGAACCGACAGCCGATGATTTAGCACTCGCTATAACCGCACGTATGGCACTTGCGGCAACCTTCTTCGTTCATCAACGTAGCATTCTGGCAATCGGGGCAAATCTCGCCCGCCGAGAGCACTTCGGTGTGCGCCACCAGTTCCACATAGCTCTGGCGCGGGGCGATATGATCGTTGCCATTGCCGTTGCCGTTGGGTTGCGCCTCAGTCCGGCGGCTCTGCGTCCGTGCCGCTGGCGTGTCGTTTACATAGTGCTCCTGGAGCACCTTGCCGATCGCGTCGGGCACCGAGCGCACTCGATCCGGGCCAAAGCCCGCGCTACGCGATCCGCCGATGCCGCGCAGTTGCTCGGCAATCAGGTGCGCCGGAATACCGCAGCGCAGCCCCAGCGAGATCAGCCGCCCAATCGCCTCGGTGAAGGCCATCACATCGCTGCCGGCCCGCCCGATGATCGCGAATACTTCGAACGGCGTGCCATTCTCAAGTTCGGTCACGAACAGCCGCAACTTGCCCATCGGCGTGGTTACCGGGTACGAGTGGCTCGGCAGCCCTTCAGCCGGTACGTTGCGCGGCATCAGTGCGGCGCTGGGCGCTTCGGCAACCGGTGTCGGTGCATGCTGCGTGGCGGGCGCTTCAGCGACAGGCGTTTCGGCAGCTTTCCCCGGCTCACTCGTCGAACCGGTAGACAGCACCTGATTGGCCCGCGAGCCGTCACGGTACACCGTGATCCCCTTGCAGCCCAGGCTGAACGCCAGTTGATACGCCTCGCGCACCTGCTCCGGCGTGGCCTCGTGCGAGAAGTTGATCGTCTTGCTGATCGCGCTGTCGGTATGATCCTGGAACGCGCCCTGCATGCGGACGTGCCATTCAGGCTGAATGTCGTGCGCCGTCACCCAGACGCGCTGCACCTCGGCAGGTACGCCGGGATGGTGGATGTGGCCGCTGTCGGCGATGCGCTCCATCAGTGCCGCGCTGTACCAACCCTCGCGCTGGGCCTGGGCCACAAAGTCCTGGTTGATGTCGAGCATACGCGCCTCGGCCTGATAGCGCCAGAAGGCAATTGCAAAGAGCGGCTCGATGCCCGACGAACAGCCGGCGATCATGCTGATCGTGCCGGTGGGCGCTACCGTTGTGACATTACAATTGCGCAGTTTGCGCTCGGGGCGGATGCGGCTGCCATCGGCGCGCCGGGCGCAGGTGGCGTCCGGCCCCCAGATGCTGCGCTCCCACTCGGGGAAGGCGCCGCGCTCGGCGGCTAACTGCTCGGAAGCAACCTTGCTCTCTTCGTCTACGAAGCGCATCACGTTGCGGCCAAGCTCCACGCCCTCGGCCGAGTTGTAGGGCACGCTCAGCTTCACCAACAGATCGGCCCAGCCCATTACACCCAGCCCGATCCGGCGGATTTTCTCGCTCAGTTCCTGGATCTGCGGCAACGGATAATGGTTGGCGTCGATCACATTGTCGAGGAAGCGCGTGCTGGCATGCACCGCCTCGCGCAATTGCGCCCAATCGATCGCTTTGTCTTCGGTGACAAACTTGCCCAGGTTGATCGAGCCCAGGTTGCAGTTGTGAACGACCATACCTTCAGCGATGAAGTGATGGTGTTCGGGAAGCGAAATATCGAACACTTCGCACTCGCCGTCCAGGCTTAGTGAGCGAATACCAACTGCATCCGGATTGTTGTGCCGTCGCTGGCGGTCGTGGAGTTTTGTCAACAGGCGCTGCTGCTTCTCGTGCGCCAGGCCAAAACCGACGAGTTCAGCAAACGTATTCAACGCGACGCCATTGACGCTCAGGATGCCTTGATCGTGGCGCTCGATCATTGCATAGTAGCCAACCCAACTGTAGATCCCCAGACTATCGAGGAGGAGTTGTACATCACGCAGGAGATCGAACGAACTCGATGCGAGTTGTACGTTTGGGCGGTTGGTTTTAGCGCTGCCGTCGGCTGCAAACAGACCGGCCAGGAACGAGCGGCGTTGCTGTTCAGAGGCAGTAAAAACGACACTGGGTACGCGCTTCAAGGTTGCCCGTGCGGGAGTAATACCGTACCTGGCAATGAAGTCGTGCTTCACGCGCTGACTGTCGATATGCAGACAGCGTACGCCGTTGGGTTGCTCCTGGACATAACCGACATCGTAGCGGGAGCGAATGAAGTCGGTGACCAACTCTTCCGATTCGGCATCTTCATCACAGCCAAAGACGAAGCCAAAGGTTCGGCTGGAGGTAAACCATCCATCGCCGATAAGCCAGCCGAGCATATAATACTCAGCATCAAGTTCCAGCGCCGCGTTTTGACTGCCGATGTGCGAATTGATTTTCACCTTGTCGGTGAGTTGCAGTTCGTCGGTACGAACCCATCCGCGCTCGGTAAGAACCTGATGGTTGCCGGTAAGCGTCAGCGTGCGCCGGTCGGCCAACTCAAGCTTATAGGTCTCCTTTACGCCGTTGCTGAATACTTTCAGCGGCCTTTGATAGATCAGCTTGCCATCGACTACCGAAGCGATCTGCGTTTGAGTGCCAACTAGTTCCTCAATCGGAATGTAGCCGTGTTCCGTCAGCACACGGGAACCGGCGGCCAGACAAACATCGTAGGCCAGTAGAGGCTGTTCACCACCACGGTTGTTACCACTCCGGTTGCGGAGGGGTGCGGTCATTTCTGCCGCACTCTGCACCTTCAGCTATACGTGCAGGTCGGAGCGCATCACCATCTCACGTATGAGATGCCCTTTGTCGCTCTCTCGCGCCTTCCCTTGCGGGCTATGCGTCGGAGTGACCCCATCGGGCTTCCTCCGATATTCAGGGTTTTCCTGACCGATCGCTCGATCAGGCCGCTAGGTTTAACGGATTGGTCGCCTCATACTCACCCAACTGGGGCACCGGGTTATACTCGTTGGCCCGGTCGATGAAGAACAGGCCCGGCTCGCCGGTGGCATGGGCGCAGCGCACGATCAGGTCGAAGACCAGACGCGCCTTCAGCCGCAGCGGCTCACCCGGGGCAACTAGTTCCTCGCCGGTTTCGGGATGGTGCAACCCTTCGCGGCTGGCGATCTGGGCCTCGCCGGTGCGCGGACTCACGAGGTCGTAGTAATCGTCGGCTTCCACCGCACGCATAAACGTGTCGGTGATCGCCACGCTGATATTAAAGTTCGTAATCCGCGACGTATCGGTCTTGGCTGTAATAAAGTGCAAGACATCCGGGTGATCACACCGCAGAATGCCCATGTTCGCGCCACGCTGGCTTGTTACTCCGCTTGCGCGGGGCCAGGTCATTTCTGCCTGGCTCTCGCCCTTTCGGTGCGAGGTCGGACTCTATCATCAGAGCGTAATGTGCGAATATCTTCGAAACGCTCTGTCTCGCGCCGCCCGGCGGGGTTGCCCCGCATCGGGCCCTACTTGCTTGTCCATTGCACAGCCTCCGTGCTTTTATCCGCAACCGGATTGTAGCACAGGCGAGCTGATTGTACAAGTGTTCGGTAGTCTCTGAACCCGCCACTCAGTCACCCGAGCGGCTCGGCTGCTGATTACCCAATCTCTCTACTTTTCAAGCCGTCACGCCTGCCGTTGCCGGCTACGTTGTGGCAAGAGAGCTATCAGGGCGTCCCAGCAATTCGCGAGATTTTACACGCGCCGTTACCCTCTCAGGTCACGCGTGCCGCCCTGCTTAATCGCCTCGGTGGAATGGTTATACACTTCCATGAAGCTGACCGGCCCGCTGGCGACGCCCATGGTGGAGCGCACCACGTCGTTGCGCGGGCGGATCTGCGAGAAGCTGAAGCCGGTGCCGCCGCCGCTCTGGTGGATCAGCGCCTGGTGCTTCAACGTCTCATAAATGCTGCCCAGGTCGTCGCCGACAGGGAGCACGAAGCAGTTATGGACGACCATCTGGTTCGCCACATAGGTGTGATCTTCTTCGACTTCGAAGTTGTAGACCACAGCCTCTTCAGCGAGCGGCGTCACCTCAAGCACCCGGTATGCGCCGTCGCGAACCATACCAACATTGTGCGTTGTGCCATAGGCCATTGACCAGGGTTGCACATTGCCTAGCGTCGGCATACGTTCCGCACGCAGGGTGGGGTAGTAACCCAGGCTATATGCCAGCGTGAAAAGTTGGCGAACGAGTACTTCATTACAGAGCGTGATTCTGATCTGCGCGCCGTTAATCGGTGTCCCGTCGCCGTCGGCAACACCCTGCAGGAGCGCGGCGCGGATCTCCGGCGTCAGTTGATACGTCCCGTTGGGAAGCCGCTTCTGCTCGAATCCGACGCCAACATGTTCGATCAGCCACTGCGCCAACTGCTTGCTGTGCAGGCGCACGCTTGTCCATCCCTCGCCGCGCCGCCCTTCGGGTTGCGTCTGGCGGAGCACGCGTGCCGGCAAGCCAAGCTTGCCCTCCAGAATAGCGGCAAGCCGTGAAGCAGTTTCTTCCTCGTCCCACGAAAGCGTAAAACGAATATCATAGCCAGCTGAAATACTGCCCTCGGCCAGATACAACCCCAGCATCCAGGCAATATCCTCGTCAACAACAACCCCATCGCGGATAGGTAACACCTGACGGGAGATTGCATCACGCTGAGCATAACGGCGCTGCGAGCGGGGGCTGATGCCCTCCAACCGAGCATACACCCATCCATCTTCGACATGGCCATCAAAATTCATCACTACTGGCTCACTGGTTACCTCTGGCAGACCGATCTGAACAAAGTGCTGCTTGGGCTGTAAATCCTTGACGCAAACCCAGCCATCGGTGGTCAGGAAGGGATGCTCCTGAGTGACGTAGACAGCCGGCAGTTTATCAACCTTCACTCTGTAAAGCTTCCCAGTGCGCTGCATCGTCTCGATTACGGGCCGGTAGCGATTCTCGTGCGTCAGAACGGGCGTACCGACCTCGATCATCTCAATTGGCTGAGGGCCAGTAATCGTTTCAATCATTGTGCCGGCGGCGAAACATGCACTGAGTTGCCCGAGCGGGCGCCCGGCGTTCATCAGCGTCGGGCTGTTCGGCTCGAAGAGGCCCTGGGTCATCAGGTGGTAGAAGCGATCCGACCAGGCATGCACCTGCTTGGGCTTCGCGCCGTAGCGCCTCTCGATAGCGGCGATCGTATCGGCAACCCGGCGAAACATCGTCTCCGGCGTCTCAACAACGTTCCCGTGATCATCTTTGATCAAGTAGCGCTTCTTTAACACCGTCCGGGCGATCTCGCTGAGCGCCGCAGGTGGCGCGGCGACGTCAATGGTCATTGGTTTCTCCTTACTATGCACGGCACACGAATATATTTACAGGCCGGAATGTGCGCCATTCGAGCGCCCAGCTTGTAAACAATAAAGTAGGGTGGGTTTGTGAAATGTGGAACTGGGCGCGGGGGCCGTTATGCGTTGAAGTTGCTACATCTTGTGGCAGAATGATTATATAGAGAACTAAATGTAGTCAACTCAATTGCTCGCGTAGTGTAGCACAAGTGTTGCGCGGGTGTCAAGAAGGGGTTTTTTGTTTAACAGATGTGGAAAAGGTGTGGATAAGCGGGCGAGGCAGGCGCAGGGCATGAGGTAAGCGCGTGGGGTAGGGGCATGGGCGGGTGCATGGAGGGCCGAAGCAGTGCTCCTCGGTGCATCCTTGGCCGTGCATCGAAGCTGCAGATAGCGCCGCTTCAGCCTTACACGGTTTCGGTGGTGCGTCGTCCGTCAATCCGCCGTCCGCGCCGCCCCCGGCGTGTGCGCCACCGCCAGGCTCACCAGGGCCAGCGCCGCGCAGGCCATGAACACCGCGGCGATCTGAAGCACATAAATGCCGCTTGTCCCGATCAGCGCTGCGACGACGCCAAGGGTGACCCCGCTGCCGATCTGCCGGAGCCGATTACCAGCAAGCGGAGCAACGGTCCGGGCCAGCACCAGTAGCCCTGCCAGCGCCCCGCTCCCGATCAGCACGATCCCCGGTTGGCTTGAGCTCAGTCGTCAGTCGTCAGTCGGCAGTCGGCAGTCG
>JBBRUG010000162.1:0-13007 GCA_038247995.1 Chloroflexales bacterium | reverse complement strand
GCCATGCATGTGCTGTAAACCGTCACGCCGCTCCGCAATAAACCTGCCTGCGGTTTGTTAACGTCCAACCATCTTACACCCACCGCGAGGAGAAATACTTATGCATGAAGCAGTCATCGTATCCGGCGTCCGCACCGCCATCGGCAAAGCGCCGCGCGGCGCGCTACGCACCGTCCGCCCCGACGAACTGGCCGCAATCGTGGTGAAGGAAGCGCTCGCGCGCGCCCCTGGCCTCGATCCGGCTGAGGTCGAAGATGTGATCATGGGCTGCGCAATGCCCGAAGGCGAGCAAGGGCTAAACCTGGCCCGCATCGCCGCACAGCGCGCCGGCCTGCCCGACACCGTCGCCGGCGTTACCGTCAACCGTTTTTGTGCCTCGGGCCTGCAAACAATCGCCATGGCCGCCCAGCAGATTATGGCCGGCATGGCCGAAGTAATTATCGCGGGCGGCGCCGAGAGCATGAGCATGGTGCCAATGTCGGGCAATAAGTTCTCGCCCAACCCCTATCTGGCCCAGCACGACCCGGCGGTCTACCTGAGCATGGGCCTGACGGCCGAGAATGTCGCCCGCCAGCACAAGGTGAGCCGCGAAGACCAGGACGCATTTGCGCTACGTTCGCATCAGAATGCGCTGCGTGCTCAGGCCGAAGGGCGTTTTGCGCCTGGCATTGTGCCGGTCGATGTCGAACTGGTTACCCTGGAAGCCGGCAGCGAGCGCAAGGCGCAGACAACGAGCTTCGCCAAAGATGAAGGCCCACGCGCCGATACGTCGGCCGAGGCGCTGGCAAAGCTGAAGCCGGTGTTCCACGTACAGGGCAGCGTTACAGCAGGCAACAGTTCGCAAACAAGCGACGGCGCCGCCGCAGTTGTGGTGATGAGCCGCAGCAAGGCCGAGGCGCTGGGTTTGAAGCCGCGCGCGCGCTTCATCAGCTTTGCCGTCGGTGGTGTCGCGCCGGAGGTGATGGGCATCGGCCCGGTGATGGCCATTCCCAAGGCGCTGAAACTAGCCGGGCTGAACCTCAGCGATATCGACCTGATCGAACTCAACGAAGCCTTCGCCGCCCAGTCGCTCGCCGTAGTGCGCGAGTTGGGCATCGCCATGGAGAAGGTCAACGTCAACGGCGGCGCAATCGCACTGGGCCATCCGCTCGGCTGCTCCGGCGCCAAACTCACTGTGCAAATCCTCGACGAACTAGAGCGCACCGGCGGGCGCTACGGCCTCGTGACGATGTGCATCGGCGGCGGCATGGGTGCCGCAGGGATTGTCGAGCGACTGTAAACAATGCAAAAGGCAAAAGACGCAGTGCAAAAACCGGGCAGCGCCATCCGATGACCAACGACCGCCGTCCGGTGGCAAGGCCGAAGCAATTGCTTCGGCCTTACGTGTGTACTGCCATTTCCAGCGCCGGGCCTGCCGCCGACGGAGATCGCCTCAGGTGATCGGGGCCAGGATATCCGGATGGAGCAGGCTCACGGCATCACGCCTTCGCCCCTCAGTGTTGCGCGAACGGGAGAGCCTTGGTATGCTTGTGCTATCCACGTATGTGAGGAGTGCGCAGTGAATGCAGTGACCGTGGTCAAGGTCGGCGGGAATGAACTCGACGAACCGGCTTTTCTTGATGGGCTGTGTCGGGCGGTAGCTGGATGGAGTGGCCCGCTGGTATTAATCCACGGCGGCGGCAAAGAAATCACCGCCGCGATGGAGTTACACGGCTTGCCGGTGGAGTTTGCCGGGGGCCTGCGCATCACTTCGCCCGAGGCATTGGAAGTGATGCAGTCTGTAGTGCGTGGAACCGTCAATGCCCGCGTGGTGCGCAACCTGGTGAACGCCGGTGTGCCGGCGCTGGGGTTAACGGGCCTCGATCTGGGGTTGTTACGCTGCGAGCCGCATCGCCCCGATGGCCGCGATCTCGGCCGCGTCGGTAATGTCACGACAGTCAATACCGCTGCACTTCAGGCTATGATCGATCTGGGCTGGCTGCCGGTGTTTGCGCCCCTCGCCCTGGGCAACGCCGATGGGCTGGCCTATAACGTCAACGCCGACATGATCGCCCAGGCTGTTGCTGCCGCACTTGGCGCGGAAGAGCTTGTGTTTGTCAGCAATGTGCCGGGCGTCATTCTCGATGGCCAGGTAGCGCCCCGCCTCAGCGCAACTGAGGTTGCGGAAGCGATCGGATCGGGGGCAATTAGCGGCGGCATGATTCCCAAAGTTCGCGCCGCCCTTGGGGCCCTGGCAGCCGGCGCACGCAGCGTGCGCATCTGTAACCTGGCAGGCTTCACCGGCGGGGGCACCCGTTTCGCCTACAGCATTGCGCAGATCGATTGAACCTGCGTCCCATGGCGCGAGCGCAGCGCGCCACCCGCTTCAGTGGCCGCAGTGGCTCACGCATGGTGCTCAGTGCTCTAATGCCTGAGATCGGCAAGTTTTATGCCCGACGAACAGTCGATTCACTATGTCGCCGCCGGCGATATTTTTCGTGGCCTGGAACCGAAACAACGTGTCGAAGTTGAACGCCTGATCACCTATAACGTCTGCCCAAGCGGGCAAATCTTTCACTCACCCAACGAATTTAGTGAACAACTCTTTGTGCTGCGCAGCGGGCGGGTACGGATTTACAAGCTCTCGCCGGAAGGCCGCGCCCTGACCTTAATGGTGCTCGAGCCGGTAACAATTTTCGGGGAGATGACGCTGGTGGGGCAATGGCTGCATGATTCGTTTGCCGAGGCAATGGTGGAGTGTGTGATTGGGGTGATCGGGCGCGATACGCTGCGCCACATCCTGGAGCGTTATCCGCCGGTGGCAATCGCCTTTATGGAGGTGATGGGGCAGCGCCTACGCGCAATGGAGAATAAGCTCGCCGATATCGCCTTCAAGAGCGTGCCGCAACGCCTGGCAAGCCTGCTGCTCAGCCTGGCCGGCGTGCCCGACCTACGCGCGAACGCAGCCCCGCCGTCCGTCGTGCGCTATACGCACCAACAGATCGCCGAGATGATCGGCTCGTATCGTGAAACCGTTACCAAGGCGATTGGTGAACTGCGCGAGGCGGGCATGATCCGCATCGAAGGCGACGCAATCATCCTCTCCGACCTACCCCAACTCCAACGCCTGGCCAATCGCTAGAGGCGGCGCGCGCTCCGTAAGGGGCAGTTCGTGCGCCGCCCCGACTGCCGTAAGTGTGCCGCCCCGAGTGCTCTCAGCACGCAACTCGTAAGGGCGGCTCACGAGCCGCCCCGACTGCCATAAGTGCGCCGCCCCGACTGCCCTCAGCGTGCCTGGCGCCGGTTGTAGAAATCGTCGATCTGCTTGCGCACCCCGTCAAACAGTTCGCGGATATTGAAGATCTTCACATCGGGGATCTTGCGCCGCCGCTCAATAAATACCCACGACCAGAGCACCGCTTGGCCGGCCATCACAAACACCACAATCCCGATCATAATCCAGAATGAGCCGGTCATCGTTGGCCTCCCTTCTTTTCCGCTATCGGTTCGGTAATTCGGCAGTTCGCAGGCTTGGCAGCAGCGGAGTGTGCCCCTCCGCGCCGCCCCGATTACAAACATTAAGCATCAACATTCAGGTCTTACATTTTAAGAATGTACATATCATACAGCAAAGCTGTACTCTACGCAATGCGATCCTGGGCAGCTCTCTTCCTTTTGCATTTTACCTTTTACCTTGCTTACAGTCCAGCCCTACGCCAGCGTGCTATAATCCTCGCAGAGCCGCCCGATGCTGTGCGCTCGACATGATTACCCAGTGAGGATAGTATGCCTGAATATGGCTTTGCGACCCGCGCCATTCACGCCGGTCAGGAACCTGATCCCGCAACCGGCGCTGTGATTACGCCCATCTATCAGACAAGTACGTTCGCCCAGGAGGCGGTCGGGGTTAACAAGGGCTATGATTACGCCCGGAGCGGCAACCCAACGCGCACCGCGCTTGAAACAGCCCTCGCCGCATTGGAAGGCGCTGCCCACGGCGTGGCGTTCGCTTCCGGCCTGGCCGCCGAAACTACTGTTGCGCTGGCTTTACTCAAAAGCGGCGACCATGTGCTCTGCGGCGATGATGTGTATGGCGGCACCTACCGGCTCTTCAAGCGCGTCCTTGAAGACAAAGGTATCAGCACCAGCTTTGTGAACACCGCCGATGCCGACCAGGTAGCCGCCGCAGTACGCCCGAATACGCGGCTGGTCTGGATCGAGACGCCGACCAACCCGATGCTGAAGATCGCCGATATTGCGGTCATCAGCGCGATCGCCCGCGCCGCCGGCGCGTTAACCCTGGTCGATAATACCTTCGCATCGCCGGCCTGTCAGTTGCCACTCACCCTCGGCGCCGATTTGGTGTTACATAGCACTACAAAGTATTTGGGCGGCCACTCTGATGTGGTGGGCGGCGCCATCCTTACCTCCAACGACGATCTGGCTGCGCGCCTGCGTTTTGTGCAGAACGCCGCCGGCGCCGTGCCCGGCCCCTTCGATAGTTGGCTGGTATTACGCGGGATCAAAACGCTGGCTCTGCGCATGCGTCAGCACAGCGCCAACGCACTCGCCGCAGCCCAGTTTCTCAGCGAACATCCGGCAGTGGAGCGCGTGATCTACCCCGGCCTGCCCAGCCACCCGCAACACGAACTGGCCGCTCGCCAGATGCAAAACTTCAGTGGAATGGTTTCGTTCCTGGCTTCCGGGGGCGAAAAGGCCGCCAACAAGATTGTCACGCGCACGCGCCTCTTCACGCTCGCCGAGAGTCTCGGCGGCGTTGAAAGCCTGATCGAACTGCCCGCCGCGATGACCCACGCCTCGGTGGCAGGATCGACGCTGGAAGTGCCCGCCGGCCTGGTGCGCTTGAGTGTAGGTATCGAAGATATAGACGACCTAATCGCCGACCTCGATCAGGCGCTGGATTAGCTAGCAGAACCGAGGAACCAACGAACTGAGGAACCAAGAAATACAGACTCAAAGAAACTCGTATATAAACAGTTTGCACCATTACAACCTTTTTCGGTACTACTGGTTCTTTGGTTCTCCGGTTCTTTGGTTCTTTGGTTCTTTGGTTCCTGTAACGGAGGTTATCAGTGGGTGGATTGTTACGCCTTGCAGCGGTGCTTACGCTGTTATTGCTCATGGCGTCGCCGGCCTTCGCCCAGGGTGATCTAATCATCGTGGACCCGGAGGGCTACCTGGACCGCAGCGCCATTGAAGATGCCGCTCGCCCGCTGCTGAACCGCGGCGCGCAGGTGGCTGTCTATATGGTGCAGAGCGGCGGCGACGATGATTTTGTCAACCGCTTGATCGACGACGGATTGGCACGCGACAGGGTAACCGCCCAGTCGAATATGATTGCGCTGTATGTCGCGCTGGATGATCGCTTCAGCTCGATCCGCTATGGCGACGGCTGGAACGCGGCGCTGAACACAAACAATAATGTTGATCAGATCCGCGAGAATGATTTTAACCCAGGCCTTGGCGACAACGAGTTTACGACGGCTTATGTGAATGCGCTTGAGGCGATCGACGCTGCAATTGCCAACCCGCCCCAACCCGGCGGCGGCACGGTGATTAACGTCGACCCGGAAGGTGTGCGCGACAACATTCTCTTTCCCGTCGCCGCCGGCGGAGCCGCACTCGCCGCCGGCACCGTCGGCGCTGTGGCCTACAACCGCCGTCGCAAGACGCGGGCCGCCTTTGCCGCAGCCGAAGCGCAATTAAAAGAGGCTCGCGAGGGCGCTGCTACGCTGATCACCGATCTTGGGCAGCGCTTCCGTTCGGCGGAAGAGAAAGCCAAATTCGACCGCGTCTCATACACCGCCGCCGATGTGGAGCGCCTGAGCAAAGCCCAGCGAACCGCGAACACCGCGTTCGTGGAGATGCAGGGTGGATTTAAGGCCGCCGCTGAAGGCTTGGAGCGCTACGAACACCCAGCAATCGAGCAGATCGACCAGGCGACGGCAGCGTACGGCGAAGTCCAAACAAGCGCACAGGCGGTAAGCGAACAACTGGCAGCGGTCGAAACCACCCGCACCGAACTCGATGCACTGGCACGGCAGGCGAACGAGGAGATCGAACGCGCAAAAAAAGCGTAGCCGACGCTGCCGACCAGTTGGCGGCGCTGGAACAGGAGCTTGCCGATCCTACGGCGGCCCTGGCCCCAGCCCAACGATTGGTAGAGCGCGCCACGACGGCAATGAGCGGGCACGACGCCCGCGAAGCCATCACGGCGGCTCAGGCAGCGTCGGCAACCAGTGTGCGGATTGGCGCGGCAGTTGCCGGCGCACTTGAGCTCCGCGCCGGCATCCTCCAGGGCCATAACGATGCCGTACACCTGGCTGCGGAAGGCTACCAGATGGAGGCCAGCCGCACCGCCCTCGACGGTACACGCACCGCGCTCGACGAAGGCTTGCGCGCCATCCAGGGCGGCAACCTGGATATGGCCGACACCAAGTTGCAGGCTGCGCGCATGATGCTTGGCGAGGCGATCGCCTATGGCGCAGCCTTACCCGAACTACGCGCCGAAAATGATCGCCGGATTGCAGCGCTCGAAAAGAGTGGTCAGGCAGCGGCGGAGCTCATCGCTCAGGGCCGCACGGCCTTCGACGCCGTAGACGAGTTCGCCGAGAGTACCTGGAGTGATATCCGCGGCAACGGCAGCGAAGCGCAGGCTGCAGCCGATCGCGCCCACGAACACTGGGTTCAGGCCCGCGCCGGTAACACGATGGAAGCCCAGGACTTCCATGCCGCCAAGGAAGATCTCGACGCTGCTGATGCGGAACTCGCCTACGTCCGTGAACTGATCGACGCGATTACGCAACGGCTGACTGATCTGGAACATGCCCGCGTAACGGCACGGGATTTGCTCGCCGAGGCCGAGCGCAGCGTTCTGGCCGGCGGCAAATTTGTCGCCGCGAACGACCCCGATGTGACTCCGGCTATGACAATGCAACTAAGCCGCGCCGCTGAACTGGTCGGTAAAGTTCGCCAGGCGATCGACCAGGCGAAACCCGATTGGCTGGTAGCGGTGCGCGATGCGCAAGAGGCCGACAAGCTCGCCGACGATGCCCTGGCCGGGGCGCGCTCGGAAGTTGAAACGACAAATAAACTGCGCGAACAAGTGCAGAAGGCCCAGGATCTGGCCACTGCCGAAGTGAAGAAGATCGTCAAATATTCCGGCGTCCATCGCGCCGATATCGACCCGGCCAATCAGCGCGCAATCGATGGCATTCAGGCCCAGGTTCAAAAGGCGTATCAGCTTGCCCAGCAGGCTACAACGTCCGAGGACGCGACGCGGCGCCAGGCGCTGGAAGCTGCTTATGCAGCGTATCGGCAGTTGCAAGGTGACGCCGAAACGGTTTACAAGCAAGTCTACGATGATGTCCAGAAACTTGAACGCCTGCGCACTGAACTGAACACTGAACTCTCGCGTACGCGCTCGGCGCTCAGCGAAGCGGATATGCTGCTGGGCAGCGCAATCGGGCTGAGCGGGGTGCGCAGTATTCGCCAGCGCCTCGCCACGGCCCGGCGGCGCTTTGAGCAGATCCGCTTACCAATTAGCGGCGCGCCTGCTCTGGAGCAGACGCTCAAAGAAGCGCGCGCGATCACCGCTGAAGCCGACGAGATCAGCCGCTCACTCCAACGTAACCGCCGTCCGCCGGGCGGCGCCGGGCCGGTGATCATCACCGGCGGCTGGGGTGGCAGCGGCGGCTGGACGAGCGGCGGCAGCAGCGGCGGTGGTGGCGGTTGGGGCAGTATGGGCGGCAGTAGCGGGTCGTTCGGCGGCGGTGGGAGCGGCGGATCGTTCGGCGGTGGCGGTTCATCGGGCGGGGGATGGTAGGGCGGAAGGCGGTAGGGCGGAAGGCGGTAGGGCGGACACATAGGCCCGCCCCAACGGCAGCCGGCGGGATGCGCCAAACTGCGTCCCGCCGGCAAAAAAGAAACAACAGCACAAGGAACAGTTATGGCGGAACGTGATCTGGCAATGGCTCTGGCAAAGGTGATCATTGCGGCGGCATGGGCGGATGGACATCTGGCGAGCGATGAGATCAACAGCCTCAAACAGATATTAACGCGCCTGGGCCAGACCGGTGGGCGCCCGGAGATGGATCTGACGGCCAATGATTGGGCCGAACTGGAGATTTATCTGCATTCGCCGGTTGATGTTGCTGAGCGCAACCGCCTAGTCGGCGAGTTGGCCCAAACCCTACGCGGGTCACGGGATCGCCAGTTGGCGATCGAGGCGATTGATCATCTTTTCGCATCGGATGGGGTACATACCGACGCCGAGCGCACCGTCGCTGCCGAGATCAGCGCTGCCTTAGCCGCTGCCGATACCGGTGTACTGGCCCAGCTTGGACGCCTGATTCGCGGCTTCGGCAATCCGGTCGCCGGCCCGAACCGCGAGCGCTACCTTGAGGAGTTTCTCAATAATCGGATCTACTTCGCAGTGCGCCAACGGCTCGGCAAATCACCCGCCGACGCACTGAGCATCTCCCCCGATGAGGCGCATATCCTTGCGCTCGCCGGCGGCTTGCTTGCCCGCGTAGCGCGGGTTGATCAGCAGGTTACCGACGCCGAATTCAGCCAGATCGCCGCTGCATTAGAGCGTGGCTGGGGTATTGATCACGAACGGGCCGTACTTGTCACGGAGGTTGCCCTTGAAGAGAGCGCTGCCGACCTCGACTTCTACCGGCTGACCAAAGAGTTCGCCGATAGTGCATCAATTGCCCAGCGCGAACGCTTCCTCGACGCGTTGTTCGCCGTCGCCGCCGCCGATGGCGCGATCTCGAACGCCGAGAGCGCCGAGATTAGCCGGATCAACGCCAATATTAACCTGACCCACGCGCAGTTTGTGCAGGCCCGGCAACGGGCGACAGCCTAAAAACCCTGTCAGGTGCGGCCACAGCTTCTGCCGAGCAGCAATCGGCCCTTTACGCAAAAAAACCTGTCAGGTGCGGCGCACAGCCTTTGCTGAACAGCAATCTGCGCTGTGCCGCACCTGACAGGTTTACTACGTTGCTTGCTTAGCGCGCCACGGTCATATCTTCAATCATCAGGAGCGCGCGCCCATTGCGCAGGTGGGTCACGCAGTCCTCACGTTCAGTATCGGCAACGCCCAGACGATCAAGAAGATCGCGCAGCTCTTGCTCATTGGGTGGCGTTGTCTCGCGCATCCCCTTTGCAAAATCGCCTTTCTGCACCGTTGGCATGCGGCCACCCTGCGAATCGACATCGGCGAAGCTGCCGTTCGGCTCGAGATTGCGGTCGTGGCTCTGCGGTTCCGCATCGGCGAAACTGCCCTTGCGCTCAACCGCCCGGTTATGTATATTGGGTTCAGCATCGGCAAACGTACCCTGCCGCACTCCCGTGGCATCAATTACGTACGCACTCCCACGCGGAACTCCCGTCTCAAACAAGCGCTCACATGCAGCATAAGCAGCATCAGGAGTATCGAAAACTCGGATTGTCAACGCAGTCATTGTAGGCCCCTTTCGGTGAGTTCGTCGGCATATCCGCCGTGTATCTTGATCAGGAAAGCAAGTTGTGTGCCAGACTTCGGCAGTCAGGATTCAGGATTCAGTACTCACACGCCATGCTCCTCTTTCACACTCGGCTCCAACGGATCGCGCTCTGGTGCTTGTTACTCGCCTTGCCGCTAACGGCACTACTTGGCGCGACTGGGTTGACGTTACCGCAATTGGCTACAGCGGCGACGATCCAGACTTTTGTGTTGGGCGAATCGGCGCAGGGCCGGCCGATCGAGGTGGTTCAGATTGGTGACGGCCCACGCAAACTGGTGGTGGTTGGCGCAACCCACGGCGGCCCCGAAGCCAATACCTATCGGCTCACGCTGGAACTGATCGCGTACTTTCAGGCTAATCCAGCCCAGATCCCGCCTGATGTCCGCATCTACTTTATTCCTGCGCTCAACCCCGACGGGTTGGCACTCGATTGGCGTTTTGATGCGGCAGGCGTCGATTTGAACCGCAATATGAACACAAACCTCGACGCCTGTACGGAGAATGATTGGAGCACGACAGTGTATGGCGCGGGCAGCTTTATCTCCGACACCGGCGGTTCCTACCCCGATTCGCAAGTCGAGACGCGGCTGATCCGTAGTTTTCTCTGGGACGCCGCCGGGGCGATCTTTATTCACTCGAACGCCGGACTGGTTTTTCCCGCCGCCTGTGAACATGCGCCTTCGATCGCGATGGCCGAAGCCTACGCCACCAGCGCGGGTTATATCTATAGCCGCTTCTGGCCGCGCTACAACATCACCGGCGGCATGCACGATTGGGCCGGCAGCATGGGCATCGCTTCGATTACGCCCGAACTGGTGACGGGGAATCTGTCGGAGTTTGCCGAGAACCTGGCAGGCCTCCAGGCAGTGCTCGGCGATCCCGAACAGTTGTTGCCACTCCCCAAAGACGGCCTGATCGACGGGATTAACGTACCGGCGCCGATCTTCCGCTACTGGCGCGCCCTCGGCGGCTACGCGCGCTTCGGTCCGCCGCTCAGCTTGGCGGTAGATACGCCAACCGGGATCAGCCAGCGCTTCAGGAATGTGCAACTTGATCTGCGCTTCGATCTGGCTGATACGCCGTATTTCATCCAGCCGGCGCCCCTCGGCACAAACGCCGCCATAGCGTTGGCCTATGGCGGAGCTACGGCACAAACGCCGAGCGAAACCAGCCCAGCGCCCCGCTTCTTCCCTGAGTCGGGGCACAGCCTGGGCGGTGCAATCGGCGCGTTCTGGGAGCGCGGCGGCGGGCTCGCCGTGTTTGGGCTACCGCTATCCGCCGAATTCATGGCACGTAGCGCCGACGGAGGTGAGCAGGTAATTCAGTATTTCGAACGGGCCGTGCTGGTCTATCGGGCCGAGGATAATACGGTGGCGTTGGAGCCGCTGGGGGAACGCGAAGCGGCGCTGGAGGGGTTGTTCACGCCGAGTCATCAGATGATCAGGTAATGCGATCAAGGCCCATGCGACGAAAGACCAAGGACGAATGCCAAGCAATGCTCGGCCTTGATCCTTGGTCCGTGGTCTCGCGTCTCGGCTCAGCCCAACGCCTACACGCGGGTAATATAGTCGCCCGAGCGGGTGTCAATCTTCAACACATCGCCCTCATTCACAAAGCCGGGCACCTGAATAACGGCGCCTGTCTCCAGCGTGGCCGCCTTGGTGACGTTCGTCGCCGTGTCGCCGCGCACCGCAATCGTCGTCTCGGTGACGGTAAGCTCGACAAAGATCGGCAGTTCAACCCCGAGCAACTCCTCGCGGTCAGAGTCGTAGACGAGCTCGGCTGTGTCATTCTCCTTGAGGAAGCGCGTATTCGCCTCACCGACAACATCGGCCGCAACCGGGAACTGGTCGTAGGTGTCATTGTCCATAAACACGTAATTGTCGCCCTCACGGTAGAGGAACTGCATCGAGCGGCGCTCAATGCGTACAATATCGATATTGGCGCCGGCGCGCATGCGATCTTCGACGACCTTGCCATTCGCCAGATTTTTGAGCTTGACGCGCACAAACGCGCGCCAGTTGCCCGGCGCAACGTGTTGAAATTCGACGACCTGAAATAGGCCGCCATTGTAGCGCAGCACTGCGCCGTTGCGCAGATCAGTAGTGGTTCCTGAAGCCATTGATGTAGGTCTCCTTGAGTCGGTTTGGGTTAAAATACCGTGCTTTTACTTTAATAGTTTGCGTGACGGTGCGCCGCACGCTGCAACACCCGCGGATCCTCTCCACTATAGCCGGGGTCGGCGATCTCGGCAAGTCGGAGCGGCTATTTCATGCTACACTTGGCCTATGCAGATGCTGATCTTCACCGGCGCCGATAGTAGCGCCACGGCCCTGACCACCGCCGCTACCGCCGCCGCTGCTGCGCAGGTTGGCGCACGTACACTTCTGGCTAGCGTAGGGCCTTCACACGCTCTGGCGGAACTTCGCCCCGGCCCTGAGCCCCAACCGCTTGCGCCGAACCTCGATGCCTGGGCGCTTGATGCATTGAGCGATCTGGCCACGCTCTGGAATGAACTACGGCAACGGACAGGCGGCGGCGCCAATGCTGCTGCAAATATTGCCGGCGACGAACTGCCGATCATCCCTGGCAGTGATCTCTTCCTGGCTGTGGCCCGCCTGCGCCGGCTCGGCGCCGCGTACGACCTGGTCTGTGTCGATGCCGGGGCGCACTCCGCCCTCCTGCGCGCCCTGGCCGTACCCGATACCTTCCGCTGGTCGCTGCGGCTGCTCTTCGGCCTCGATCGCGGCCCGGGGCGCTCCAGCGCTTCGGTTTCGCGCGCCATTGTGCCCGGCAGCTTGCTCCCTTTTGAATGGCTCGGCCAGGTGCAACAGGCCCGCGCCGACCTCGAACAATTGCGTGATACAACGCTCGACCCAACGTCGACCCGCGTGCGCTATGTCGTTCGCCCCGATGCCGGAGGCCTGCGCGATGCGCGCATTGCCGTACCGGCCCTGCATCTCTTCGGCCTGGCCGTGGAAACACTGATCGCCGGGCCGCTCATGCCCGCCGCCTATGTGAACGGCCCGCTGGCGGCACTCAGCGCCGAACAGAGCCAGGTTATCGCGGAGACGGCAGCAATCTGGCCCGAACATCAGTTGTTCACCCTACCGCTTGGCCCGACACCCGCTACGCCGGCGGAACTGGCCGCGCTGGGCGCAGCAATGTATGCAAACACGTCGCCCCTGCCCGCCGCAACGGTTAACCCGCCGATCGTCGTCAGCGGCGCTCCCGACCCAAGCATTGCGATCAACCTGCCCGGTTTGCACCGCGAGGAGCTTGGCCTCACGCTCAGCGGCGACGAACTGATTGTGCGCGCCGGCCCGTATCGCCGCCACTTGCTCATGCCTGATGCGTTGCGCGGGGCCGGCAACATCAAGGCCACCCGTCAGGGCGATACGTTGATTGTGCGCCCACGTACGGGGTAGCGCCGCCCGCGCGCCGCCCGCCGCGCGCTGAAGCACGCGGCTCATTGCGTGCGTTTGCGGCCGGCGGGCT
>JBBRUG010000161.1:0-13024 GCA_038247995.1 Chloroflexales bacterium | reverse complement strand
TCGGCGTCCTGATGCTGTCGGAAGCCCCGCTCACGATCAGGGAGCGGCCTGCTCTGAGCGTAGCCGAAGGGGGTTGGGGGTGCGGGCAACGGCAAAAACCCTCCACCTGAGAGGTCGCCCGTACGGGGGCGGATCGGTGTCATCAGGATCCCTACATGGCTGGCCTTGGGCGCGCACATGGGGTCGCCCGTACGGGGGCGGGCGGATCAGGCATCATCAATATAGCGTTTGGTCAATTCGCCATAGGCATCGATGCGCCGGTCGCGCAGGAAGGGCCAATGGGTGCGCTGAATATCAAGCTTGCCCAGGTCGATCGGCGTGACAAGCACAGCCGGTTCAGCAACCGGGGCTTTGGCCAGGATGGTTCCCTGGGGGTCGCTGACAAAACTCTGGCCCCAGAACTCAATCCCACCGTCGGTGTCGCCCTCGTGGCCGGTACGATTCACACTCACCACATAACAGCCGTTGGCAATGCCATGCGAGCGCTGGATCAGCTCCCAGCTCTGGTGCTGGGCAACCCCGTGTTCGGCCTTCTCGCTGGGATGCCAGCCGATCGCCGTGGGGTAGAACAGCACATCGGCGCCGCGCAGTGCAGTCAGCCGCGCACCTTCAGGGTACCACTGATCCCAGCAGATCAGCACGCCGAGTTTGCCGTAACGGGTGGGGAAGACCTTAAAACCCAGATCACCCGGCGTAAAGTAGAACTTCTCATAAAAGAGCGGGTCGTCGGGGATGTGCATCTTGCGATACTTACCCAGGTAGCTGCCGTCGGCGTCGAGCACGGCGGTGGTATTGTGGTACAACCCCTCGGCGCGCTTCTCGAATAGGCTGGCGATAATCACCACGCCCAATTCGCGGGCCAGGGCGCTGTAGCGCTCGGTACTCGGGCCGGGCACCGCTTCGGCAAGGGCGAAGTTGATGTGATCTTCGCTCTGGCAAAAATAGAGCGAGCGAAACAGTTCCGGCAAACAGATCACCTGTGCGCCCTGGGCTGCCGCCGCACGCACGCCTGCCTCGGCGCGTCGGTCGTTCTCGTTTGGGTCGTCCGTCAGTTGAAGCTGTACAACGCCGATATTTACAATCCGGGATGGCATAAGGAAGCCTCTGATTCAGGATTCAGGATTCAGGATTCAGGAAACAGAAGCGTGAAGCGAGAATGTGTCCTGGGTAATAAGGATACCATGAGGCCGGGAGAGCGGGAGAGCGGGAGAGCGGAAGAGAATCGTCTGATGATCTGATGATCTGATGATTCGACCCTTGTCCGCTTGTCCCCGTGCCGCCTGCAACTCACCAGCCCAAATACCACAGACTAATGCACGCGACGGGTATGGTAAACACGGCACCGATCACAGCGGCCATAAGCGCCTGGCTGGTAGTACCGCCCTCGCGCATGATTCGGCCGCCGATAATTCCCCCCAGCAGCGCTTCGGGGGTGATAATCAGGAGCGCCAGGCCCAGCGTGAGCTGATCGGCTGGAGTGCTGAGGCTTGAACTACTGCCGAATGTATTCGGCAGAATCACAAAGGCCAGGAACATGATCCAGAAAATGCCGCTGAGCCAGCCGATACCTGCGAAGCGTAGGTAGTGTTGGAATGCCATGAAATGCTGATCCTGTTGATGCCAAAGAACTGAATGACGAGTGCAGACCAAAGCCCAATGACCAAAGCCCAATGACCTTCGTCCTTCGTCTTTCGTCCTTCGGCTTCGGTCGGTGTGCGAACGATCAGACGATCAGACGGACTGCCCTGCCGGCCAATTGCCGCCAATAACCTTACGTAACAAGCCAGCGTGAATCTCCTGTTCGGTTTCAGCGCCGGCGACATAGCCGTACGCTTCCTGGGGGCCAGCGGCAGTTTGTATGCTAAGCACGATTCGTTCGTAGAGGTTGCTTGGGCCACCGGGACGGTAACCCTCGAGGACGTCGAGTTGGGCTACCAGTACCGCATATTCAGCCGCCCGAAGGGTGACCAGCGTGCCATACACAATATCGCCGGGAGCAAGAAGCCCCGGCGTTTGCACAAGAAATGGGTATGGCCCGGCGGTATAGAGCGCCGCATCGGGCAGGCTGGCAGGCACCTCGGCGATGGTATGGCCGGCCAGCAAGCGGGCGTAGTTCGGCTCGCCGCGTTTGAGCGTGCCGTAAACGAAGAAGGGTAGATTCATGGGGTTTGAGGACCAGCGAACTGCAAACTGCGAACGATTACCCTACTCCTAAGGCGTACCTACCGAATAATAAACAATGATCGCTCCCGCGCCAGGCGCAGTCGGTGGCGAGCGTAACCGGTGCGAGCGGGCCGTGGCTGAGCATGTAGTCGATCCTGATTGCGCCGATTGGCCACTGCACCAGACTCGGCCGCCATGAATTGCCCATCCCGACCCCGGTAATGCGATGGGCGTCTTGGAGGCCGGCTGCGAGTTCGCGATAGGCGGCCTCGCGCTCGGTCACATTCATATCGCCTAGCACGAGCAGCGCTTCGCCGGTGGCCATACGCTCGGCGATAAAGGTGCGCATGCGGCTGATTTGTGCATCACGCGGCCCCCGATTATAACAGTGCATGAGCCGACACGTTGTGCCTGTCAGGCGAGGTGGTTGCGGATGCGCATTGATCGCGGTAATCGGCGTGCCGTTCACATCCAGTGTGGCCCACATCAGGCGCGGCATGTCGAACACATCGCCGCCGAGCTGGGGTACGCCGGCGGCCAGAATCGGGTAACGGCTCAAAATGGCCAATCCGGGAGCTGCGACAGCGGGGGTGATCAGTTGGTAGGGGAAGCGTTCGCTGAGGGTCGGATCGGCGGCGAGCATGCGCCAGTTCGTCTCCTGGAGCGCCACCACATCCGGATTGTATGCTTCGAAGGCAAGCAACAATTCTTCAAGGGGCACCCGCCCGACATAGACATTCCAGCTCAGCACCCGTAGTTCGGGCGTAGTGGCAAGTGTCGCCGGCGGGCGCAAGTTGAACGCCGGTGGATAGACGGCCATGTAGGCGATTAGCGCCGCAAGGAGGGCGCTCCGCAGGATCACTGTGCCACGCAGCAGGGTGATCGGCAAAAAGAGAAGCAGTGGTGCAAAGAAGTAGGGCGCAAAGACTTGCGCCAATGCGCCAATGCCCACTCGGGGCTCACGCAATAACGTAAAGAGCGTAAAAACGAGCAACCCGATCGGGTAAAGCGCGATGAAGAGCGCAAATGGGCGCTCATGGCGAGCACGTTGATTCACGGACAAGACAACCTTTCACGATCTGAAATATCGGCTATACTAGGTCTGGCAGTCGGACAGTCTGGCAGTTCGCAGTTCGCAAAACCCTACGGACTGTACGGCCTGTGAAACTGCGAACTGGCGACTGATGGAAGGAGCATACCATTGATCGAAGTTGCGTTGATGCTTGAGGGCCAGAACGGGCTGACTTGGCCGCGCTGGCAGCGCATTGCTGAGGCTGCCGAGGCGCTCGGTTTTGTGGGCCTGTATCGCTCGGATCATTACACCAACGCCAACCCGCCTGATCGCGACTCGCTGGAGCTTTGGGTCTCGCTGACCTGGCTCGCCAGCCATACGCAACGCCTCGAGTTCGGTCCAATCGTCTCGCCGATGAGTTTCCGTCACCCGACGATTACGGCGCGCATGGCGGCACAGATCGATGATCTCTCGGGTGGACGCTTGCATCTCGGCCTCGGCGCCGGCTGGCAAGAGCGCGAACACACTAACTTCGGCCTGGATCTGCTCGATGTGGGGCCACGCTTTCAGCGCTTCGAAGAGGGCCTGGAGGTGATCAGCCGGCTGCTCAAGAGCGACACGCCGGTCGATTTCACCGGCTCATTTTACCGTTTAAACGATGCCATCCTGTTGCCGCGCCCGCAGCGCCCCGGCGGCCCGCCGATCGTGATTGGCGGGAATGGGCCGAAGCGCACGCTGCCGCTTACGGCTCGTTATGCAGACGAATGGAACGCGGTATTTGTTTCACCGGCCCGGTTTACTGAACTCAACACGCAGTTAGATGAACTGCTCGTTACCCAGGGTCGCGAGCCGTCTACGGTGCGCCGCTCGCTGATGACCGGCCTGAACTGGGCGCCTACTATGGATGGCTTTGAGCGCTGGCTGAGCGATTCCGGGCGTACGCGCGCCGAACTTGCCGAGCACGGGGTGATCCACGGCGCGCTTGAAGAGCTTCCGGCGCAGATCCAGGCCTTCGCCGCCGCAGGGGTGCAGCGGATCATGATCCAGTGGCTGGATCTTGATGATATTGCGGGTCTGGAGCAGTTTGCCGGGCAGGTGCTGGCGTAGGTGATAGGGTGAAGATGGCGCAGAGGGTGGAGGCGCTGAAGCGCCCCACGTTTCCGGTGCGGCAACCGGCCGCTAAAGCGGCGGAAGCGGCGGAAGCGGCGGCGGCGGGCAGCGCATAGAATCGCACCTTCAGTCGCCGGGCGGACTCAACGTAATGCGTACGAATTGGCAAAAAACCCTTTGGATTATGTTCGCCGCGCAGGTAATCTCTGCGATCGGCTTTTCGGTGATCTTCCCGTTTCTGCCGCTTTACGTGGCCGAATTGGGCACAAATACGAGCCTGAGCCTGGAATTTTGGGCCGCGATGGTGTTTTCGGCGCAGGCGTTGGCAATGGCAATCGCAGCGCCGATCTGGGGTTCGCTTTCCGATCGCTTCGGCCATAAACTGATGGTTGAGCGGGCCATGTTTGGCGGCGCGATTATTTTGCTGCTGATGGCCTTTGCGCGTTCCGCTGAAGAGTTGGTCCTGCTGCGGATCATTCAGGGTTTTATCACCGGCACGATCTCGGCGGCGAATGCCCTGGTGGCTTCGGTGGCGCCCCGCGAGCGCATGGGCTATGCAATGGGCACGTTGCAGGTGGGCATGTGGGGCGGTGTGGCGATCGGCCCGCTGATCGGCGGGATCATGGCCGATACGCTGGGCTTTCAGGCGACATTCATCCTCACGGCAGTTCTGTTGCTTGTCGCGGGGTTACTGGTGCTCTTTGGGGTCCATGCCGGTGAACGGCTGGCGCCTACGCCGGGCAAAAAACGGCTGGGGATGTTGAAGTCCTGGAATGCTATTTTGCACATTCCAGGCGTGCCAATGGCCTATGTGTTGCGCTTCCTCAGTAGCCTCGGCCAGTCGATGTTGTTGCCCTTCATGCCGCTATTTATCATGCTGCTGATGCAAGACGGCGCTCGGATCAGCACGATGACGGGCCTGGTGGTGAGTGTTGCCTCAGCAACCAGTACTGCGGCCGCGATCTACCTTGGGCGCCTCGGCGATCGGATTGGGCATCGCCGGATTCTGATCTTTAGCGCTGTTGTCGCCGGGGGTTGTTTTGTGCCGCAGATTTTTGTAACCGCGCCCTGGCAACTCATTGTGCTTCAGGGCCTCAGCGGCGCGGCCTGGGGTGGTATGACACCTGCGCTGAGTGCGCTGCTGGCGCGCTATACCCGACCTGGAACGGAGGGGATTGTGTATGGCCTTGACGCATCACTCGTGGCCGGCGCACGGGCAGCGGCGCCGCTCGTGGGCGCGCTTGTGGTGACGCTCGTGGGTCTGCGTGGGATCTTCGCGGCAACGGCGCTGGTCTTTTTCTGCGTTGCGGCGCTGGCTGTGCTGCGTTTGCCTGAGCCGAAGCCAGTGGAGTTGGCGGCGCGCTCGGCGGACTAGCGCACTGCGCACCATGATTGAGCCACTGAGTCCGCTGAACCGGGTGGCGCGCTGCGCTCGCGTCATGGGACGCAGGCGCAAGCGATCTGAGCAATGCTGTAGGGCGTGGCGGGTAGAGACGCACCGGCGGTTCGTCTGTATGACGTGGAGGCTGAGGAAGTCTTGTTTCAGGCCTGGGGCGCAGCCTATGAATAGTGCGGCTACGCCCAAGGTGAGTTGCTTAGAGATCAATCAGCTTGCGCTCTTGCTCGGCCAGTGCGTTGCCCAGGATGGCTAAGGTCGGCGCCCATAGGCCGACAAAAATGCCGAAGCGCTCGGCGTGGGCTGCGTCATCGTCGCGGCGGGTTAGCCATAGGCCGATGCTAAGCAAGATCGAAACAGCGGCGGCGATGTAGGCCATGTCGGCGGTGATGTTAAGCTTACGGATCTGGGCAATCATGAGCATTCTTTCCTTGTTAGCGCTGATGGATCGGTTGGAACAAACACATCCAGAAGCCGGATGTAAGAGGTACACTAGTAGCGTACCACAGTTTTGCGTACCCTCCCGACCTATCGGGGCGGACTTGTCGATTAGGCCAGAGTTACTGTTAACGTTTCACTAGAACCTGTGTGTAGGGGGGGCGGAACCATTGACACAGCGTAGGGGCAGGTCGATAATACTTCAAGTGGCGGAATTGTCGTTCCGCTTTCGAAATGGAGGATCGACCATGACTATGACCCCCGATATTGACCAGACGGTTGAACCTGTGCGCAGCCTGCCACTGATCACCCTTGAGGGTGCCGTGGTGTTCCCATATACCGTGATCAGCCTGACGCTCGACCCTGAGTCGCAGCCGGCGGCTGAGGCGGCGCTGAAGGAAGGCCGGCGGCTCCTCCTCGCGCCCAAGCGCCTCGATGCCGCCAGCGACGCGGCGCTGATTGATCAGCTTTTCCCGGTGGCGGTGCTCGCCCGCATTGAGCAGTCGGGTGTGCTGCCCAACGGTGCCAGCGGAATTGTCGTGCGTGGCCTGGTGCGCGTCGCATTGAACGAGTTGACCGAGAGCGAGCCGTTCCCGCGTTTCACCTACACCGAGCGCCCCGACGATGTCGAGCGCACCCCCGAGCTTGAGACGTTGATGACCGAAGTGCACGCCACGATTGACTCGGTGCTGGAGTTGCGCCCCGGCATGAGCCAGGAGATCCGCAACTTCGTGCGCTCGATCGACGATCCAGGCCACCTCGCCGATAATACCGGCTACTCGCCGGATTATACCTTCGAGGAGCGGCTTGACCTGCTCGGCACGGCCGATGTGAGTGAGCGCCTGGTGAAGGTGCGCGACTTCTATCGTAAGCAGATCGCGGTGCTGGAAGTCCAGAACCGCCTGCGCCAGGAAGTGCAAGACGCGGCCTCTAAGCAGCAGCGCGAGTTCTACCTGCGCCAGCAGATGCGCGCGATCCAGAAGGAACTCGGCGAAGACGACCCTGAGATGTCCGAGCTGGAAGATCTGCGCCAGAAGCTTGCTGAGGTTAATCTGCCTGAGGTGGCGCGTAAAGAGGCCGACCGCGAGTTGACGCGCCTGAGCCGCATCAATGGTAGCTCGCCTGAGTACCAGATGGTACGCACCTACCTGGAGTGGGTGGCCGAGTTGCCCTGGAATAAGCCTTCCGGCAAGCCGATCGACGTGGCCTATGCGCGGCAGGTGCTTGATGAGGATCATCACGGCTTGCAGCGGATCAAAGAGCGCCTGTTGGAATATCTGGCCGTGCGCCAGCGCCGCGCCGCTATGGGCGAAGACGGCGGTCGTTCCGGTCGCGAGCCGATCCTGGCCTTCGTTGGCCCGCCCGGCGTCGGTAAGACGAGCCTCGGCCAAAGCATTGCGCGCGCCCTCGGTCGCCAGTTTGTGCGCATGAGCCTCGGCGGCGTACGCGATGAGGCCGAACTCCGCGGTTTCCGCCGGACCTATATCGGCTCGCAGCCGGGCCGGATTATTCAGGAACTGCGCCGTGCCGGCAGCTCCGACCCAGTGGTTCTGTTGGATGAGATCGACAAGCTCGGCAGCGATTATCGCGGTGATCCGTCGGCCGCGCTGCTCGAAGTGCTCGACCCAGAGCAGAACAACACGTTCACCGATCACTATCTGAACGTGCCCTTTGATCTGTCGCAAGTGCTGTTTATTGCCACGGCAAATAACTGGGATACGGTGCCGCCGGCGCTCCGCGACCGCATGGAGGTGATCGAGCTCGCCGGGTATATTGAAGAGGAGAAGGTGTGCATCGCCGAGAGCCACCTTGTGCCGCGCCAGCGCACCGCCAACGGCCTGCGCCCCGACGAGGTTGTTATCGATGAAGAGGCCCTGCGCACGATTATCAATGCCTACACCCGCGAGGCCGGCGTGCGTACGCTCGAACGCCAGATCGGCGCCGTACTGCGCAAGGTAGTCCGGAAGCTTGCGGAGGACGACCAACGACCGACGACCGACGACGGTCAAGCCGTGGCGGATCTGTCGTCAGTGGTCAGTGGTTCGTCGTCTCCCGTCACCGTCGATCCCGACTTCGTCCGCAACGCGCTCGGTCGGCCGCGCTTCTACAACGAGGCGAAGGAGCGGATCGATCAGCCGGGTGTGGCGACGGGCCTGGTCTGGACGCCGGTTGGCGGCGACATTATCTTCGTCGAGGCGACGGCGGTGGAGGGTAACAAAGAGCTGAAGGTTACCGGCCAGCTTGGCGATGTGATGCGCGAGAGCGCCGACGCCGCCCTAACCTATGTGCGCTCACGGGCGCGCAGCATGCAGATCGACCCGGCCTTCTTTGATCGCCACGCGATCCACATCCACGTGCCGGCGGGCGCCGTGCCGAAGGATGGCCCCTCGGCGGGGATCACGATGGCGACGGCGCTGGCTTCGGCTGCCACTGGCCGCCTGGTGCGCGACGACGTGGCAATGACCGGCGAGATCTCGCTGCGTGGGCGGGTGCTGCCGATTGGCGGGATCAAGGAGAAGGCGCTCGGCGCGCACCGGGCCGGCATTCGCACGATCATCCTGCCCCGGCGCAACATGGCCGACCTGGATGATCTGCCCCGCGAGGTGTTCGACGACCTGACCTTCGTGCCCGTCGATACACTCGACGAGGTACTGGCGGCTGCGCTGCATGCTGCGCCGCCGACGCTCAACGGTATTCTCGGCGTAGCGCGCGAGAACGAGTTGGTGGGGTAGGTGTGCAAAAGGGCGTCGGGTTGCAGCATGCTGCAACCCGACGCCTTTTTTTATTTCTGCATCAATGGCAAGAATAGCTGCGGCTGCTGGCCTGGTTCGTTGCCTGCGGGCAGGACGAGCAAGGTGATTGATTCGGCGGGGAAGGCGAGCGTTGGGTTGACCGTCAGCGGCTGATCGGCCTGGCGCACAATCGCATTGAGATTGGCTGCGCTGTAGCGATAAACTGCGGCGCTGCCGGCGGGCGTGAAGCCGGCCAGGTTGAGCGTACTGCTCAGGCTTTGCGTTGTCTTATTGATGACCAGCAGGGTGAGGGCGCCGTCGGCGCTACGTTGTGCGCCGTAGATTGCCAGGCGACCCTGATCGCTGCTTGCGGCCTGCACGCTCGTATCGCCGAAGTGGCCACCTGCGCCGTCGTAGTTGCGATACATGCGGAAGGCATAGGCGCTCGGGCGCTCGGCGCTGAAGCGGGACGCGGGGTTCTCATACGTGCCATCAAAGAGCGTCGCCAGATCAACGCCTTCGCGCCCGAAGACGCCCAGCAGATCGGCTTGGGCCAGGGCGCCATTCAGATCGGCGTGCGCGCCCCAACTGTATTCGGTGAGCGCGATCTTTGTGCCGGGATAATGCTCGTTTACCAGGGCGCGTAAGCGCGGGATCAGCTGCACTACGCCATTGTCGGGCGACGAATCGCGCCAGAACGGGTCGCTATAATCGGCGTCCCAGAGCGAACGAATCGACTCAAGCCGGGCGGCCTGGAGCGCGGCGCTGCCCGCTGGGTTATTGTAGGCGCCGTTCTGCGGGTACCAATGGACATCGACATAATCGAGCAGGCGCATGCCGTTTGCTTCCTCGTAGGCGCGCATCTGTTGCAGATACCAGGCCAGGAAGGGCGTGCCGCCGTTCGCGTTGCGGTCGTCGGGCGTCGCCCAGTCTTCGCGCTGGCCGTCGTAAAATGAGTGAAAGACATAGGCGTAGCTGCCGAGCACTGGGCCGAGCGTCTGGGCGTCGGGATCGGCGGCCTTGATCGCGGCGGCGTACTGGTAGGTCAGGTCGCGGAACTCCTGGTAGCGCGGCGCAACCGGCACAAGATCGGCGTGAGTGTCGGCCCAGAGGTCGGGTTCGTTATCGAGGTTGTAGAAGCGCACGCCGCCCGCGTTTGCCGCGCCATAGCGGGCTACGAGATCGGCAACCCAGGCCTGCGCGTCGGCGGGGCCAAAAGGCAGGCTCGTATCGGCGGGATCAACCGGCCGGCGGAAGATCAGCCGCCCGCCTGGTGTGCGGCCGGTTACGCCGGTGCCGCAAGCGGGATGATCGGGGTTCGTCGGCGCAAGGCCGTAGACACCCAGCGGCGTGTAGGTGTACTTCGTCACGCTGAAGCCGCAGGTGGCGTTATTAGCGTCTTTGGCTACCCAGCCGGCCATCGGGATGGTGATCAGGCTCGCCGTGGCGGTGCGGCGGTCGCGCTCAATAAATGTATTGGCTGGGATCTCGGCCGGCCGATTGATAAAATAGTAGTCGAGGCCGCTGTTGCTTGCGTCGTTCTGCCAGTTGTAGCGCGTGGTCAGGTTGCCGCCGAAACGGCGCACCGGCAGGCCGATCTCACGGGCGAATGTCTCGTCGGCGTTGTGCAGTCCGTAGATGTTTGGGCTGATCGCGCGGCGCCCGGCGGCCACATGTACGCTCAGGTTGAGTGCGGTTGGATCCGGCGTGCCGCCGTTCACCAGCCGCAGATCGTCGAGATAGAAGGTCGGTTGTGCCCCGCCACTTGCATCTTGCAGGGTGATTCGCGCGATTGCCGCCGGATCGCCCAGCGCGCTCAGCGGTACGCTCATGGCGCTCCAGACGCCGGCAGCGGCCGTGAAAGGGTAGGTGGCAGCCGGATCGGCGCTGTCGGTTGTTTGCACAGTGAGGCTGAGTTGGTTGCCGCCTGGGCCGCCGTAGATGCTAAAGGCGATTGCGTTGGCGGAGCTTGCGTTAAGCGGCGGACTGATGCGGAGCGAAAAGCCCTGGTAGGCCGCACTAAAGCCGATCGCAATCGACGCAACGCCGCTGCGCACCGGGGCGGGGTTGGCGAAATCGACCGCATCCGTCCACGACCAGTTCGCCCAACCAGGCGCCAGCGCATCGCCGTAGATCAGCTGATCGGCGGCGGCGCTCGGCAGGGGCATTGTGAGCCCCACCAGTAGAAATACAAGCAAACTAAGCACGGCTGGGATGCGGCGCATCGGTTTTCTCCTTCGGCGGGCAGCAGGCGGCGGGCTGCTGCAAAGTCCCTGCGCACCACGTACAATAGGAGCCTACTGTTGTACCGTGAAGAGAACGTGAAATGATGCTCTATGGCTCCTCGGCTCCACATTGTGCTCCTTGGCCCGGTGCAGATTCTACTTGATGGTCGGCCATTGCAATTTGCCTATGCTCAGGTGCGCACGCTGTTGATCTATCTGGCGTTGGAGGCGGAGCGTGTGCATCAGCGCGACGTGCTGGCCGGACTGCTCTGGCCCGATCAGCCAATGCCGCTGGCGCGCACCAATCTGCGTCAGGCGCTCAGTCAGCTCCGGACGGCCCTCGGTGATCGGACGGCGGCAACCCCCTTTTTGTTTACTGCGCGCGAAACAATTCAATTCAACCGGGCCGGTGCATGGAGCCTAGACGTGGCGACGTTTACCGCGCTTCTGGCAGCGGTTGAGCAGCACGAACATTCCACGCTGGCCGATTGTGGCGCCTGTATCGCTGCGCTCGAACAGGCGCACGCGCTCTATCGCGGCGATCTGCTCCAACAGACATCCCTTGAAGGTGGTTTTGAACTCGAAGAGTGGGCGCTGCTCCAGCGTGAACGGCTCCAGCGCGCCGCGCTTGATGCTTTGCTGCGGCTGGCCAATGCCTATGAGCAGCGTAGCGCCGCCGATGCCTGCCGGATCGCCCGCCGGATGCTCGCCCTCGACCGCTGGCGCGAAGACGCGCATCGCCTGGTGATGCGCACGCTGGCGCTGCTCGGCGAGCGTGGCGCCGCGCTGGCGCAGTTTGCTCAGTGTCGGCATATTTTGCGTGACGAACTAGGCATTGAGCCGTCCGACGAAACAATTGCGCTGGCCAATGCATTGCGGACAGGCCCGCGTGCAGAGCAGGCAGGTACGCCCCTGGCTCCGGCGCGGCTGATGGCGAACCCCTACAAAGGCTTACGAGCGTTTGGCGAAACCGACGCCGCCGACTTTTTTGGGCGGGAGGCGCTGGTCGAGCAGGTGTTGGCGCAGTTGCGCGCCCCACCGCCTGATGGACGCTTTCTGGCTGTGGTCGGCCCGAGCGGCAGCGGCAAGTCGAGCGTGGTGCGAGCCGGTTTGCTGCCGGTCTTGCGGCGCAGCGGCTTGCCGGGCGTGCCGCACATCCGCATTGCTACGCTGGCGCCTGGAGCGCAACCAATGGCGGAACTGGCGGCGGCGCTCGCCCGCCTGAATCCTGCCGCTCAGCACGATCTTTCCGCTTTGCTGGCGCAGCCACCGCATGGTCTGGTGGCGGCCGTGCATGCGCTCCTGCCTGAACGGAACGAACTCATCCTCTTTATTGATCAGTTCGAGGAGTTGTTCACGCTCACGTCCGATGCCGATCTGCGTGAGCAGATGCTGACGACGCTCTGTTATGCCGTCGCCGATCCGGCCTCCCGCGTGCGCGTGATCATCACTCTGCGCGCCGATTTCTACGACCGTCCGCTGCTCCATCCCGGCCTTGGTGAACTGCTGCGCCGGCATACCGCGCTCGTTTTGCCGCTTACGCTCGATGAGCTGTTACACGCAATTGTGCGCCCGGCGCAGCAGGCCGGCGTTACGCTTGCCGACGATCTGGTGGCGGCCATTGTGCAGGACGTCAGTGCGCGGCCGGGCACGTTGCCCCTGCTCCAGTACGCGCTCACCGAGTTGTTTGAACGGCGCGCGACGAATGGCTTAACCCTGGAGACGTATCGCGCCAGCGGCGGTGTGGCCGGGGCGCTCAATGTGCGCGCCGAGGCGGTATACGCCGGGCTCGACGATGTCGGTCGGCAGGCGGCGCAACAACTCTTCCTGCGCATGATCGCCCTGCACGACGGCGCCGATGATCTGCGCCGCCGCGTGCCCTTGTCTGAATTGGGCATGGCCCACGCCGACGACCCGCGTCAACCAGTGCTGCGCCATCTGCTCGCTG
>JBBRUG010000160.1:0-13114 GCA_038247995.1 Chloroflexales bacterium | reverse complement strand
GGGCCAATCGGCGGCTGCGCTGCCGTCGGCGAGGCACTGGAGGGCATCGGCAACCAATGCGGCCACAGCGCTGCGCCGGTAAGCGGCCGAACCACGCACATCGTCAATCGGGTTGATCGCGGCAGCGGCAAGCCGCGCAGCCTCAGCAATCGACGCCGCAGCGAGCGTGCGCCCTACCAGCGCCGCTTCAGCCTCCGGCGCGCGCATGATGGTCGGCGCAACACAACCAAGGGCAATCCGCGCAGCGCTGACTTGTGTGCCGTCAAAGGTCAGCACAAGAGCCACATTCACGACCGCGATTGCCTGGGCACGGCGCAGACCCAACTTGCGGAAAATACCGCGCTGGTTGGCGCGCAACATCGGCACACAGATTGTGCGCAGCAGTTCGCCGGGCGCGAGCGCTGTACGCCGCACCCCAAGATAAAATTCGGCCAGGGGCAGCGTGCGCTCGCCCGCGAGGCTGCTCAACGTCACCTCGGCGCCAAGGGCGATAAGCGGCGTAATTGTATCGTTTGCCGGCGAGGCCGTAACGAGGTTGCCGGCCAGCGTGGCGCGTGTACGGATCGGCGGTGCGCCGACTTCCGCACAGGCCTGGGCGAGCGGCAACGCGTGACGGACACATTCCGGCGTCGCAATCAGATCATTATGCGTAGCAAGCGCGCCGATCGTGATCAGATCGCCGTCGGATTGCACACCAGCCAACTCGCTAATGGCAGTCAGGTCGATCAGCGTGGGTGTAGGGCGGATCCCGCGGCTCAACTCAACAACAAGATCGGTTCCCCCGGCAACCAGGCGTGCCTCAGGGTGATCAGCGAGGAGATGCAGGGCTTCAGTGAGGGTTGCAGGGCGAAAATAGGTATGCCACATGGTTTTGGGGAGTCAGAATTCAGGATTTAGGCGGTTTGCTTACAGTATGCGCCGCTTCAGAAGAATACGCATTCCTTCGGCTATCCGCCGAATGGCTGAGTGTCAATTACACCTCGTCGAAATCGCCGCCGCTCAACCGCGCCAAGGTTCCAGCCAGGATCGCCACACCGGCGGCAATCTGTTCGGGCGAACTGTACTCATCGGGGCGATGGCTGATCCCAGCGCGACAGGGGATGAAGATCATCGCCGTCGGGCAGATCGTGGCCATAAACAGGCTGTCGTGGTACGCCCGACTGACCATGATCTGATAGTGCAGCCCCCCATCGGAACAGGTAGCTACAATCGCCTCGATCACGCCGGGATCGCAGGTGGCCGGCGCATCGGCATTGAGTTGGGCCAACTCATACGCGACATTGCGCCGGGCGCAGATCTCTTCGATGGCGTGGCGAATGGCCGCCAGAGCCCCATCACGCGGCTCCAAAGTGATATCGCGCACATCGATTTCAAGCGTAGCGGCGCTCGGGATGGCATTTACCGCACCAGGCGCGATCTGGAACAGGCCGGTTGTCGCTACCGTATCGGGGCTACCGCTCGTCAGCGCAGCATGCTCGACGGCAAGCGCAATCTCAGCGCCGGCGAGCAAGGCGTCCCGCCGACCAGCCATCAGCGTAGCGCCGGCATGGCCGCCGACACCCTGGAGCCGTACGCGCAGCGCAGCCGGGGCGGCGATCGCACGCACAATCCCGATCGGCACGCCTTCGATCTCCAGGCTCGGCCCCTGCTCGATATGTAACTCGACAAACGCAGCATAGTGGCCGTGGTCGAGGCGTACCGCTTCAAGCGGCGCAGTGAAGCCGGCGGACGTACGCACCGTATCCAGGCTACGGCCCTCGCTGTCGTGCAGGGCGCGCAACTGATCGGGTGTCAGTGCGCCGCTCAAGGCCCGGCTGCCGAGGCAACCAATCCCAAAGCGCGTCGGCTCCTCAGCGGTAAAGAGCAATAGTTCGATCGAGCGCCGGGGCTGGAAGCCGGCCCGTTGCAGCGCCTCAATCGCCGCCAGCGCACCGACAACGCCGACCACACCATCATAACGACCAGAGTCGGGAATAGCGTCGATATGCGAACCACTGGCAACCGCCGGCAGGTCGGGTTCGCTGCCGATCCAGCGCGCAAAAAGATTGCCGAGGCCATCCGCGTGGATCTGCAACCCGGCGGCGACGCAGCGGGTACGCACATAAGCGCGCGCCTGCAGATCGACGGAACTATAGACGACCCGGGTGACGCCGGGTGGGGCGGAACTGGAATAGGCAGTGATCGCCTCCAGATCGGCGTTGATGGTTTGACTGTCGATGATTACGTCCACTGCTTACCCCAACGGCGACCGATTGACATTCTTATAGTAAATGTAGCGCGCCGGGGCTTTGCCGGTGGCGACGAACCACTGTGGGCACCAGGGCGCCATCCAGATGATATCGCCGGCTTGCACCGGATGCCAATCATCGCCGAGGCGATAGATCCCCTGGCCGAGGATCATCTGCATGCCGTGTTCCATCACGTGGGTTTCGACAAACGGTAGCGTCGCCCCAGGCTGGAAGGTAAAGATATTCACCGCCAGATCGAACGCCGGAATGTCGGGAAGGAGTGTTTTGAGCAGGGCGGCTTCATCACCGAGAAACGGCGCGCCAACGAGATCGTCTTCGTGGCCAACCACCGGCGCAGGCGCAGCAACGCCGTCGAGCGCGACATAACGGCGCTGAAAAACAATCAACTCCGCCGGTGGGATGCTATCGGAGCGCACCTGATACGGCATATTGGGTGGGAGGTAGGCATATCCGCCGGTAGTCAGGCGTATGTTCTGCCCGCCGATCTGGAGTTCAACGGCTCCAGAGCGCACAAAGAGGAAGTTCTCCTCATCAGCGCCCGGCCCAATCCCCATTGCGCCGGGCGGAAGCGTGATCAGCAACTGGGCAAAGTGCGCGCCAAGGGCCGGCCCAATCGCCACCACACACTCGGCGCCGGGCCAACCCGGCAATGGCGCACGCACCATGCCGGCGGGAGTAAATAGCGCATAATGCGGACGTACGACGCTGCGGGTATGGCCATATAGTGGTGTCATGATGGTCATTATTGTAGCATACCAAGACATGGTGACGGCGAAAAAATGTTCACATGCCACCCAGGCAATCGTCACTCGTCACCGACGGCCCGCAAATACTCCTGATCAAACTGCCAGAGCAAACCCTCGGCCTGGGCATAAGGGCCGGGGACATAGGCCCGCGAAGCAACGCCCTGCTGAGATAATTCACAGACGTGCCAATCCTGCCGATTGGTTGTGTCCCAGAATTGCACGGCGTCGGCGGGATCAAACGCGGGGTTGGCCATTGTGCGCTGGTCGAAGTACCACTCGCAGACTACCCTTGTGCGCCCAAGATCCTGCGGCCAGAGGGTGTGGGCCATCACATAATCGGGGTGCAGGCTGAGCAGCAGGTTAGGGAAGAGCGCGTAATAGTACACCCGCCCGATATCGTCGGCGGGCAGGCCGGGCAGTGGCGGGCGCCGACTGGCGCCATCAACCGTCATGCTCGTATGGTTCAGTTCCATATAACCGCCGAGAAACGGCCCGCGCATCAGGTCGTTGCGCCCGCTTTGCCACGGCGATAGCGCCGATAGTTCGGGATGGATCAGCGGGCAGTGGTAGCACTCGGAATAGTTCTGGACAATCAGCTTCCAATTTGCCGCCACCTCGTAGACAATCTGCGCACCGCGGCGCAGTTCGCCGGCGCCCCAACGGCTGATATGGCCAAACATCGACGCAAAGGCGGTCGCGAAGGGTTCAGGTTCGGAGGCCAGATTAACAAAGACAAAACCCTCCCAGGTAGCCGTGGCCGCACTACGCAGCGGCCAATCCGCTTTGTCGAAGCCCGGCGTCTCTTGCATGTGGCGCGCAGCGACCAGCCTGCCGTCAAGGCTGTAGGTCCAGGCATGGTAGGGGCACTGAATCGTCTCGCCGAGGCTACCCGCCTCTGCCGTACACATACGCGTTCCGCGATGCCGACAGACATTGTAGTGCGCGTGGATGGCGCCCTGGGGATCACGCACCAGGATCAGATTTTCGCCCGCCAGTTCCACCAGCACATAGTCGCCTGAGTTGGCGAGTTGCTCTGCCCGCCCAACACAAACCCAGCGGCCGCCAAAGATCCGCTCCTGCTCAACTGCATAAATCGCCGGATCGGTAAAATAGTGCCCCGGTAAGGTGTATACCGCATCAAGAACCGAAGCGCGGATGAAGGTCGTCATGCCAAGCCTCCGCCGTGATCAACTGCCACGTTTATGAATGCCATAGCCTACTCCCCGCATGCGTTCCTGTCAAGCAGGATCACTGAAGCACTGACTTAGTGAGGCAGTGAGTATGGCAGATAGGATCTGTAACATTTTGCGCTGCCGAACTACGCTATAATTGATCTGAATCGGCTGACTCCTGACTTCTGACTCCTGAATCTTGAACTCCAAGGAGCACTGCTGTGTACGATGCCTTTAAGCAGAAATACGACCGCACGCCTGATGGCGCTGAGGATCGCGTGCCGCCCGGCCAATATGTCACGGAGAAGTTCCCGGTGCTGCACTATGGAACGGTGCCGCAGTATGACGAAGTTGAGCAGGCGTGGGATCTACGGGTCTGGGGCGAGATCGACGAGGCAGTACAGCTACGTTACGCTGAGTTTCGCGCCCTGCCGACGGTTGAGATTGTGACCGACATCCATTGCGTCACGCGTTGGAGCAAACTCGATACACGTTGGGAAGGTGTGCGCTTTACAGATTTCCTGCAAGCGATTGCCCTGAAACCGAGCGCCAAATACGTTGTAGCGCACTGCGAACAGGGCTTTACGGCCAATATTCCGCTTGAAGTGCTGATGCACCCCGATGCGCTCTTGGCCTACAAGTTCGACGGCGAAGAGCTCACCCCCGATCACGGTTACCCGTTGCGCCTGCTCACGCCCGGTAAGTATTTCTGGAAGAGCGCCAAGTGGCTGCGCGGCCTCGAATTTCTCGCCCACGATAAGCTCGGCTTCTGGGAACGCTACGGCTACAACAACAACGCCGATCCTTGGAAAGAAGAGCGCTACGCGGAGTAAATCCAGGCTTCAGGACGCAGGAGTCAGGCTTCAGGAGGACAGGCCCATGCGGCGGTTTCCCCGTTTACCGTTTACCGTTTGCCTTGAGTAGCTGGCCAACAACACTCCCTGAGGCTCGCGCCATTCAGGAACAACTGCGCGCGCAGGTAGATCTCGACGATACCGGCGCGCCGCTGCATACCGTGGCCGGCGTCGATGTCGGTTTCGTCGAGCAGGGCGCTGTGGCTCGCGCCGCCGTCGTTGTGCTCAGTTACCCTGCGCTTACCCCCATTGATTATGCAATCGCCTTTGCGCCGGTTACCTTCCCCTATGTGCCGGGCTTCCTCTCCTTCCGCGAGATCCCGGTTACCCTTGCAGCGCTCAAGCAACTCAAGACCCAACCTGATCTGATCATTTGTGATGGGCAGGGTATTGCGCACCCCCGGCGCATGGGGATCGCCAGTCATCTTGGGGTATTGCTCAATCGACCGACTATCGGCTGCGCCAAATCACTCCTGATCGGTACGCACGCCATGCTGCCCGCCGAACGCGGCGCGCGTGTGCCTCTGCTCGATCGCGGCGAAAGAATCGGCTGGGTGCTGCGCACACGCCTCAATGTGCGTCCGGTCTATGTTTCGCCTGGGCACCAGGTGAGCCTCACTGCTGCCGCCGATCTGGTGCTGGCCTGCACTACGCGCTATCGCCTGCCCGAAACGACCCGCTATGCCCATCGGCTTGCCTCGCATGGTACATTGCCGATGTAATGGCGCCCCGCCGCGCCCCGCCTGTACGGGCGACCCCCATGCGGGCGGACACATGGGTCCGCCCCTCCGCCATTGCCCCATGCGGGCACATGGGTCCGCCCCTCCGCCATTGCCCCATGCGGGCACATGGGTCCGCCCCTACGCCATTGCCCCGCCGCCCGCTCCCTGCTTCCTTCTGCTCCCTGATGACATATCCGCCCTGCGCCCCTTGACGCTACGCCAAACATCAGGCATGGTGAAAAGACGCGTTCATTTTGCCTGTTGCCCCGACAACCCGGAGTTTCTACGTGGCCGCTATTCAGGAGTTCAGCGTCCCCGACGCACCGTCCTTCGATCGTCGTTCGCCGGCACGTTGGGTGCTGGATCACATCCGGCGCTACCCCGCCCTCCCTTTTATCTTTATTGTCACTGTGATCTGTATGGCCTCCGCGCAAAGCCTGGCGGCGGTCTTTATTGGGCGCGCCTTCGATGTGATCGCCGGTGGTGGTGGCGCGCCGGCGCTCGGCGTGGCTGCGCTGAGTGTGCTGGGCGCGTGGGTCGCCTATGGGCTCTGCGACGTAGGCAATAGCTGGTCGCTGCGTTTTCTGGCCCAACGCGTCGAGCGCGATGCCCGCGAGGAGTTGTACCTCAGCCTGCTCGGCAAAAGCCAGAGCTTTCACGGCCGCCGCCAGGTCGGCGAGTTGATGGCCCGCGCCACCAACGACGTTCAGCAGCTCAACCTGATGATCGCGCCGCACGCCGGCCTGATTTTGGAAGCGCTTGCCACGCTGGTGGTGCCGCTGATCGCAATTACGCTGATCAGCACGGAACTGTTGCTCATTCCGCTGCTCTATGTGCTCGGCTTTCTGCTCAGTTTGCGCGGCTACGGCGCCCAGTTACGTCCGCTCGCCGATGCGATGCGCGCTCGCTTCGGGCAACTAAATGCGGGGTTGGCTGAGGCGATCAGCGGCGTCGAGGTAGTACACAGCTTCGCCCAGGAACCGGCTGCCGCCCGGCGCTTTGCCGGCGATGCCCGCGCCTACCGCGATGTGTTTGTGCGCGAGGGCGATGTGCAGGCGCGCTACCTGCCGCTACTCTTCTACGGGATCTGCCTCGGCCTCGCCTTCGGCCACGCGCTGCTGCTCTTTATGCGCGGCGAACTCTCGGTCGGCCAGGTGATTACTTTCATGGCCCTCTTCGATACGCTGCGCTTCCCGACTCTGATTTCACTCACGACGGTTTCGCAAGTGCAACTCGGCCTGGCCGGCGCCGAACGCATTCTCGACCTAATCAATACTGAAGGTGATCTGGATCAGAACGCCACCGGCTATAACGCGCCGATGCGCGGCGAGGTGCGCTTTGAGGGGGTGAGCTTTAGTTACAGCGACCGGGAGATGCACGGACACGCGGACACGGGGGCGGCGAACGAACCTGCAACCGGCAACACCCTTCATGGTAGCGGCAATTCTGTCCCCTTGGCTCCCCCTCCCACCCTCCCCCCCCTTGCAGGTGGAGGGTTTTTGCCGTTGCCCGCACCCCCAACCCCGCTCCCTGAGCGGGAGCGGGGCTTCCGACAGCATCAGGACGCCGAATCTGCGGCGGCTCCCCCTGCTCCACGTGCGGGAGCAGGGGGCTGGGGGGATGCGGGGAATAGCGCATTGGGACGCGATCCTGTAAAAACCCTACACCTGCAAGGTGTAGGTGCCCTCTTCGTTGGGATTGGCGTCCATATCGATAAAATCGAAGCCGGGGAGCAGGCGGCCGGCGAGGACGGGATGGGTTGGATCGACACCGGTATCGAGCACGGCGACGATGATAGTTGCGCCACGGGTGCGGGTATGCGCTGCGGGAAAGCGCACAGTTGCGGGCGCCCACTGTTCGGCATAGGCGCCGCCGCCTTCGCCGATGGCCCAGGAGCCACCGCCGCGGCGCTGTGATTCGGGGGCGGCGCTGACGTAGTTCGGCTCAGCGTAGATAACGCGCAGATCGCCGCGCAACTCGGCAGCTTTACGTTCAGGATCGCGCCCGTCCTCAATATTCATCAGATAGATCGGTTGGGTGCCGAACTGGGCTTTGACGGTGAGTTCGAATTCGCCGGCGACAGCATCACGATTGACGGTTCCGGTGAGGCGCACAAGCACTTCGCCCAGCACATATTCCAGTGCGTTGCCGTCGTCAGCATCATCGGATTGCGCTTGCACGGGCAGGAGCGCAGGCAGAAACGCCAGTGCAGCAACCAGGAGCACGATAGCATAGCGTTGAAGTGGTTTCATAAGGCACCTGTAAAAATGCAAAATGGCAAAGGAAAAATGGAAAAAAATCGTAACGAACGTAGAACCATGTTGTATGAGGGAACAGAGGAGTGATCAGCCGCAAAAATACATTAGCGCACTGAGCAAACCGATTGAGCCGCTGAGGGCACCGAACGGTGTGGCGCGCTGCGCTCGCGCCGCCTGTATACTGGCTCAATAGATCTGCCCGGCGCTATAGGGGTGATATTTCGCCTTTTGCGTTTTACCTTTTGCCTTGTTCAGCTTACCAGCGGCCCAACAGGACAAAGGGCGACCAGAAGAAGGGATGCGGATGGGCGGCGCGAATGGCGAGTTGCGCAGAACGAATAGCGGCGGCAGGGCGTTGGCCGGCGCTGAAGCGTTCGTAAAAGGTGCGCATCAGATCGGCGGCGCCGGCGTCATCAACGGTTCAGAGGCTAACGATTAAGCTCGGGGCGCCGGCGGCGAAGAAGCCGCGGGCGAGGCCGATCAGTTCGTCGCCGGGGGCGATGGCGTTGACGCCGGTTTCGCAGGCGCTGAGGGCGACAAGGCTGCACCGCTCCAGGTTGAGGGTATAGGCGTCGCCCATGGTGAACCAGCCGTCGGCGAGGTGCAGCGCCGAGAAGAGCGGGCTATCGGGGCGAAAGCGCCCGTGGCAGGCCAGGTGCAGCATGTCGGCGTGGGGTGCGTGCGTGCGCAGGGCCTGGGCAGTCGCGGCGGTATTCGTAAGCACCGTGGGCTGGGCAAACAGCGCGGCCAGGGTGGCGATCTCGGCTTCAACTCGCGGGGCGCGTTCGTCGGGAACGCCGACCAGCAGGGCGCGGCTGGGCTGGGCGACGCTGCGCCGTACGCAATGCAGCAGCACCGTTGCGCTGGGCGCATAGCTGACTTCATGCTGATCGATGACATATTCCGTACCGGTATAGAGCGCGTGGAAGGGTACGTAATGCAGGCTGCGATACGGCACGACAACCAGCCGCCGCGCGCCGATCAGCGCTTCGAGCGGCGCCAGCAGCAGGTTGTAGAGATGTTCAAGGTAATGGTTGGTGCGGCGAGTGAGTTGGGCCATATGGGCGCGCAGGTTATCGTGGTGCGCCTGAAGCCCAGCTTCAGCGGGATCATGCGGGCGTGGTTGGGCGACACCCGTGGTGGCCAGCGCCTCGGCCAGCGCTCGCGAACGCGCGCGTTCGACCAATAAAAGCGCGGCGGCGTTATGCTCGGGCGTGTTTGCAGTGAGTGAGAGCCGGGCCAGTTCAATGTATGGTGTGAGCTTATCGGCGAGAAAGGCGGTGCGGAACTGTTCGGCGGGCAGGCCGGCACGCAACTGCTCGGTAAGCCCGATTGCGGCATTGAGGGCCGCTGCGGCGGCTGGCCGGTCGCCCTGGGCGGCGGCGAGCAGGCCGAGCGAGGTCTGACAGCGTTGGCTGACCTGGCTGAGGCCGCGCTGATTGGCGGCGGCGAGGGTGGTCTGGAGTAGTTCGCGCACGATTGACGGATCGGCGAGGGTGCGCATGGCTTCGGCGCGCAGCCAACGGGCGAGCAGCGCCCATTCCCAGATCTCCAGGGTGGTAAAGGTTTGCTCGGCGAAGGCGGCGGCGGTGGCGGCGCCCTGCGGATCGTCGGCGGCGAGTTGGAGGCGCGCAGCGGTGAGGGCGCTAATCCCGGCGCCGGCTGAGTCGGTGGCGGCGCCAAAGCTGGTGCGCGCTGCGGTGAGCAGCGCCTGGGCGCGGGTGCGATCGCCAAGGATAAAACAGGCCCGACCCCAGTGAATCAGCCCCCAGGCATGTTCCTCGGGCATATCGAGCGCGGCGAAGGCCGGCACGACGCGGCTGAGGATAGCGGCGGCCTCGGGAGCGAGGTTCAGTTCGAGGTAGGCTTCGGCGAGTTGATACTCGGCGAGGGCCAGTTCGTGGGGAATATCGAGGGCTTCGTAGTGGCGGCGACAGCGTCCGAGCCAACTGAGCGCGTGATCATAGCGGCCCTGAAACATCGCCAGTGCGCCAAGATTGCGCTCGACCTCGGCCTGGACGGCGACGAGGCCGGCTGCTTCGGCTTCGGCCAGCGCAGTGCGATACAACTGCTCGGCGGCGGCAAAGTGATGCTGATAGGTGAGGGTCAGTCCGAGGTTATTGGCGGCCTTGAGCAGATTTTCCTGGTCGCCGGCGCTACGAAAGCGCGCTTCGGCGGTGCGAAAGAACTGCTCGGCTTCGGCGTACCGGTCGCGGCGCAGGGCGATCATGCCCAGATTACGTTCGACCCGACCGGCGGCGAGTGGATCGTGCTGAGCGACGAAGACGGCCCGCGCTTGCAGGCCGGTGAAGATCGCCTCATCGGTACGCCCGAGCATGGCCAGGGCCATCATTTTGGGCACCTGGGTGGCGGCGGCGGTATGCTGATCGTCGCGGGCCTGAAACTGGAGCGCGGTAGCATCGAAGCGCTCAATTAAAGACGCAGCGCCAACGCTGCGTGGCGCGTGGCGTTCGTCGGTTGACCTGCGTTTTTCGTCAGTACCGTCAGGCATCACTAAGCAAGAATCAGGCATTCCTATCGTACCACAGCCCGCTACGGTTGCGGTTCGGCGCTGATCTGGTACAATCCCGCAGAAGTATGCCATTTCGTGATCGAGGTGTTTTCGCATGGCAGATACGGCTCTTCCGCAGGCTCGGCGCGCAGGTGCAGCCCTGACGCTGCCCCGATTGGGTGACTTGCGGCCTTATATTGCACTCGCGCTGCTGACGATTGTAGCACTGACGGTGGCCTATGCGGTGCGTCCGGTGGTGCGCATTGATCTGGGCAGCGACAAAGATGTCGCTTTCTTGCGCGGTTTTAACGGTCGCGAGATCGACGCCGCCGGCCCAGGGACGGCCTACCCATGGGCGCTGGGCGAAGCTGCGCTGACGGTACCTGGTGGTTACAACGATGATCTGATTGTTGTGCTGCGCGCCCGACCGGATCTGCCGCCGAACACATTGCGTCAGGCTGCGGTGGCGGTAAACAATGTACGGATCGATATGCCGCGCCGCCAGGCCGATGCGATTATTGCCAAGGTGCCGCCGGAACTGGCAGCAGCCGAGCAGTTAATCTTTACGCTGGTCTCGCCGCTTACCGGCGATCCGCCGCCGCCGCCCGATCTGGTGGGCGAGATCGAAGTTGCGCCGGCGCGCACCTATCGCTGGAGCAGCGGCGAAAGCCGGATTGTGCTGCCGAATATTGGGCGTGGCGCCTGGGCTGTCGACATGGGCGTGGTAACGGCGCACCCCAATGGCGCGGCGCTGAATGCCGAGGTGCTGGCGAATGGTCGGCCGCTGCTGGCGCTGCCCGAGAGCGCAACGCCGCGGCGCATCCGCATGCTCGTACCGGCGGAGTTTATGCGCGACGGCTCACTGGAGCTAACGCTGCGCTCGAATGTGTATACCGACCCACGCCCGTTGGGCGTGCTGGTTTCCAGCGTAATCGTCGGGCCGGTCGATGGCGGCGGCCCGACGGGCGTGATCCCGCCGTTTGGTGGGCTGGGGCTGGCGTTGGTGGTTGTTCTGGGCGCGTACGCCAGTTTGCGCGTGGCCGCCCGCGATCTGATCCCGGCGCAACGCCGACCGACGCCGCAGATCTGGGTACTGTTTGTTGCGGCGGCGCTGACCCTGTTCGGCGCTTGGGCGCTGGGCGCCTATCGCTTCCCAACGAGTTTTATGCTGCCGCGGTTGGCCTGGCTGGCCGTTGGTAGTTTGTTGTTGATTCTAGCCGCCCGGCCGCTTGCGCTGTGGCTCTTCCGGGTGGCGGGCGTGCCGCTCGACGACCGCGTAGGACGGGCGTTCCTCGGCGGCCTGCTGCTGCTGACGCTGGGCAGTTTCTGGCTCAAGGCCGGTGGCGCGCTCTACCCGTATTTTGTGGCGATCGATGTGCAGTGGCACATGGATCGGGCGCGCTGGATCATCGACGGCCAGTTGTCGTTGTTGTACGGCACAAGCAGCCCGCTCAACGAAACCACAATGCCCACAGCGGAATGGGGCAGCGATCGCCCGGTGATCCCCTATTCGCCGTGGTTCCATATGATTGCTACGCTCTATAACTTCACGCCGCTAGGCATGGAGATGACGGCGAACCTGGTGAGCATCCTGCTCGACAGCACACGGATTGTGTTGATCGGGTTGATTATGCGCAAGGCCGGCCTGAGCATGCGCGCCGCGCTGATCGCCACTGCAACCTATGCCGTAATCCCGGTGAACTATCTACTGCACGCCTGGGGGAATGTGCCGACGGCCTTCGGGCTCTGGTTGACCCTGCTTGTGCATACAATGATCTTCGTCTTCTGGGATCGGCTGCACCAGCGGATTCCAATGCTCGTGCTCTCGCTGCTGCTATTTGCAACCTTCCTAATTTACACCGTAACCGGCGTCTTCACCGGCTTCTTCCTGATCTTCTTTACGGCGATTGTCTGGCTGAACGGGCTACGCGGCGGTGAATGGGCGGCGCAGCGCAAGCCGCTTGGCGCGCTCTGGATCGCGGCCGGCGTAGCGATGGCGATGGCGCTGGTGGTGTATTACGGCCAATATGTGCCGCCGATTATTGAGCGCACAATCCCGTACATGGCTACGGTGATGACGCAGGGGCCGGAGAGCGTCGGTGTACAGCGCCCGCCCTTTGATGTGTATATGTGGAGCTTCGTGCCGCACCTCGATTATCGGATCTGGCCGGGCGATTACCTCTTCTACGGGATCGCCATTCCGATGCTGTTCACCATTCCCGGCTTCATCGCGCTGCGCAACCGACCGCTGATCTGGGTGCTCTTTGCGGCTTGGCTCAGCGTGGCGGTGTTGTTTCTGCTGGCGGGCTACCGGATCTCGATGGTTGATAAACAACTCTTTTACATGCTGCCGGTCATGTGCGTCTGCTGGGCGATCTGCGCCGAGTGGATCTGGCAGCGCGGTTGGTGGGGGCGCGTGCTGGTGCTGGCGGTGCTTGCCCTCTCGCTGATCACCGCGCTCGACCAGTGGGTGTTTCGAATCGCGACATCGCCGGTTATTCGATAATGAGGACGGGGTCTGCGCGGGGAGCGAAGCACGCCGCGCCCACCCCGCCAGCGATCAATGCGTACTTATTCTCGGCGGCCCGCCTGGATCACGCC
>JBBRUG010000159.1:0-13156 GCA_038247995.1 Chloroflexales bacterium | reverse complement strand
GGGATGCCTTTTGGCAGTTTCATCGGCAGCAGCAACATCAGCGCTTGTATGGAACGCCTACGATGGCAGGTGCCCCCGAGGCGCAGGTGCTCCAGATGGCGGCGTGAGGCCTCCCACGGTTTTTGGTCACACTCAAATCATTGCAACAGCGGGTTCGGATTACCCAGGTTTCCGATTACTGGCCGCACAATATTGCCGCCTGGTGGTTTTTAGTACTAGGTTTTCCAGAGATCGTGCGAGCCGAAACAAAGAAAATTGGTGTGCATGTCACCGAATTTCCGTGGAAGATATTTTACGGAGACCCTACCGAAGGCTATCAGCGTGCCTTACGAGTTGCAGAAAAGCATGGCCGTAAATGACGACTACTGACGGCCAGCGCCGGCGGCATTGCCCTCATCATCGCCTACCGCCGCTGGGGCGGTCAGCAGTACCTCCAGGCCGAGCACGTCACCCGCGCCCTGGAGGCCATCTACCGTCACCCGGGCGTTCCCCAGACCCTCACCTACAGCCCACACTACGCGCCCCACCTAGCGTGCGCCGGTGGCTCCGTTGCCCGCTGATCTTGCTGTTGCGCCACAGTTCGCGCCGCCGCCCAGCTTCGCCCAACTTCTCATCGGCGGGCGTGTCGGTCGCGGTACCCCGCTGCTCCTCGGCTTCGACTGGTTGCCTTTCCCCTGCTTTCGCGGCCTGACGTGAGCCAATAACGGCCAGATCAGTAGGAATCGGTATGTCACAATGCAGCACGAGCGTGCTAGGATGCTCCTACTTCGGGAAAGTTGCCAGGTACAGGAGCACCTCTATGCAGAACTTTGTCTATACTATTGACCCGGCCGCGCTTCCGACGGTCGAACTGGTTTACCCGCTCGCAAGCCCGGAGGGCCATCAGACGGTACGTACCGCCGTGGCCGCCGCTCTCATGCGACTACGTCCGCTCGCTCGCATTCCCGCCGCCGAGACGACGAACGGCGTTACTGCCTACTACCTCAGCTTCTGCAATGTCTACGTTTAGATCCTGATCGCTCAGGTGACGCAGCAGCTCGCTAACCTGCAGATCACGATCGTTGGCAGGCTGGTCGAGCCGCGCACCATCCAGGTCGTCGATGAGACCTTGCTCACGCCGCAGATCATGCAGGAGATTGTGGCCATTTTCAATACGGTCGACCGCTATGTGCAGGACTTCTTGCGCAAAGCCTATCTCCTCGACGAGCGCAAGCCGCCCCCGCCGCCTCTCGACCATCACCAGGCGCTCTTCTATTACCAGCGCATCTACTTCCCGCACCTGGACGACAACCAGTTCAGCCAGCACGTCGGCGTGCCGGTTCCCACCCTGCGCAACTGGCGCAACGCGGCGGGCATGACGCAGGGCAACTTTCGCCCGGTGCCGATCGACTGGAGTATGGTTCGGCCCGATATGAACGACAGGGAGTTTAGGCAGAAGCATAAGCAACGAAAGCGCAGGCGCTAACCTGCCCCCCGCAAAACTATGCATCGGCCCGCTCCCCTACTCAACCAAGTAGACCAGCGCCTCTCGTGGCAGCGCCCCTGCTGCCGCGCCGGCTTTGTATTGTCTGCACACAGGAGAACGGTATGATAATGCCCAGCAGCCGCGCCAGAACACCTTTCACGAGAGCCCAGCCCGCATGCTGACGTATGCCCAGGCCGTGCAGTTACTCGCCGTCACCACTCGAACCGTGCGCCGCCGCGTAGCCAACGGTCAATACCTCACCTACGGCGAGGGCTGTGGCAAGCGAGTGCTCTACCCTAGTATTCTCAGCGATATCCAACGTTCTTGCGGCCTGTTGCTCGACTAGTACACAAAACCGCCCATACCTGCTGACACAGGTATGGACGGCTCGGAAAGACCATTGTAGTGTAGCACCGCCTTGGCGCCAGTGTTGGCGCAGAGCACTATCGAAAGGACAACCGCTATGCTGATACCCCGCGCCAGAACCATGCCGGGCTCACCCCGACCTGCCACGGTGCATCACTAAACCTTTCTGCGCTGTTCCAGCGTACGGGGCGCTCAACTGCCAATTCCGAACCCGCTACGATTACTTTCTTACAAGCGACAGCCTCAGGTTGCCGTGATAGTTTCGTATTCCCGTAAATCAAAGGAGTCTGCCATGTCGCAGATCGATCGCCGCCCGCCGCAACGTACTCCATTGCCACTTCCGTCATTCAATATCGCCCAACTGATCGCCCTGTTCGTCGAGTTGCGCGAACTTGCCCACGAGCTAATCGCATTGCAACGTCAACAGATCGCATTGCTCCAGAACAGCCCTGCCGTTACAAGCGATGACCTGGAGTTGATCACGGTGGCCGAGGCCGCCCGGCTCCTCGCCTTCGACCCGCGCACGATCCACCGGCTGATTAGCGAAGGTGAGTTGGCCGCCGTCGGTAGCTCCCATCGCCTGCGGGTACAGCGCGCGAGTATCCGCAGCTACATTGAACGCCATCGCGACGGATAGGTATGCCTATGTCTTCCGAAACCAACCAGCACAATGACCACCTCCTGCCCGTCGTTGCGGTCGCCCAGATTGTTGCGATTACAGAGCAGGCGGTGCTTGCCCTGGCGAAACAGGACGAACTCGACCTGGTGGAGCATGAGAACCGGCGGCACGTGACGGCGAGCAGTTTGCGCGCTTATATTAAGCGCAAGCAGCGCAAAGCCCGCCGCGCCGCACCGAAGGCCAGGGCCAATCACGAAGGCTCGGTGTACGACGCGCTGCGCGGCTCGGGCATTTGGTATGCCGCAATTTCTGTGCGTGAAGGGCGCAAGCGCCGCCGCATAAAACGTCGCGCCGCATCGCAACAGGAAGCATTGCAAAAGTTGGCCGAGCTGAAGCGCACCTATCTCAAGCGCTCCAGCGTTCAGCTCGCACCGGGAGAAATCGTCGATGAGCAGGTTAAACGACCGACCTACGGCGAATTGTTTGCGGAGTGGCGCGCAGCGATCAAGACCAGCGTGAAGCGCAACACTTTGCGTCATTACGACACAGCGATCATGCAATGGCTCAATCCCTACCTCGGATCGCCCGCTTAGCGCCGGCGATTACCGCTTTCTTCAGCAACTCTTTAACGAGCAGATCAGCCCGCGCTTTGCACCCAGCACGGACCACAACGCCTACAGCGTCTTACGCCAGGCGCTCGACTATGCGGTCGAACCAGGACAATATATTACCGGCAACCCCGCTGCCCGCATCCGCCTCCCCAAACTCAAAGCGGTCAACCCCAGCATTGCCCTCAGCACCGACGAACTGCTCGCCGTATTGCGGATCGCCCGCAGCCACCGCTACGGAAGCGTTATCTTCTTCGCGGCCCTGACCGGAGCGCGGCTGGGTGAGTGCCTGGGCATTCAAAAGGGCGATGTCGATCCGAAGTGCAACACACTGCATATCCAGCGCCAGTTAAACACTCTGCCCGGTCACGGCATCACCGTGGAGACATTAAAAACACCCAACTCCGATCGGCTGTTGCCGCGCACACCGCGATTGACCGAACTGCTGGAGCGGACGGTCACGGAGCGCCGCGCCGTGCTCCAGTACCTCGGTCACCGCGAAGCCGACGGCGGCTGGTTCTTTCTCAACACCAAAGGCGGCCTCCTCAGCCCACGCCTGGTTGAGGAAGCATTCGATGCGATTATCGAAAACGCGGAACTGGCGGAGGTTTATCCGGTTCAGGAGCGACCGGGACAGGCCGAGCGTGACGCGGACGAAGATCAGAAACCGGGCCGCAAACGCAAACGTTGCGCCGTCTCATTTCATGATCTGCGCTCTACGCTGCTAACCCAACTGGGTGATTTAGGAGTAGATGAAACGACGCGCGCCCGTATCGCCGGCCACAGCCCAAAGAATGTCACCCAGCGCTACGACCGCAGCACGATCGAGCGGATGCGCGCAGCACTCACGGCCTTCGAGGAGATCATCTTCAAGGGGCTGGAAAAGGAGGAGGAGGGCCAATGAACGACGCGACGAAAACCCCCGTAGCTCCCGCGTGGCTCCCGCGCAAAGCCCGAGGGCCGAGGAAGCGACATGCGCTACCCCGGCCCTCTGCGTTGTACTGCCCAAACGTGTGGAGCCAATGGAGAGGCTCGAACTCTCGACCTGCTGTTTACGAAACAGCTGCTCTACCAACTGAGCTACATTGGCATTTATACCACCGAATGAAATTGTAGCGGAAAGGCCCGATCCTGTCAAGATTTTTGCCGCCGTTGGCGCCACCCCACAGGATAACCCGCCATCTTTGCTAGATCGCCTACCAGGCGAATAACTGGCACAAGCACGATCGCCTGCGCCCATTGGCGGATGCCATGTCCTGCCAGGCGCGACCATAACCGTCGGTAAGCTGCGCGCGTGTAGCCCGTCGCCCCAAGCGTAATCAGCCCTGCCACCGGTAGTCGCGCCCACGGCCAGCACAACGCGGCGCCAAGCAGTCCGATCAGCCCGGCATAGGCCACATAACGCATCGTGTGTCGCCGTGGCCAGAGCCTCGCCCGGCCATCGCCGCGAGCGTACAGGAAGTACTGCCGCGCAAAGGCCGCCAATGAAGAACGCGGGCGGAAATCGACGATCGCTGTAGGCGCAAATGCGCGCTGAAAGCCCGCCTGCTCGATCGCCAGGTCGAACACCAGATCTTCGCAGTGGCTGGCCCATTCGGGGAAGCCGCCTACCGTCTGCCAGACCGCCTTGCGAAAGGCCATGCTCTGCCCAAAAGGTAAAAAGCGTTCGGGGTTTATTTCGTGAGTTTCGGGGTAGTTCACCGCCCCTAAGGTCAGTTCAAAGAGGCTCTGCGGCGCAGGCTGAAAGAAACCGCCCACCAGGTCGGCTGTACCGGCCCGCAATGGCGTCGTGATCGCGTCCAGCCAGCCTGGATCAAGCGTTAGCCCCGCGTCGGTGCAGGCGATGATTGAACCCTGCGCTGCGCGCACGGCATTGTTGCGCCCCGAAGAGATGTTGTATCCGCCGCGTGCCAGGCGGATCTGGGGGTGCTGCGCTGCATATTCCGCCACGATCTGCGGCGTCGCGTCGGTGCTTTGGCAGTCGTTGACCACAATTTCGTCGGGGGCGAGCGTCTGCGCCAGCATCGAATCAAGCAGCGCTGCAATGTTGTCGGCCTCGTTGCGCACTGTGCACACGAGCGAGATGGTGATTGACATGGGTGTATGTTACAATTTATCAGTTCGCAGTTCGCAGTTCGCAGTTCGCAATCTGACAGGTCTCTACAACTAATGACTGTGCGACTGCCAGACTGTCAGATTGTCAGACTGAGTATACCAGGAGCGCCCCATGGCGAAGCCCGCCCCTGCCCGTAAACTCGGCCGTAACGATCCCTGCCATTGCGGCAGTGGCCGAAAGTTCAAAGATTGCCACCTGCCGATCGAGGAAACCTTCCGCAGCGAGCAGTTGCAACTGCGCCAGGCTCAGGATACGCTGCTGCCTAAGATTGTCGAGGCGGCCCAGAGTGTCCCCGATCAGTTCCCGACGGCGTTTGCGCGCTTCTGGGACGGCAAATATACGCTGGATCAGCTGGAAGAGCTTGATCGGTTTGAGGATCGCGGCGCCGAGCGCTTCCTCACCTGGTTCGCCTTCGATTTTCGCCAGGCCGATGGATGTACGCTCGTTGAGCAGCTTTGGGGCGCCAGCACAAGCGCTGGTTTTGCGGTTGAGCCGGCTGAGGCTACGCTCTTGGAAAGCTGGCAGAAGGTGCGCCTGCGTCCGTATATCGTTGAGGAAGTTCGTAAAGGCAAGGGTGTGCATGTGCGTGATATGCTCGATGCAGGACGGTTCGATGTTGCCGATAGCCATGCTGCCAAACGGCTGGAACCCGGCGAAATCATCGTTGGTCACCTGGTGCCGGCCGATACTGCGCCCGGCGCTACGACGCCCACCTACTATCTGGCCGGTGCCGCTGCCCAACTTACGTCCGACACAGCCGAAAAACTTGTCGAGTTCGCCGAACTTTACCTCGCCGATCTGCGCCGGCGCGCGCCCGATGCTACGTGGGCCGATGTGATCGACGAGCGCAGTGAACTGCTCAATCACTTCGTCACCGCGCTCCCGCACGAAGAACCCAACCCCACGCTCCTCGACGAAATCATTCTCCAGGGCCGCACGTCACTCCAACTCACCGTCGAGAATGTGCGCGATCTAATTGGGCGCGACGAAGCGCCGCACGATCGACGCGATGATACCTGATCAAAAGGCGGGGCGCAACAAGCTGCGCCCCGCCTTTTGCTTACCCCCGTCTTTTGCTTACCAACGATAGCGCAACAATGCGCCCACGCCGCCCATTTCCATAAATCCGGCGTGCTCCTCGACGATTTCGATGTTGGCACTGGTTTGCGTCGCCATGCGGATTAGTTCGTTGCGATCCTCAAGCTCAACAGCCGTTTCCGGCGCGAGCAACAACACATCAGCTTGGCCGTATTCAAGCGCACGCCGAGTGTGCTTCAGACCGACAACGCCAAGCCCATCCGCCCGCACCGCCTCCATCAGTCGGTCGGCGATGGCATGATCTTCCGCCGATTCAAGCTTAGCGAGCAAGGGCGCAATTTCGCTCTGCACATCGTCGCGGGGGGTGCGAATATGCATGCGCACGATGTCGTCGTGCAGCAACTCCTGCATCTCAGTCGAGAGTGCATCCTTCAGGAACGGAATCGCTACCTCGTCGCCTGCGATGACCAGCTGTGCCGCCTCAATCTCGTTCACTAGTTTTTCGATATCGACGGCCGCCTGCCGGGCGAAATCGGCTCGATTATTGTCGATGTTGCGCTGATAGTGCATCTGCTTCCAGCCGCCCATCGAGCGCTTACGATACATCTTCGTGTTCGGGTCGTTCGTACCCTCCACTTCGTCGAGATGTCCATAGCGGGTGACGAAGAGCCGGAGCGTGCTCGTGTCCACGAGGGCCACAACGGCACTCTCCTGATCGTCGAGCAGTTGGGCAAGTTGAAAGAGATCGGGCATCGTCCCTGCGGCAATATGGCTATCGAAAGCGACGCCGGCCGCAACAACCTCGAAGAGTTCCTGTCCGCTTGAGGCGAAGATCGCTAGGCCGTACGTCTCCGGCGCGACCTCCGCTTTAAGATACTCGTCGATCCGCGCCACGTCAGCGTGGAAGGAGTCGAAAGCATCGCCGCGCGGGCCGAGCGTTTTTTCGATCTCGCGCAAGCGATCTTTGAGGATCGTCAGGCTGGCCCGTTGCCCCGGTCGCTCGCCGCTCTCCTGCGGGCGCAGATCCAGGTAGACGCTCAGGACGAGCACATTGTCGGTAGGTTCGAGCGCGGCAAGACGTTGGAGAATGTCCGCAGACATTATGCATCCTCCTTCTCGTCATTGTCCGTCGGCTCGTCTTGCGGCTGCTGCTCCTCCTTCTGCGGTACGGGCTTATTTTCGCGGTTGAGTTTGGCCTGCTTTTCGGCGTAGCGTTGCTTCTCGCGCTCGATAATCTTCGGCGCCTGCTCCTGCTCACGCACGCGGTCGATCGGTAATTTCCCAGGCATAGCTCCTCCTTGTTGCTTAGTCAGCAGTCTCCAGTCAACTATCCTTGCTTGCAACAAGTGTGCCAGCCGGCCGAACGCCGAGCATTGAGCATTGGCGAGGCCATCATCACCCCAAGGCAGGATGATTGCGTTGGGTGAAGATCGTATCTACGGAGACGCCGCTATGAATGCGCTGGATCACCTCGGCAAGCAAATTGCTGACACTCAGTACCGTCAGGCCGGGCCAGCGTTTTTCCGGCGGCAGGGGCAAGGTGTCGGTGGTGACGAGTTCGCGCAGTCCACTGGCGCGCAGCCGTTCGGCCGCATTGCCGGCGAAGACGGGATGCACGCAGCAGGCGTAGATCTCGCGTGCGCCCTGGCGTTTGAGCAGTTCGACGACTTCAATGATCGAGCTTCCGGTGGCAATCTCGTCGTCCACAACGATACAGGAGCGGTCGGTAACATCGCCGATCAGGTTGAGCACTTCAGGCGAGGTAAGGTGCTGGCGATCTTTACGATTAAAGTGCTGCACCCGGCGTTTCTCGGCGATTGCCAGCGGCACGCCCAGCGACTCGGCGAAGTTGCGCGCGCGCTTGGCAAAGCCCACATCGGGCGATACAACAATCGGGTTGTCGAGGTTCTTCTCGGCGAAGTAGCGCACCAGCAGATGCATTGCCGTGAGTTCGTCCATGGGAATGCTGAAGAAGCCCTGGATCTGGCCGGCATGCAGATCGATCGTCAGCACCTGATGCGCGCCGGCGGTCTGGATCATATCGGCGATCATGCGCGCCGTAATCGGCACCCGCGGCTGATCCTTCTTGTCGGTGCGTCCATAGGCGTAGTAGGGTAGCACCGCCGTGATCCGCCCCGCCGAAGCGCGTTTGCACGCGTCGAGCAAGATCAGCAGTTCCATGATCCGATCGCTGAGATCCGGCGTTGAGAACGACTGGATCACAAAAACATCTTTTTCGCGCACACTTTCGTTCAGCCGCACGAAAATATTCTCGTTACTGAACTTGACAATCGTTGCATCGCCAAGCGGTACGCCGACGCGATCACAGATTGCGCTTGCGAGGTTCGGGTTCCCATTCCCCGAGAAGATCCGCATCTCATCAAAGCGACTGCCCATACTGTCTCCCTTCGCTCGTGCAATCTGTTGTTGTCCGTTTCATCGTCACAGCAGTAAATTCTCCGTCGTCGCCAGTTGGGCGAGCAAGGTAGCGCGCTCGATCCGCACGCCATCAGGGAGCCCATCAGCGCTGACGCCGTCGTGCTCGGTCGCAATGAGCAAGGCTTTGATCGTTGGGCGCTGGACAAGCACAGCCAGCAGTTGGGGCAAGCTAAGCGTCAGTAAACGCGGCGCGGCGCTCAATCCATACTGCTGGGCGAAGGCCAGAGCCGCATCAGCGCTGACAAACGCCAGTAACGTGCGCATGCGCGTCGGTGTCGCCTCGGTCGTTCCCGCGCCCACACCACCGCCGGCCGTCCGAAAGAGATAGAAGCGACTCGCGCCGACAGCGTGATCCTGCAACTGCTCGCGGATGTGCTTCAGCGCCGCATGCGCCGCCTCAGCGCGAAAGCCGTACTGTTGCGCCACTCCGATGAAGATGAGGGTGTCTGGCATGATACCTGAAAATGATGCTTAATGCCTGAGAACCGAGACCTACCGCCTCCTGACTCCTGACTCCTGTATCCTGGTGTACTATGGCAGCGGCACCGGCGTCGGCATGGGCTGAACGGTCATTGGCCGACGCGGGTCGTTGCTGTAGAGCGCTGTACCCAACAACCCAACCTGCACGGTATGTTCCGTACCGGACAGGTTCGGGTGATATTCCAGACGCGCCCGCTCGAAGTATTGCACGCGATACGTATTGCCGTCGGGCAGCAATTCATCAAACTCTTCACTGATCGGGAAACCAAAGGTATCCATACCGCCATTGCGGTTCCAGAAGTCGAGAAATGCCCCGCCGACGGCGTGGCGGGTCACATCAAAAAAGCGCAGGTCGTCGCGACTGGCAAAGAATTGTTGTTCGGCAAAGCTGCGTCCATCGGTATAGAACGTGCCGAGGCGGCTAAACTGCACTTCGTAGAGCGTGCCGGCCAGATTCGGGTGATATTCCAGACGCGCCCGCTCGAACCACTGGACTTCCATGCCGTTCTCGTTGATCACACCTGAGATCGGCCGACCGAGGACATTGACCCCGAAGCGATCATAGGTTGCCTGAAAGCGACCGGCGACAGCCGGTTCAAGTTCATTGCCCAGCGGCGGTTGATCATCGATCTGGGTTGCGTTTGCACCGCCGAGCGTACCGGCGTTACTGTTCTGCAAGATCGGTTCGCTGGGGACACTCGCCATCTGGCGCGGAAAAACGCCCAGCACCCAGAGCAGGCCCAGCAAGAGCAGGGCGGCGAGCACACCCAGCAGCACCAGCAGAATTGTTTTTAGGGTATTGTTGGTATCGCCACGATTCAGGCGATCACGCTCAGGCATAATCGTCGGCCCGCCGTCATCGGCGAGCGGAGGGCGCACAGTCGGCTCAGGCTCAAGTTCCCTGCGATAGGCTGCCTTAAAGGAGTCGCGCTCGGCGCGTGCGCGATCAACGCTGCTTTGCTGCTCGAAAAGATCGCGCTGTGCAGCGCCGACGCGGGCATCAAGATCATTCAACCGTTCCTGGATCTGGGCGCGGTTCAGTTGCGGATCGTTCACCCCTGGATCAGACGGCCTTCCGTCGCTCATGCCTCCCCCTTCACCATAGCAGCAGCGATTGTTGCGGCGAGTGCGTGCAGTTCGGCGGGTTGGGCATTCCCCGGCTGCCAATGGGTCAGCACATGATCACCCGACCAGCGTGGAATAATATGGACATGATAATGCATCACCGTTTGCCCGGCCACTGCGCCATTATTTTGCACAATGTTGAAGCCTTCGGGCTGAAGTGTTACCACAAGCGCCTGGGCGACCCGTTGGGTGGTTCGCATCACGGCAGCCGCCTGTTCCGGCGTAAGATCGAGCAGACTGGGGCGCTCATCTTTGATGATCACCAGCGTATGGCCACGACTGGCGGGGTTGATGTCGAGGAAAGCCAGCGTGTGCTCGTCCTCGAACACGGTTGCCGCTGGGATCTCGCCGGCGACGATCCGGGTGAAGATGGAAGCCATGGAACATCCTTCATTCTAGAAGACAGGATTCAGGAGTCAGGAGCCGGAGTTCATGAGTTGGGGTGGAGGCGCTTATGCTTGCTCGCCTGATTCCTGAATCCTGACCTCTGACTCCTGGGTAGGATACCTCCGCCCAAACCAGAGTAGGGCGATCACCCCAAGCACAACACCGAACCAGAGGGTCGCGAAGCGAATCACAATTGTGGCGCTGGTTGCGGCGCTGACAGTCATCCCCACCAGCGCCACGAGCAACCCAACGCTGGTCACCTCACTTACGCCAAGGCCACCCGGTAAGAAGGAAACCAGGCCGAAGAGCGTGCTGGCGGCAAAAATGAATGTAGCCTGGAGCAGTAACAGCGCGGTGCCTACCTGGCCCAGCCCCACCAATACATAATAGAAGGCCACACACTCAAAACCCCACGAGACGATGCTGATCAGGGTTGAGACAGTCAGAATGCGCCAGTCGAGCAACTGATTCAGGCTGGCATAGATTGTGTTGAGGCGCGGCGCAATCCGGTCGCCCAGGGGCAACCGTGCAATCCCGGCGATGATCGCCAACGCCAACGGGCGATGCTGCACGACCAAAATACCGGCCACACTCAGAATCACTAGCAAGATAAAGGCCGGGCGAGCCGGCGGGTAGAGCGTTAAGCCGAGTGCCATCAGCAGCAACATCGCCAAGCCGTCGGTCAGGCGCTCGGCGAGCACAACCGGCGCCGAACGGGTGACCGGCGTCTGATTGATGCGGCGCAGCAAATACGATTTAAACACTTCGCCGAGTTTACCGGGTGTCACCGACATCACCAGGCCACTGGTGAAGATAAGCCCGCTATCGCCGCGACTCACGCCAGCGCCGATCTGGAGTTGGCGCAGGTAGTAATCCCACTTGAGCCAGCGCAAGAAGTAGTTGATGATCGTGCAACCGAGGATGATGGGCAGCAAGCCCCATTGGAAGGCGCCGAAATCGCGCCCGACAGCGCGCAGGTCACTGAAGAGACCGATGCCAATGACGACGATCAGACCGAGGAGTACGGAGGCGAGCAGCTTGCCCTGGAGTGTCTTTAGCGCCATATGTCTATGCTAAGCGTCCAACGTCATTCACTGCGATTATACAGCCCTCTGGCGTGCTACGCAAAGGCGGCGGCGCCGCTTCGCATTGTGGCGGGTAGCAGGGCGCTGCTATAATAGCGGCGCGGGTCGATCGTGACCCATTGGAACTCCCTCTGGAGAGGAATGCCCCCGATGAGCCGTTTCACCAACTTCCTGCTCGTGTTGCTTGTCGCTTTGATGTTTTTGCCGGCTCCGGCGCCGGTTGCCGCGCGCAGCGCGGGCGATGCGATCGCCGGTGAACTGCTGGTTGGCCTGCGGCCTGGTTATCACCTGGCGCTGCATGGCGGCGGATTGGCCGTCAGTGGCCCTACGGTCGGCCATGCCGGCCTCAACCGGAGCCTGCAGCGCTTCGGCGCTTACGCGTTTGAACCGCTTGGCGTCGGCAGCGACACTTACCTAGTGCGCGTGCGGGCTGGAACCGACCTGCAAACCGCTGCCGCGCACCTTCAACTAGCTGCGGCTGTGCGGTATGCGGAACCGAACCTGCGCCGCACGGCCAGCCGGATGCCCAACGATCCGGTGCTGGAACAGCAGTGGGGCCTGCGCAATGTGCAAGCGCCTGAGGCCTGGGATATCACCACCGGCACATCAATTGTGATTGCCGTGGTCGATACTGGTGTCGATAGCGGCCACGCCGATCTGTCTGGAAAAACAGTGCCTGGCTTCAACGCCTTCGCCAACAATGGCGATGCCAACGACGACAATGGCCATGGTACCGCCGTCGCCGGCCTGATCGCCGCGAACACCGATAATGGTGTCGGCATTGCCGGGATGTGCTGGGGTTGCCGGATTATGCCGATCAAATCGCTCAACCGCAATGGCGGCGGCAGTGACGCGACGGTAGCCGCCGGGATCCGCTGGGCCGTCGATAACGGCGCGCGCGTGATCAACCTGAGCCTGGGTGGTAGCGGCGAGAGCCAGACCCTGGGTGAAGCCGTAAACTACGCTCTGGCGCGTGGCATTGTTGTGATCGCCGCCAGCGGCAACGAGCGGCAGGATGGCAATGAACCGAACTATCCGGCGGCCTACCCAGACGTGCTCGCTGTCGGTGCGACCGGCAATAGCGACGTGATCACCGGCTTCTCCAACACCGGCGACTATGTCGATATCTCGGCACCTGGGGTTGGTCTGTGGTCTACCCTGCCCGGCGGCAGCTACGGCCCACCGAACGGCACATCGTTCTCCAGCCCTTATGTGGCCGGCGCGGCGGGGTTGGTGCTGAGCTTACGCCCGGAGTTGGGCTACTACGATGTTGGGTGTGTGCTGACGGCCAGTGCCGATGACAAAGGCGCGCCCGGCAAAGATCCCGAGTACGGCTGGGGGCGCCTGAACGTCTTGCGCGCTCTGCAACTCGCGCAAACTTACAATGGTTGCCCGCTGGCCGCCCCGCAGCCGGCGCCCGAACCCCCG